>NZ_JBMHHY010000012.1:0-315555 GCF_049739465.1 Embleya sp. AB8
CGGGAGCCACGGAACGCCGACGCGCATGGGGAACCGCCGGGGTCGTCGCGATCATCGCCCTGATCGCCTGGAACTTCCTCTACTTCTATCCGATCTTCACCGGTGAGACGATCACCCGCAGCGGGTGGCTGGATCGCATGTGGTTCAGCACCTGGATCTAGACCCGGACCCAGTGCCGCGCCCGGCACTAGCGAGAGAGGCTGCGCCGGTGTCCGTCACGCGGGAGCAGGACATACGCCGGCGGGCCATCGACGCGACCCGCGACCTGGCCGCGGCGGGCGGCTACGACAGCGTGCAAATGCGCGACGTGGTCCGCCTGTCCCGCCTTTCCTCGGCCACCATCTACCGCCACTTCTCCTCCAAGGACCACCTGCTGGCCGCCACCCACCTGGAATGGATGGCCGCCCTCGAACGCAGCGACACGGCCCACCCGCAGGGCGCCGACGCGGCGGAACGGGTCTGCGCGATCCTCCGCGATACCTGCCGCACGATGGCCCGTCACCCGAGGCTCACGGCCGCCCTGATCCACGCCCTCGGCTCCAGCGACCCGGGCGTCGGCGACTGCCACCGCGAAATCAACCGCATCATGAACACGATGTTCCGCACGGCAATAGCCGACGAATCCAAAGCCCCCGACGAATTCGTCCACCTGCTGGGCATCGCCTGGGAAGGCGCCCTGTTCAGCTGGGCCTTCGGGCGAATGACGATGCAGGAAGTCGAACAAACGGTAACCAGATCCGCCCACCTACTCCTCCTGGGCGCAGCAGCGGAACCCAGCCCCTAGCAACTCGGAAACAAGCCCAGCCGCACCCAAGAACGCAACCAATCCAGCCCGTACAGCGCTCGCGGACAACCAACCCGAGCCCACGTCACGCCGGGACACCAACCACCCCAGCCCGTCCGGCACCGAACGCCAACCCCAACGCACACCCGCAAGCCCCACCAAGCCCGTCCGGCGTTTGAGGACAACCCGGCGCAAGCCCAGCCACACCGGGGGGCGCAACCAAACCAGCCCGTCCGGCGCTTGAGGACAAGCGACGCATGCCCACGTCACGCCCGGACGCCAACCACCCCTGCCCGTCCGGCGTTTGAGGACAACCGACTCGGGCCCACGCCACGCCGGGACGCCAACCACCCCAGCCCATCCGGCGCTTGAGGACAAGCCTCGGCAAGCCCAGCCGCACCCGAGAGCGCAACCAATCCAGCCCGTCCGGCGTTTGAGGACAACCGACACAGGCCCACGCCACGCCGGGACGCCAACCACCCCAGCCCGTCCGGCGCTTGAGGACAACCCGGGCACCCGGCACGGGCCATCGCCCGAACACGGGGCGCCAACGGGCGCAGACCGACCCGCTACGACGCCTGTCGACTCGCCGAAGGCGGCGTGATCGGGACGATGTCCAGCGGTGCCAACTCCGGCCGCTTCGCGGTGACGTGGTCGCCCGAGGACTGCCCACGAAGCCGCCGTCCGATCCACGGGACCAGGTGCTCCCGCGCCCAGTGGACGTTCTCCAGCCGCGCAGCGCCCGCGGTGACCTCGACCTCCTCCGCCGGCCACGGCGCATCCGGGTCGCCCTCCACGGCCAACCCGAGCGCCCGCCCGACCTTGAGCGCCACCCGGTCGTGCCCCTCCGGCGACAGGTGCAACCGGTCCTCGCTCCAGGCCCGCCGATCATGCAGCGAGGTGAGCCCCCACATGTCCGCCACCAGGCAGTCGTACCGATCCGCGACCGCCCGCAACAGCTCGTTGTAGGTGGCCACCTTGCCCCGAATCAGCTTGAGCACCGGCACCCACCGCGTATCGAACCCGGTGAACACCACCACCCGCGCGCCCGCCGCCGTCAACGCGGCGACCGCCTCCTCGTACTCGGCCGCCAGCCGGTCCGGATCGCTCCCGGGCCGCAACACGTCGTTCCCACCCGCGCACAACGTCACCAGATCGGGCCGCGCCGCGATCGCCAGCGGCACCTGCTCCTCGATGATCTGGTGCATCAACTTCCCGCGCACCGCGAGATTCGCGTACCGCAACCCCGGCCGCTCGACCGCCAACCGAGCCGCGAACCGATCGGCCCACCCGAGGTAGTTCCCGTCGGGCCCGGGGTCGCCGACACCTTCGGTGAAGCTGTCGCCGATAGCCACATAAGAGTTGATTTCGGACAGGTTCCCGTGTGGATTCAATAGCTCGGCCATGTCACCCGATGTTGGCAGTCCCGTCCTCGGCTACGCGACCGTAATAACGACCCGCTCACCCAAGGTGGTCGCGGCGCGACCACCACGAGCAACACCGCCGCGCGCAACGGGATTCCCCCAACGCCGCAGGAAATGTCGAAAGCCCCGCCGGAAGAATCCGGCGGGGCTTTCGAACCGTGTGGACCTGTGGGGATTTGAACCCCAGACCCCCTCGATGCGAACGAGGTGCGCTACCAGACTGCGCCACAGGCCCAACGAGGAGAAACATTACCACCTCGCCGAGGTGGGTCGCGCACGGGTATTCACTCGTTGCCGGCCCGGCGCCACTCGTGTTCGTACAGCGGCAGCGAGTCGACCGAGGCGCCGTAACCGGCGCGGGTGTCCTCGGCGTACTGGTCGAACAACGGGGTGGACGGGCGCGACGCTTCGGCCGGGTGGGGGTCGGGAACCGCGTGGATCTGCGGGCGTTCCGGCTCCGGTTCGGCGTCGCCGCGCGGGACCACCGGGGCGGTCACGTAGGTGGGCAGCGGGACCGGTACCGGGTCCCACGAGTCGCGGTCGTGCGGGCCGTCGCCGGTGGCCAGTTCGGCGATCCACTCGGCCAGCGCGGGCTCCTCCGCCTTCGGGTCGCGCCTGCCGCGGGCCGAGCCGCTCGACGAGCCCGAACCCGAGCCCGAGCCGCCGGCGCGCGGCGGCCGGGCCGTACGCGCCTCGCCGCCGGCCGGCGGGGTGGGCGTACGGGGTTCGGCGGCGGCGCCGTCGGGCGCCTTGGTCCGCACCCGCGATTCGGCGGCGGGACCGCCGTCGGCCGCCGTGCCCGACTTGCCCACGGGTCGGCCGAGTCGGCGCAGGCCCGCCTCGTAGCGACGGCGTTCCTGGACCCGCAGGTGGACGATGTACGCGGACAACAGCACACCGGGCACGGCCGGCAGCCACACCCACGCGAGCCCCGCCACGCCGGCCAGGATCGCCCCGGCGGTGAACGTGGCGAACAGGCTCGCGATCACCCGACGCCGCCGCGTCAACAACGCGGCCCGCCCGTCGTCCCGCCGCACCGGCCCGGCGGGCCGCTTGCCCACACCGCTCTTGCCCTTGGCGCCGCCGGACCCGGACGACCCGGCGGACCGAGGCGACCCGAAGGTCCCGGCAGAGCCGGCCGATCCCGAAGAGCCCACCGACCCGGCGGACCCGGACGACCCGCCCGAGCCGGCCGCCGATCCCGGGGAGCCCACCGACCCGACCGCCCCGACGGACCCCACGGACCGAGCGGACCCCGCGCCTTCGGCACCCCCCGGGCCCGCCTCCGCGACCGCCCGCGCCGATCGGCGTTCGAACGCGCCGCGGCGGGAGAGGATCCGGATCGCGGTGGTGAATCGTTCGGTCGGCCGGGCCTCGTTCAGCTCGTCCTGTCGGCGAAGCCACATGGGCACCAGATAGGCAGCCCAGGCCCCCACGATCGCTGCGTAGATCAGGCCGCTGCCGTTCACGCTTCACACGCTAAGCCGGATGGGCACCGCATCGTCGGATTAGGCACGGTGTGTCGCCCGATCCGCACTGATGCCCATGTGACGAATGATGCCCGTGTGACGAACCCGACTGGCATGACTGTCGGGATTGTCGCGACTGTGGATACAGCTGAGCCGGTCAGGGCGTTCGGGACCGTCGTTCTCCCGGAGGCTCTGGGGTCTGCCGAGGTGACACCGCTCATATCTCCGGGAGAGTAGCGAAGTCGCGACATCGATGTGTCGATATGGCGGGATCGACACCGAAGAGATGCCACTACCAGGTGAACCCCCGGCTCTCCCGGTAGGCACGCCACCGCATCAGCAGTCCCTCCGGGACCTCCTCGGCGTTCAACGCGTAGGCGAGATGGTCGCGCCAGTCGCCGTCGATGTGCAGGTAGCGCGGGCGCAGACCCTCCTCGCGAAAGCCCAGCTTGTCCACCACCCGCCGACTGGCCCGGTTCTCCGGCCGGATGCACACCTCCAGGCGATGGATCCCGAGCCGGAAGAAGCAGTGGTCGGACACCAGCGCCACCGCCGTCGGCATCACCCCCAGGCCGGCCACCCGCTCGTCCACCCAGTAGCCGACGTGCGCCGAGCACATCGAGCCCCACGTGATCCCGGCGACGGTGACCTGCCCGACCAGTTGCCCGTCGTACAACACCACGAACGGCAACATCCGCCCGGCGCCCGCCTCGGCCCGCAAAAAGCGCACCATCTGCCGGAACGTCGGCCGCCGACCGGCCGCGGACCCCGGCGGTACGGTCGCCTCCCAGCGGCGCAGCCAGTCCCGATTGCGGGTGTGCACCTCCTGCCAGGCGACCGCGTCCCGGGCCCGGATCGGGCGCAGGGTGACCCGGCCCTCGGTGAGCTCCACCGGCCACCCGCGGCTCAGCGCGTGCCCCATGGCGGCTGCTGCGCCCCTCCGTAGCCCCCGCCGCCCTGGAACCCGCCGCCCGCGCCGCCGCCTTGGTAGCCGCCCCCGGCGCCGAAGCCGCCCTGGTAGCCGCCACCGCCCGGCGCGGGCTGCTGTTGCCCACCGGCACCGGCACCGCCCGCGCCGGCGAACCCGCCCCCGCCGCCGAAGCCGCCGCCCTGCTGGTGGTCGCCGCCCTGGAGCTGGGACACCACGTGCGGCAGCACCTTGGCCAGCACGTTGATCCCGTCCTGCGCGCCGCCCGGCGAGCCGGGCAGGTTGACGATCAGGCTGCGGTAGGTCCAGTGCGAGTCCTGGGTGATCGCCACACCCGCCAGGCCGCGGGACAGGATCGAGGTGGGCACCCGCTCGAAGTTCTCCATCCGGATCGCCTCGGCGATGCCCGGCACCTCGAAGCTGATCACCCGGCTGGTCATCTGCGGGGTCTGGTCGAACGGATTGAGCCCGGTCCCCCCGGTGGTGATGATCACGTCGTAGTGCCCGGAGACCGCGTCCCGCAGTGCCTGGGCGACCGGTTCGCCGTCGGGCACGATCTGCGGGCCGCGCGTCTCGAAGCCCAGCGCCTGCAGCCCGCGCACGATCACCGGACCGCTCTCGTCCTGATAGGTCCCGGCTGCCGCGCGCGTGGACACGGTGATCACCATGGCTCGCATCAGACTTGCCCTCCGTCGCGTTGTGTGGCTGCTGTCCCGGTGTCCCGTCGCCAGTCGCCGGAGACTCCGCCCGTCTTCTGCTCCACCCGCACGTCGGTGATCACCGCGCCCGGGTCCACTGCCTTGATCATGTCCACCACCGTCAGCGCCGCGACGGAGACCGCGGTCAGCGCCTCCATCTCGACGCCGGTGCGGTCCGCGGTGCGTACCGTCGCGGTGATCGCCACCGCGTCGTCGAGCACCGTCAGGTCCACCGCGACGCCGTGCAGCGCGATCGGGTGGCACAGCGGTACCAGGTCGGGGGTGCGCTTGGCGGCCATGATGCCCGCGATCCGGGCGGTGGCCAGCGCGTCGCCCTTGGGCATGCCCTCGCCGCGCAGGAGTTCGATCACGCGGGCCGAGACGAGTACCCGGCCCGAGGCCGATCCGGTGCGGACCGAGATCTCCTTGGCCGTGACGTCCACCATGCGGGCCGCGCCGGCCTCGTCGAGGTGCGTGAGGTTCTTGGCGCCGCGCGTCAACTTTCCACCTCATAGGTGTGTACCGAACAGCCCTGTGTCGTGCTGGGGCAACGTTAGAGGCACAACAGGGCGGCCCGCATGCGCGGGCCGCCCGGACGCGGTCGTGGCGCTCAGCCGAGCAGCAGCACGGACACCTCGCCGCCCGCGGCCACCTCGGTGACCTCGGCCGGCAGGGTGATCAACGCGTTCGCCTTGGCCAGGCTGCCCAGCAGGTGCGAGCCGGTGCCGCCGACCGGTTCCACAGTGCCCGCGCCGACGCCCGCGACCGGCGGGGTGTACCAGGCGCGCAGGAACTGACGGCGGCCCTCGGGCGATTCGAGCGCCGTCGAGCAGGAGGCGGTCACGGTCGGCCGATCGGTGACCTCGGCGCCCTGCATGCGCAGCAGCGCCGGGCGGACGAACACCTCGAACGAGACGAACGCGCTGACCGGGTTGCCCGGCAGGGTGAAGATCGGCGTCTCGTCGGGGCCGATCACGCCGAACCCCTGTGGCATCCCCGGCTGCATCGCGACCTTGCCGAACTCGACCGTGCCCAGCTCGGAGAGCACCTCCTTGACCACGTCGTAGGCGCCCGCGCTGACCCCGCCGGTGGTGACCACCACGTCGGCCCGGATCAGCTGGTCCTCGATCGTGTCGATCAGGATCTTCGGGTCGTCGGGCACGTTGCCCACCCGGTAGGCGATGGCGCCCGCCTCGCGCGCGGCGGCGGTGAGCATGTAGCTGTTCGAGTCGCGGATCTGCCCCGGGCCGATCGGTCGGCCGGGCTGGGTCAACTCGCTGCCGGTGGACAGGATCACCACGCGCGGCTTGGGCCGGACCCGGATCCGCTCGCGACCGATCGCGGCGAGCAGACCGACCTGGGCGGCGCCGATCGTGGTCCCCGCGTCGAGCACGGTCTGCCCCGCGCTCACGTCGTCGCCGCGGCGCCGGATGAACTGGCCGCTCGCCGGCGCCCGGGTGATCCGCACCGTCGGCATGCCCGCGTCGGTCCACTCCACCGGGACGATCGCCTCGGCCCCCTCGGGCAGCGGCGCGCCGGTCATGATCCGGGCACAGGTGCCGGAACCGATCGCCGTCTTGGGCTCGTTGCCCGCGGCGATGTCGTCCACCACCTCGAGCACCACCGGGTATTGCTCCCCCGCGTCGGCCACGTCCGACAGGCGTACCGCGTAGCCGTCCATCGAAGAGTTGTCGAACGGCGGCAGGTCGCCGGTGGCGGCGACCTCGTCGACCAGGAGACTGCCGTGCGCGTCGAGCAGTTGCAGTTCGAGGGGGGCCAGCGGTGCGATCCGCCCGAGGATCCCGGCCAGGTGGTCCTCGACGCTCTTCATGCCTGCATCTCCTCGTTCACGTACTGCCTCAGCCAGGTCCGGAACTCCGGTCCCAGATCCTCACGCTCGCACGCCAACTTCACGATGGCGCGCAGATAGTCGGCCCGGTCGCCCGTGTCGTAGCGGCGCCCGGTGAACAACACGCCGTGCACCGTGCCGCCCTCGGCCAACTCGCGGCCGGCCAGCACCCGCAAGGCGTCGGTCAGCTGGATCTCGCCACCGCGGCCGGGCGGGGTGTGCTCCAGGACGTCGAACACCGCCGGGTCGAGCAGGTAGCGGCCGATCACCGCGAAGTTGCTCGGCGCGGTGCCCGCTTCGGGCTTTTCCACCAGGTCGGTCACCCGCACCACGCCGGGCTCCGAGACGCCCTCGGGCAACATCTCCACCGCCGCGCAGCCGTAGAGGTGGATCTGCGCCGGGTCGACCGCGATCAGCGCCACGACGCTGCCGCCCAGCTCGCGGCGTACCCGCAACATCGTGCTCAGCAGCGGGTCGCGCGGGTCGATCAGGTCGTCGCCGAGCAACACCGCGAACGGCTCGTCGCCCACATGCGGGCGGGCGCAGGACACCGCGTGCCCCAGGCCGCGCGGATCGCCCTGGCGCACGTAGTGGATGGCGGCCAGCTCGCTGGACTCGCGGACCAGCTTGAGCCGGTCCACATCGCCCTTCGCGGCCAGCGCGTGCTCGAGCTCGTAGGCCCGGTCGAAGTGGTCCTCCAGCGCGCGCTTGTTGCGCCCGGTGACCATCAGCACGTCGCTCAGCCCGGCCGCGACCGCCTCCTCCACCACGTATTGAATGGCCGGCGTGTCCACCACCGGGAGCATCTCCTTCGGCGTGGCCTTGGTCGCCGGCAGGAAGCGAGTCCCCAGACCGGCGGCGGGAATCACGGCCTTGGTGATGTGAAACGGCTGACGCTCAGGCATGGGCGCACACTAACGGGTGAGATCACCGGGGGTCCCGTGGAGTCCGACGATTGGCCGGTTGTCGGCCGGCGGCGCGGTCTCGGCCGCCGGGCCGCTCTCGGCCGGACGGGGGCCGCAGAACCGGTCCCCGCCGGCGCTCTTGGCCCGGGCCAGCGCCCGGTCCGCGGCGCGCAGCAGGGTCGCCGAGTGGGTGCCGTCGCCGGGGAGCACCGCGGTGCCGATCGCCAAGGTCAGCCGGACCGGGTCGCCGGCCGGCCCGAACGTGCCCCGTCGCACGGCGTAGCACAGCCGTTCGGCGACCTTGGCCGCGCCGGCCGCGTCGGTCTCGGGCAGCAGGATCACGAACTCCTCGCCGCCGTACCGGGCGATCGTGTCCACCTGGCGGATCTCCAGGGCGAGCCGCTGGGCCACCTCGCGCAACACCGCGCCCGCGCACTGGTGGCCGTGTCGCTCGTTGACCGTGCGGAAGTGGTCGAGGTCGAGCATGAGCAGCCCGAGCGGCCGGCCGAACCGGCCGGCCCGCATCACCTCGCGGTCGAGCACCAGTTGCAGGTAGCGGTAGTTCCACACGCCGGTCAGCGGGTCGGTGACGGACAACCGCTCCAGTTCGGCGCGGCTGAGTTCGAGCCGGGTGACCTCGTGGCGCAGCTCGGGCAGTTCGTTCCCGGCGAGCGCGCGCAGCCGGCGCACGGCGACCGTCAGCGAGCCGACCGCGACCGCGAGGGCGCCGACGAGCAGGATGATCAGGAGGCGTTCGAATGTCAGGCCCATGCGGCGTCCGGGTCCGGTGCGGTGGCGCGAACTGTGTCGATTGCGCGGACTCCTTCGATAACCCGTCCAAACACGTCATTCAGGGAACAGCATGAAGGACATCCTCAACGACAAGGCCACGCTGAGGTCACAGTTGACGCACTCACGGTCACGCGTCGGGTCGGACCGGCGTGTCGCGGCGAGTCGCGCGCTCCGCGCCGCGCTCCTCGCGCTCCCCGAGGTGGCCGGCGCGCACACCGTGGCGGCGTATGTGCCGGTGGGGTCCGAGCCGGGCGGCCGGGAGTTGGTCGAGGACCTGGCCGCGGGGTCGACCCGGCGGGTGTTGCTGCCCGTGCTGCTCGCGGACGACGACCTGGACTGGGCGGTGTACCAGGGACCGGAGTCGCTGGTGCCGGCCGGCCGCGGGCTGCGCGAGCCGATCGGGCCGCGCCTGGGCCCGGAGGGGGTGCGCACGGCGGACGTGCTCGTGGTGCCGGGCCTTGCGGTGGATCGCCGGGGGGTGCGGCTCGGGCGCGGCGGCGGCTCCTACGACCGGGCGCTCGCCCGGCTGCCCGCCTCGGCGGTGACGGTGGTGCTGCTCTACGACGGCGAGGTGCTCGACCGGGTGCCGGCCGAGCCGCACGACGTGCCGGTGGACATCGCGGTGACGCCCGCGGCGGTGCACCGGTTCACCCGGTAGCACCGCCGCGAGCCGCGATCGGGGCCTGAGATCAGGGCCCGGCGGGTGGTGGCGCCGGCGCGGCCGGCGTCAGCGTCAGCCGGTGCTGGGCCGCCTTGTCCACCGCCGCGCGGGTGAACGGCCAGGGCAACGTCTTGCCCTGGCGCCACAGTTCGGTCTGATCGGTGTAGTTGTCGTGCCACACGTGCCCGGAGGCGCCGGTGAGGTTGATCCACCTCGACGCGTCCAGATCGGCCAGGTCCACCACCATCCGCATCGACGGCACGGTGGTCACCGCGTAGCCCTGCGCGGCGTTCCACCCGGTCGCATTGACCAGCCCCTCGCCGCCGGCCATCCGGTACGGACCGCGGTTGAGCATCCACTTGACCACGCCCGGCCCGTCGGTGCCCAGCGTCTGGTTCTTCAGGGTCAGTGTGTGCAGCCGACCCCACGACCAGGTGTCGATGTCCTTGCCGAGCCGCGAGGTGAGGTCCTTCTTCGCCTCGACCATCGCCTTGTGCAGCAGCCCGTCGCGGGTGGTGATCGTGCCCGGGTTCTTGGAGATGTTCCACCACGGGCTCTCCGGGGTGGTCAGCAGCGTGCGGGCGACCTCGTTCCAGCGATCGCCGCCGTCCGGCTGCGCGGTCGAGTCGTCCCGCTTGCCGCACTGCACGTGGCCGGTCTTGGGATTGCTCGCGCAGTCGTTGTCCGCGCGGACCGAGAACGGCATCTTGTCGCCGAACGCCAACATCAGCACCTGGCGCCACACCGCGTTGAAGTAGGCCGCGGCGCCCGAGTCCGCGTCGTTGCGCATGTTCCAGCCCTTGAGCAGGTCCTGCGCCTCGCGCACCCACGGATCGTCGATCCGGACCCCGAGCAGGTAGGGCACCAGCATCGGGGCGACCGGGTTGAGGTCGTCCGCCTGCATCTGCTGCATCATCGCCGCGTCGATCTTGCCCGGCGCCTTGGTGATCATCTCCTCGATCCGCGCACTGCGCGCGCCGTAGCCCCAGTCGGAGGTGATCAGGTACGGATACGCGGGCGAGACCACCGCGTTGTTCGCGGTGACGATGTACCCCTCCGGCGGGTCGTAGGAGTACGGCAGCGACTCGAACGGGATCGCGCCCACCCAGTCGTACTTGGGGTCCCAGCCGTACACCGGCCAGCGGCCGTCACCGCTGCGCCGGATCGGGATCTTGCCGGGCGCCTGGTAGCCGATGTGGCCCTCGACGTCGGCGTAGATCGCGTTCTGCGAGGGCGCGTCGAAGTTCTTCAGCGCGCCGCGGAAGTCGGCCCAGTTCTGCGCCTTGTCGAGTTGGAAGAGCGCATCCATCGTGTTGCCCGGATCCAGCGCGGTCCAGCGCAGCGCGACCGCGTAGCCGTCCTCGCGCTGCGGGCTCAGATCGGGGATCGGCGCCTTCTTGCCGACGTCCTTGAGGTCGTCGGAGGCGTCGGCGTCGGTCAGGATCGGGCCGTGTCGGGTGGTCCGCACGGTGATCTTGCGATCGGCGCCGCCGGCCACCTTGATGGTCTCCTCGCGAACCTCCTTGAACGGCTCCCACTTGCTGTCGTAGAGCACGCCGTCGCCCTGGACCTTCTCCAGGTAGAGGTCGGTCACGTCGGCGCCGAGGTTGGTGAAGCCCCAGGAGATCTTCTGGTTGTGGCCGATGATCACCCCCGGCATGCCGGAGAACGTGTAGCCGGAGACGTCGTATTGGCACTGCGGGCCGACCGTGCGGCAGTGCAGGCCCATCTGGTACCAGACCGAGGGCAACGACGGGGACAGATGCGGGTCGTTGGCAAGGAGCGGTTTGCCGGTGGTGGTGCGACTGCCCGCGATCACCCACGAATTGGAGCCGACGCCGGACGACTTCTGGCTGAACAGCGAGGGCAGGTTGGCCAGCGAGTCGGACAGGTTGGACAGCGCGTTCTGGGCGTTCTTCGAGGGCACCGGCGGCGGCGCGTCCTGGGCGAAGCGCTCGATCTTGGCGTCCTTGGGATCCTTGACGATCGCGCCGTCGCGCACGATCGGCTTGTTCACGTCGTAGGGATACGGCGGGTAGAGCTCGTCGATCTGATTGACCGTCAGCTTGTCCGACAGCAGCGCGCGGTCGATCTCCTCCTGGATGTTGGTACGCAGGTCCCAGGCCATCGCCTTGAGCCAGGCGACCGAGTCCACCGGGGTCCACGGCTCGGCCTTATAGCCGTCGTGCACGACGCCGAGGAGCGCGTACTCGAAGGACGCGTCCGCGCCCTTGTGGTCCTTGAGGTAGGCGTTGACCCCCTCGGCGTAGGCCTGGAGAAACTTCTGCGACTCCGGCGCGAGTGCCGCGTACTCCTGCTCGGCCACCTTGCGCCAGCCCAGCGTGCGCAGGAACCGGTCGTTCTTGACCTGCGAGTCGCCGAACATCTCCGACAGTCGGCCGGCGGTCATATGGCGCCGTACGTCCATCTCCCAGAACCGGTCCTGGGCGTGTACGTAGCCCTGTCCCCGGAAGAGGTCCTCGGACGTGTCCGCGTACACCTGCGGGATGCCGTTGCCGTCGCGGATCACCTCGACCTTGCCGGTCAGTCCGGGCACCTTGATCGTGCCGGAGGTCTGCGGGAACGAGTCGCGGGACAACTGCCAGCCCCACCAGCCCAGTCCGCCCGCCGCGATGGCGAGCACCACGACGAAGACGATGGCCGTCAACCGGAACCGGCGCCACGCCTTGGACGGCCCCTTGGGGGTCGTCGGTCGTTCCTTGACCTTGGCGGTGGCACCGGGCACGGGGGCGGCGGGCTCGGATCCGGACTCGGGTTCGGGCTCGGGCTCGGACCCGGGCGCGGTCCCCGCCGCGGGCCGGGACTCGGCGCGCGGCTCGGGCGCGGGCGCGGGGACCGGTACGGACACCGGCTCGGGGATCGCCGGCGGTGGTTCGGCGGCGCGCGGCGCGGGCGGCACGGCGTGGGCGGCCGGCTCCGCGTAGGGCTCGTCGGGCGGGTAGGGCTCCTGGGCGGCGTACGGCTGGTAGGGCTCCTGGGGTGCGTACGGCTCTCGCGGTGCGTACGGCTCGGGTTCGGCGTACGGCTCGGGTTCGACATACGGCGACTGCGGCGACTGCGGCGGCTGTTGCCCTGCGGCGGCTTCGCGCTCATGCTCCGCGCGTTCTTCCGCGCGCCGCCGGGCCGCGACCGGATCCGCGGCCGCCCACTGCGACGTGGGCCACTCGCCCGTGGGCCAGTCGTCCCAGCCGGATGAGGCGTCCTGGCCACCGGGGGGCTGCTCCGGGTCGGGCGTCTTCGAGGGAGGCATCAAGGTCCTTATGCGGTCGGTGCGGCAAGGGACACCTTAAAAGCCGAGCGTCGTCGGCATCACAGCCACGGGTACGAGACGGGACCCCTCTGGGGTATGGATCCTTCGCTTTGGTAAAATATTTGCCAGGCGTAGGTAATTGATCGCCGGTTCGCCGGCGCGGCAGGCCCCCCGTCCCAAGGCCCGCTGATTCCCTGCGTTTTCGCGGTGTCGCCGGTTCCCCCGTCGTCGCCTGCCTTCATGTTCTGCACTCCGTGTGGCCGCCTGGGGGGTGGCCGGACCGACGACCGCCGGAGGTGACGCACGTGTCCGTGCCCGAGCTCAACCAGGTATTGCTCCTGGGTGCCATCGTCATGTTGTCCGCAGTGATCGCGGTACGCCTCGCGACCAGGACCGGGCTGCCGAGCCTGCTGCTCTACCTCGGCCTCGGCATGGTGATCGGGGCCGACGGCCTCGGCATAGGTTTCAACAACGCCGAACTGACCCAGACGCTCGGCTATGCCGCGCTGATAGTAATCCTCGCCGAGGGCGGGATAGCGACCAGTTGGAAGGAGATCAAGCCGTCCGTGCCGGCGGCGGCGGTGTTGTCCACGGTCGGCGTCGGGGTGAGCGTCGCGGTCACCGCGCTGGCCACCAAGATTGTGCTGGACGTCAACTGGTCCACCGCGATCCTGATGGGCGCCATCGTGTCCTCCACGGACGCCGCCGCGGTGTTCTCGGTGCTGCGCAAGCTGCCGCTGCCGCATCGGCTGACCGGCTTGCTGGAGGCCGAGTCCGGGTTCAACGACGCGCCGGTGGTGATCCTGGTGGTCACCTTCGCCCACGTGGGTCACATCGAGCCGTGGTACCGGATACTCGGCGAGATCGGCATGGAGCTGACCATCGGCGCGGCGCTCGGCCTCGCGGTCGGCAAGCTCGGCGCGTTCGGGCTGCGCCATGTCGCGCTGCCCGCCTCCGGGCTCTACCCGATCGCGGTGATGGCGCTGTGCGTGCTGGCCTACGCCGGCGGCGCGCTCGCGCACGGCAGCGGGTTCCTGGCCGTCTACCTGACCGCGCTGATCCTGGGCAACTCGCAGCTCCCGCACGGTCCGGCCACCCGCGGCTTCGCCGAGGGGCTGGGTTGGATCGCCCAGATCGGGCTGTTCGTCCTGCTCGGACTGCTGGTCACCCCGCACGAGTTGGGCAGCGCGGTGGTACCGGCCCTGGTGATCGGCACGATCCTGTTGCTGGTCGCCAGGCCGCTGTCGGTGATCGTGACCACCACCCCGTTCCGCGTACCGTGGCGCGAACAGCTGATCCTGTCCTGGGCCGGGCTGCGCGGAGCGGTGCCCATCGTGTTGGCCACGATCCCGATCGTGAAGGACGTCCCGCACGCCCAGCGGCTGTTCAACATCACCTTCGTCCTGGTGGTCGTGTTCACCCTGGTCCAGGGGCCGACGCTGCCGTGGATAGCGCGCAAGGCCGGCTTCGCGGGCGCCGACGAGCCGACCGACCTGGGGGTCGAGTCCGCGCCGCTGGAGAAGCTCCAGGGGCATCTGCTGTCGGTCAGCGTGCCGGCCGGCTCGCTGATGCACGGCGTGGAGGTCGGCGAGTTGCGGCTGCCGCGCGGGGCCGCGGTCACCCTGATCGTGCGCGACGCGGAGAGCTTCGTACCCGAGCCGACCACGGTGCTCCAGCGCGGCGACGACCTGCTCGTGGTGACCACCGACACGGTGCGCGACCAGACCGAGGACCGGCTGCGCGCGGTCAGCCGGGGTGGCAAGCTGGCCGGTTGGTTCGGGGTCAAGGGTGCCGCGTGAGGTACGATCGGTTGGTTGATTGCCTTCGCGGTGCCACCCGGCACCACGATCGCCGATCCCCTACACACACCGACTCTGCCTGACGCAGGGCTGGCGTCGTGACCGCACGGCGGCCGAAGCAAAGCTTCGGTATCTACCCCGGTGGACGCTTTCGAGGACAGCTCTCGGCGCACCGGGGTTTTCCCTGTGCGTCACCAGGTGGCAGGAAGCGATACCCACGATGCCCACGCATCGGACCGGCGTCCGCGCCCGCGAGGAGCGGCGCGGATGATCTCCACGTACACCGAGCTGCTGCGGACCCCGTCCGCGTGGCGATTCCTGGCTCCCGCGCTGATCGCGCGGCTGCCCTACGCGATGCTCGGCCTGGGCATCGTGTTGTTGGTCAAGCACACCACCGGCTCGTACGGCACGGCCGGCGCGGTCTCCGCCGCGGCGGCCGTGGCGCTCGCGTTCGTCGGCCCGCAGACGGGCCGGCTCGCCGACCGCTTCGGTCAGTCGGCCGTGGTGGTCCCCGGCGCGCTGCTGCACGGCGCGGCGGTGTCCGCGCTGATCGTGGCCGCGCTCGCGGACGCGCCGCTGTGGCTGCTGTTCGCCGGCGCGGTGCTCTCCGGTGCCACCGTGCCGCAGATCGGTTCGATGGTGCGCGCCCGCTGGGCCGCGCGACTGGAACGCTCGCCGCTGTTGCCGACCGCGTTCGCGTTCGAGTCGGTCACCGACGAGTTCACCTTCGTGGTGGGCCCGGTGGTGGCCACGTTCCTGGCCACCGGGGTGCACCCGGCCGCCGGTCTGGTGGTCGAGGCGGCACTGACCGTGGTCGGGTCGTTGTTGTTCGCGGCGCAACGCGGCACCGCGCCGCGCCGGGTGGTCCGGGCCGCCGGCGACGCGCCGCGCGTCTCGGCGTTGCGGATCGGCGGCGTACGACTGCTCGTGGTGGCGTTCGTGTGCATCGGCGGGGTGTTCGGGACCGTGCAGGTATCGGTCACCGCGTTCGCCGAGGAGGCCGGTCGACCCGGCCTGGCGGGCGCGCTCTACGCGGTGTTCGCGGGCGGCAGCCTGATCGCCGGCGCGGTCTACGGCGCGATCGCCTGGCGGCGGTCGGCGCAGCGGCGGATGGTGCTGATGTTCGCGCTGCTCGCGCTTGGCACCGCGCCGCTGTGGGCGATCCCGTCGGTGGGAATCATGGTGCCCGTCGCGTTGCTGTGCGGACTGGCGATCGCACCCACCCTGATCACCGGGTTCACCCTGGTGGACACGCTGGTCCCGGCCGCGGCCAAGACCGAGGCGTTCACCTGGCTGACCGGCGCGATCGGCCTGGGCCTCGCGCTCGGCTCCACCTTCTCCGGGATGCTGACCGACGCGCGTGGTTCGAGTGCCGGGTTCGCGCTGACCCTGGGGTCGGCCGGGATCGGCTTCCTGGTGGTGCTGGCCGGGCAGCGGCTGCTGCGGCCGAGCGTGGATGTGACACCCATTACACCGGTGACGTCGACCGTGGTGGACGGAACTCCGGTGGATGCTGCACCATTGGCACTCGACAGGTGAGAGTGCCAGTACCCAGCTGACCTGTCTGTCGAAGGAGGACCAGACCGTGCCGACGTACCAGTACCAGTGCACCGCCTGTGGCGAGGGGCTCGAGGCCGTTCAGAAGTTCACGGACGACGCGCTGACCGAGTGCCCCGCCTGCCAGGGCAGGTTGCGCAAGGTCTTCTCGGCGGTGGGCGTCGTGTTCAAGGGCTCGGGCTTCTACCGCACCGACAGCCGCGGGTCGAGCACGTCGTCGACGCCGGCGACGGCCGCGGCGGGCTCGGGTTCGTCCGCGTCCTCCTCGGGCTCGTCGTCCTCGGGCTCGTCCTCGTCGGAGGGCTCGTCGTCCTCGTCCTCGGGGTCGTCCTCGTCCTCGTCGTCTTCCTCCTCGTCGTCCGGCTCGTCCGGTACGACGTCGACGGCGGCCTGACCGATGGCCTCGGGCGTGCTGCCGGCGGGCGTGGCTCCGGCCGAGATCGGCGTGATCGGCGGTTCCGGGTTCTACGCGTTCCTGGAGGACGTGGTCGAGGTGCGCGTGGACACGCCGTACGGCGCGCCCAGTGACGCCCTCTTCCTGGGCGAGATCGCGGGCCGTCGGGTGGCGTTCCTGCCCCGGCACGGCCGCGACCACTCGATCCCGCCGCACCGGATCAACTACCGCGCCAACCTGTGGGCGCTGCGCGCCGTCGGGGTGACCCAGGTGCTCGCCCCGTGCGCGACCGGCGGGCTGCGGGCCGAATTCGGCCCGGGCACGCTCGTGGTGCCGGACCAGCTGATCGACCGCACCTCCGGCCGCACCCAGACGTTCTTCGACGGGCTGCCGCTCGCCGACGGCACCGTCCCGCCGGTCGTGCACACCACGTTCGCCGACCCCTATTGCGCGGACGGCCGCGCGGTGGTCACCGCGAGCGCGCGCGCCGCGGGCTGGGCGCCGGTGGACGGCGGCACCCTCGTGGTGATCGAGGGGCCGCGCTTCTCCACCCGCGCCGAATCCAAGTGGTACGCCGCGCAGGGCTGGTCGATCGTCGGCATGACCGGGCACCCCGAGGCGGTGCTCGCCCGCGAACTGGGGTTGTGCTGCACGGCCATTGCGCTGGTCACCGACCTGGACGCGGGGGTCGAGGCCGGCGAGGGGGTCACCCACGCCGAGGTGATGGAGGTCTTCGCGGCCAACGTCGACCGGCTGCGCACACTGCTGTTCGACGTGGTGGCGGAGCTGCCGAAGACCCGTTCGTGCGCGTGTGGCACGGCGGAGGTCGAGCGGCCGGCCTAGTGCCGCGCCACCAGCTGTTCCTACGCGCGGCGGCCGTTCGGCCAACCGCACGTACCGATCGCACGTGTCGGTGAGCCATCGAGGCCGCCTCCCGGGTTCCGGGGGGTGGCTTTTTTGGTGTGCGGGTGGCGGGGGTCACCCACGTGAGTGAATTCGGTATCCACAGGCGCCGAGTAATCCACAGGCGGGTGGACGGTTCGGCCGGGCCGGGGTCGTGCGCGGCACGGTGGGAACGCGGCTCGGCCCTCGTTTCCTGCCCCGGTTCCGACGCGGGTCGGGCCGCACTCGTCCGAGTCGTTCGGGTCGTGCGCGCCGGGCGCGTACCGACCCGCGCTGGAGGTGTGATGTCCGCTTCGGGATCGTTCGGATCCTCGCCCGGTGCCGCTCCCCGTTCCGCGTCCGCCGCCGCCCGGGTGTCGTGGCGGCGCGTACTGGCCCGCCACCGACGGGGGTTGGCCGCACTGTCCGCCGCCGTCGCGGCGCTCGCGCTGATCGTGGCGGTCCGGCCGCCGCCCCCGTCGACCACGCCGATCGTGGTGGCCGCGCGCGATCTGCCGGCGGGCAGTACACCCGGGCCCGCCGATCTGGCCCTGGTCGAGATGCCGACGGCGCTGCGCCCGGCGGGAGTTCTCCGCGCGGTACGACAGGCCGCGGGCGGAGCGCTGACCGGTCCGCTGCGCCGGGGCGAGCCGGTGACCGACGTCCGCCTGGCCGGCCCCGGCGGCCGACCCGACGGCGGCACGGTCACCCTGCCCGCGCGCTTCGCCGACGCCGACGCGGTGGCAGTGCTGCGGCCCGGCGACCGGATCGACGTACTGGCCGTACCACCGCCGGAACACCCCGGGCCGGCCCGGCTGATCGCCCCCGCCGCACTCGTCCTGGCCCGCCCCACCGCGACCGGTGCCGCGGCCGGTCCGTCGCTCGGTTCCTCGACCGGGGCGTTGTTGCTGCTCGAGGTGCCCCGGGCCGTGGCGGCCGAACTCGCCGGTGTCGCGACCGGCCCCGTACTCACTTACACCATCCACGGGTTCGCGAGTGGCGCTGTTGCGACGAATCACGAATAACACCAGACTCGTGCGAGTTGTCCGGCTTCATGGGGCATTCCGCGATTACGACCATTATTGGTATTGATCGATGATCGGATCGCCCCGTCGAGGCTTCGACCGATCAAGATCGATGGGAATCAAGCAGTGGGCGGCTTCAAGAAGTTCCTCATGCGCGGAAACGTCGTCGACCTGGCCGTGGCCGTGGTCATCGGCGCCGCGTTCACGGCAGTGGTGAACGCCTTCGTGAAGGGGATGATCAACCCGGTCGTGGGTGCCCTCGGCACCAAGAACCTGGACAGCTACACGTCCTGCATCAAGGGCCCGTGCGGGGTCGACGCGAAGGGCGAGACGATCGGTGTCCAGCTGTTGTGGGGCTCGGTCCTCGGCGCGGCACTGACGTTCGTGATCACCGCGGCGGTGGTCTACTTCCTGCTCGTACTGCCGCTCAACCACATGATGGAAAAGCGCAAGCGGGCCCTGGGCCACGGCGGCGAGAAGGAGCTGAGCGACACCGAACTGCTGGGCGAAATCCGCGACTTGCTCGCCGAGCGGCTCAACCCGCAGGCGCGCCCCGGCCACGGCAGCACCGGCTCGGGATCGTCCCGCACCGAGGACTGAGCAGGTACCGACACCACTACGCACAACGGCGGACCCGTACGCACAACGGCGGACCCGCACCTTCCCTCGAAGGTGCGGGTCCGCCGTTCGTCGTCGGGTCGGTCGGGGTCACATGTGGTGCGGCGGCTTGTCGTCCAGAAAGCGCCGCAGGTCCGCCGGATCGGGGGCGGCCCGATCCTCGCCCCACCCGGCGTCCGTCTCGTCCGAACCCAGCTCGGGAAGCACTTCGTCCCACCCGAACCGATCGAGCCGCTCGACTCGTTCCGCCTCGCTCACGTCACCCGCACCCGCCTCCATCGCCCCGATCTCCACCATCGCCCGAGGGCTTGAAGACACACCCCCAGTGTGCCGGCGCCCCGGCGGCACGCCGGTCACGCCGCTTCGAGCCCTTGGGCCGTGGCCAGTTCGCGGAGTTCGACCAGTGCCTGCTTCTCGATCTGGCGGATGCGTTCCCGGGTCAGGCCCAGTTGCTTGCCGACCTCGGTCAGCGTGTGCTCCTTGCCGTCCGCCATGCCGTAGCGCGCCCGCAGGATCGTCGCGGTGCGGCCGTCGAGCCGACCGACCAGGTCCGCTATCTGCTCGCGCCGCAGTGTCGCCAGGGTGATGTCCTCAGGCGTCAACGGGTCGGTCTCCTGGACCAGTTCGCCCAGTTCGGTCTCGCCGTCGTCGCCCACGGGGGTGTCCAGGCTGATCGGGTCACGCGCCCAGCCGATCACGTCCAGGACCCGCTCGGGCGTGGACCCGACCACCTCGGCGATCTCCGCCATCTCCGGATCACGGCCGTGGTCGCGGGCGAACTCGCGCTGCACCCGGCGGATCTTGCTCAGCTCCTCGACCAGGTGCACCGGCAACCGCACGGTGCGCGCCTGATCCGCCATCGCCCGGGTGATCGCCTGCCGAATCCACCACGTCGCGTACGTGGAGAACTTGAAGCCCTTCGCGTAGTCGAACTTCTCGACCGCGCGAACCAGACCCACATTGCCCTCCTGGACCAGGTCCAGGAACGGCATCCCGCTACGCGGGTAGCGACGCGCGACGGAGACCACCAGGCGCAGGTTGGCCTGGATGAACAGCTCCTTGGCCTGCGCGCCGCGCTCGATCAGCGCGTCCAACTCGGCCCGGTCGACGCCCTTGGGCACCGCGTCCTCGTCGATCAACTTCTGTGCGTAAAGCCCGGCCTCGATGTCCTTGGACATCTCGACCTCACGTTCGGCGTCGAGCAGCTTGGTGCGGCTGATCTCGTCCAGGTACACACCGACCGTGTCGCGCTCGACGTCGGCAGCCTTCCGCGTGCGGGAAGCCGCCACTCGCTCGGCGCCCTGTCGGGCCACACCACGTGTAGTCGGCATGCTCTAGCCCTCGCTTTCATTCGCGTTCGTCAATATTTCGAACGAACGAGAAGCCTGTGATATTCCGTCCGGAGATGTACGGTAGAAAGGTTGGCCGATAGCGACCCCTGGGAGCGCCTGCCCGGCCTCGGCCCACGCATGCACGCTCCGGAGTGCCTACGACCCGCTCAACGGTCGACAGGGCCCGGATGTTCCGATCTGCGCACGTGAAGCCGCCACGCGGCGCCCAGAGGCGGTACCCGAGGCGGCTCCCGACGGCGGATCACCGGCCGTCGACCCACCGATTTCGGCCGGCCCGAACACCGAAGCGCCTACCGGCCCGGCGCCGCCTCGGTACGGGTCCTCAGTGCGCGTCCGGCGCGGGTGCCAAGTCCCGAGGAATCAGCCGCCAGGCCAGCCCGGCGGCGACCAGCGCGACCACGCCGCCGGCCAGGAAGGTCGGCGTCATGCCGGCCGTGAACGCGTCGCCCGCCCGGGCGAGCAGGCCGCCCGTACCGAGCCGATCCGCGACCACCGAGGCGTCCCCGATCGACTCGCGCACCGCCGACAGGTCGGCCGGGGCGAGGTCCAGGGCGGGCAGGTTGGACCGGTAGAGCGCCGACGCCATGCTGCCCAGGATCGCCACACCCAACGCGGCGCCCAGCTCGTAGGCGGTCTCGTCGATCGCCGCCGCGCCCCCGGACTCCGCGGCCGGCACCGCGGACATCAGCACCACCGACGCGACGGTGGCCAGCGTGCCGACGCCGAGCCCGACCACCGCGAGCGACACCCCCACCAGCGGGTAGTCCACGTCCCGCACGTGTTGCCCGAGCCACGGCAGCGCGAGCCCGACACCCATCAGCGCGAGCCCGCTCCCGAGCACGTTGCGCGGCGGGAAGCGGTGCATCAGCGCGGGCACCACCATCGACGCGGCGATCAGCGCGATCGGCGCGGGCAGCAGGTGCAGTCCGGCCGAGACCGGGCTGTAGCCCTGCACGTACTGGAACCACTGGCTGAGCAGGAACAGCGCCGCGCCGAGGCCGAGCATGCCCAGGAAGATCGCGGTCGCGGCCATCGTGAACGCGCGGTTGGTGAACAGCCGGACCTGGAGCAGCGGGTTGGCCAGCCGCAATTGGCGCCGGACGAACACGGTCAGCGCGACCGCGGCCACCACGAGCAGGGCCCAGGCGATCGGATCGCCGACGCCGCCCTTGCCGAGTTGCTTGATGCCGCCCGCGAGGGTGCCCATGCCGACGATGGACAGGCCCACCCCCGGCCAGTCCCACGCGCCGGAGCGCGGCGAGCGGGACTCGGGCAACAACCACAGGCCGAACCCGATCACCGCGACCGCGATCGGCACGTTGAGCAGGAACGCCGACTGCCAGCCGTGCGATTGCACGAGCAGTCCGCCGACCACCGGGCCGAGCGCCATGCCGCCGCCGAAGACCGCCGACCACACGGCGTAGGCGAGGGCCCGTTCCCGGGCGTCGGTGAACACCTGGCGCAGGATGGTCAGCGTGGACGGCATGATCGCCGCGCCGCCGACGCCGAGCAGCACCCGGGCCGCGATCACATGCCAGGCGGCGGTCGCGGCCACCGCGAGCAGCGAGGCCGCCGCAAAGATCGCGAAGCCGACCAGGAGCAGCCGCTTGCGCCCCCAGCGATCGCCGAGGGCGCCCGCGGTGACCAGCAGGCCGGACAGGGCGAGTGCGTACGAGTCGATGATCCACAACTGCTCGACCGAGCCGGGCCGCAGATCCGCGACCAGGGACGGGAACGCGACGTTCAGGATGGTCGCGTCCATCGAGATGATCAGCAGGCTCCCGGACAGGATCGCGAGCACGGCCCAGCGCAGCGGGTCGCGGTCGGACGAAAGAGCGGCGGAGCCGGCCATGAAACAACCTCAATCCTTATGAGACATAAATGTCTCACATCAGGGTCGACACGTCCACCGGCTCCCCGCCCGGGAGCACCATCTGCACGAACGACTCACACGGCCGGAACCCGAGCCGCTCGTAGACCGCCCGGGCCGGATTGCCCTCGGTGACCGCGAGCCCGATCGAGGCCAGCCCGTCCAGTCGGGCCAGCCCGAGGGTGTGCCGCAACAACCGGGCACCGAGCCCGGCGTACGCCGGATCCGGATCGCGAAAGACCTCGGTGACCCACGGCCCGAGCGACGCCGCGTCGTTGACCAGGACCGCCGCCACCACCCGCCCCCGATCGAGTGCCACCGTGCTGAACCCGAACAGCGGCCCGATCGTGCCGCCGTCGTACAACCCCTCCAGCCCACGCGGATTCGGCTCCTCGCCGCTGTTGTCGGGATGCCCGGGCGGATAGGCGGCGACCCAGATGTCGTAGAGCTCCGCGGGCTCGACCGAGGCCGCGGCCCGCACCTCGATCCGCGGATCGGCCCACTGCGCGTCGCCGAGTTCCGCCCCCAGGTCGCGGGTGTACTGGTGCAGATGCCGCAACAACCGGCCCCCGGAGGCCAGCAGCACCGCGCCGATGTCCTCGCGGGCGGACACCACCCACCCGGGCAGCGCGGTCAGGATCGCGGGCGCGGCCAGTTCGGCGGGCCGCCGATGCACGCGCAGATCCATCGCGGCGGGCCGACCCGATCGATTGCCCAATCGGTAGTCGGCGACCAGGGTCCCGTCCCGATCGAAGACGGTCCCACGCGTACGAACACTCTCGTCGGTAGTCATGAGTTTCATTCTTCGATGCGCGAGCAAGTGATTTGTCTCCCTCGGCGGCGGCGTCGACCCCATCGCCCAGCATCACCCGACACACCGGCCCCCGCATTCCCGGAGACACCAGAACATGCGCGGAGAGTGATCGCCCACGAAACTGACATACATGGATAAAATCTCGCTCCGCACGGCCACGAAGGAGCAACTCGCGTCGGCCCGCAGCACCTCCTCCGGCCGCAGCTCGGTCACCATGCTCGGCGGCTCCCGGCAACACCTGCGGCAGACCCTGATCGCGCTGACCACCGGCAACTCGCTGGCCCAGCACGAAAGCCCCGGCGAGGCCTCGCTGATCGTGCTCACCGGCCACGTCCGGATGACCACCGACGACGACACGATCGAGGGCACCTCCGGCGACCTCCTGGTCATCCCCGAGGCACCGCACTCCCTGGAGGCCGTCGAGGACTCCGCGGTGATCCTCACCGTCGGCAAACCCTGACCCACCCCCCACGACCGGTCCGCTACCCTGTCCTGCGGGGCCACCAGGCCCCGATGCCTCCATAGCTCAGGGGATAGAGCACCGCTCTCCTAAAGCGGGTGTCGCAGGTTCAAATCCTGCTGGGGGCACCTCGGGTCAGGTCGGATTTTCCGACCTGACCTGCTGTGTGTCCAGCGGCGGTTCGGTGAATCCTTCGGTCGACGCGTGTCCCGGCACCCGGCCGTCACGTGGTCGGGGCCACCTCCGCCGCGCTTGCCCGCTGGTACAACGCCGCGATGGCCGGGCCGAAGTAGCTGCTGTAGTTGGTCAGATCGTCGCCGCCCTCCTGGTAGCCGCCGATCACCCCGATCACCGTGCCTCTGCCGTTGGCCGGGTCGATGTCGGTGAGCATCGGGCCGCCGCTGGTGCCGTCGGGGAAGTCCGCGCAGTCGAACCGCAGTTGGGTGTCGGAGAAGGCGGCGGTGGTGTTCTGGCAGCCGACCGGCTGCTGCTGGTCGTCCGGGTAGCCGACCGTCCGGGCGGGCCGGCCCGGCGGTATGTCGAAGGAGAGTTGCTCGGCGCCGGTGACCGATTCGATCCGGTCCTCCGTACCCGGGCGCCGGACCTGGAGGAACGCCACGTCGTAGGCCGGGTCCCGGTCGCTGACCCAGCGCGGGTCCACGTCGATCCGGGACGGGACCCATACGCCGTACGGCATCACGCCGTCGTGATAGCCCGGCGCGAACGCGATGTCGGACGCGAAGGCCCCGCCGTAGACGCAGTGCG
This sequence comes from Embleya sp. AB8, assembly GCF_049739465.1. Lineage (NCBI taxonomy): Bacteria > Bacillati > Actinomycetota > Actinomycetes > Kitasatosporales > Streptomycetaceae > Embleya > Embleya sp. AB8. Next base: position 24,318 of record NZ_JBMHHY010000012.1, read on the forward strand.
CCGCGGTGACCACCAGGTTTCGGTTCGGCGAGGACACCACCGTCGCGGTGCAGAAGTGCGCCGGATTGTCCCCCTCCCCCGCGTGCAGCAGCGCGCCGATCGCGGGCGTCGGGGCGATCGGCGCGGCCTGCAGCGGATCGGACACCGGCAGTGGCTCCACCGCCGCCGAGGACTCCGTGGGCACCGGCGGCATGGGCGCCCCGGAGGGCGCCGCGGGCGAACTGCCGAGCAGCCCGGCGGCGATGCGATCGCCCTCGGCCGGGTCCGGCAGGTGGTATCCCCGGGCCGCGTCCCCGGTCGGGCGCGTTCTCGGGTGGCCGGAGATCCGGCCGGTCGACGCGAGGCCGACCACGACCAGGACCGCGGCCACACAGAACGCGGCGCCGAGCATCAGGCGCCGTCTTCCCCGGGTCGCTTCGGGCTGCGCGATTCGTCGCGACACTCGATCACCATTCTCAGCGGGATACGGCCTCGGCTCTTGGACGCTACCGGCTGGATGGATACCCCGGTGGGCCTGAAACAGACCGAACCCCGCACGGTCACCAGGTCGTGACGAACTGTTCCTCCGACCGTCGCCCGGGCTGGTGGGAGGAGGGCGACGGCCGCAGGAATCCCCCGCGTTTCCGCGTGCCGGCGCGGCGCAGTCTCTCCAAACACGCCCGACCGGCCCTGCGACCGTATCCCGGGGATCCGCCCGATCGGCACCCCGATTCGGGGGATTTATGACTGCCTTAAGAAAGTTCCATGGTGCGTGCACCTTTTCCGAAGGCCGCCCCGTACGCGTCGATCGTGGCCGGCACCGCGTCGTGCATCCCGTACACCGCGAACTGCGTCACGCCGAGCACGGTCAGCTCGGCCAGCCGCTCCGCGTGCCTCTCGATCGGGCCGAGCACGCAGAACCGGTCGACGATCTCGTCCGGTACGAAGTCGGTGGACGGGTTGTCGGCCCGGCCGTGGTGGGTGTAGTCGTAGCCGTCGCGGGCCCGGATGTACTCGGTCAGCGCGTCCGGCACCGCGCCCGAGTGCTCGCCGTATCGGGCCACCAGGTCGGCGACGTGGTTGCCGACCATGCCGCCGAACCAGCGACACTGCGCGCGGGCGTGTGCGATCGCCTCGGGCGCGCACACGTACGCGGGCGCCGCGACGCACACCGCGAGGGTGTCCGGATCGCGCCCGGCCGCCACCGCCGCGTCCCGGAAGCCGCGCACCATCCACTCCACCAGGTACGGATCGGCCAACTGGATGATCAGCCCGTCCGCCACCCGCCCGGCCAGCGCGAGGGCCCGCGGCCCGTACGCGGCCATCCACACCGGCAACCGCCCCTCGCGCACCCACGGGATCCGCACCGGCGTACCGGCCAGGTCCACCTCGCCACCCCCGGCCAGTGTGCGGATCGCGCCGATCGCCTCCTCGAGGCGAGCCAGCGTGCCGGGCCGGCGGCCGATGAAGCGCACCGCCGAGTCGCCCCGGCCGATCCCGCACACCGTGCGCGGCCCGTACATGTCGTTCAGCGTCGCGAACAACGACGCCGTCACCGTCCAGTCCCGGGTCAGCGGGTTGGTCACCATCGGCCCCACGGTCAGCGCGCTCGTCTCGGCCAGGATCCGGCCGAGCACGAGATACGCCTCCTGCCACAACACGCACGAGTCGAACACCCAGCCGTGCTCGAAGCCGTTGTCCTCCGCGCGCCGTATCAGCGACACCACGGACGACGCGGGCGGATCGGGTTGCAACACCAGGCCGAGTTCCATGACGCTCCGTCGACTCGGTTACCGGAAATCGGTTACCGGAAAGGGGGGAAGGGGGGAAGGGGGCCGCACCGAAGTCAGAGCAGATAGCCGCAGGTGTCCCGGCGCCGATAGCGCCCGTGTCCCGCGACGCCCGTGTAGACCCCGTCGTCGACCACGACCCGCCCCCGGGACAACACCGTGCGGGCCCGACCGGTGACCACCCGGCCCTCGTAGGCGGAGTAGTCCACGTTCATGTGGTGGGTGCGTACCGACAATTCGTGCCTGGCGTGCGGGTCGTAGATCACCACGTCCGCGTCCGAGCCCGGGAACAGCGCGCCCTTGCGCGGATACAGGCCGAACATCCGGGCCGGCGTCACACACGCCAGCTCGATCCACCGGCGCAGCCCGATGTGCCCGTCCAACACCGCCTGATGCAGCAGGTCCATCCGGTGTTCGACGCCCGGCAGGCCGTTGGGGATCCGGGAGAAGTCGCCACGCCCCAGCTCCTTTTGGCCGGCGAAGCAGAACGGGCAGTGGTCCGTGGAGACCACCGACAGGTCGTTCGTGCGCAACCCGCGCCACAGCGCGCCCTGATGCTCCTCGGCGCGCAGCGGCGTCGAGCACACATACTTCGCGCCCTCGAAGTCCGGCCGGGCCAGGTCCGCCGCGCTCAGGAACAGATATTGCGGACACGTCTCGCCGAACACGTTCAGCCCCAGGTCCCGGGCCCGGGTCAGCTCCTCCACCGCCTCCTGGGCGGACACGTGCACCACGTAGAGCGGCGCACCCGCCACCCGGGCCAGCGCGATCGCCCGATACACCGCCTCGGCCTCGAGCAGCGCCGGCCGGGTCGAGCCGTGAAAGCGCGGATCGGTGCGCCGCGCGGCCAGCGCCTGCTGGACCAGGACGTCGATTGCGATGCCGTTCTCCGCGTGCATCATCGGCAGCGCGCCGGTACTCGCGCAGCGCTGCATCGCCCGCAGGATCCGCCCGTCGTCGCTGTAGAGCGCGCCCGGATAGGCCATGAACAGCTTGAAGCTGGACACGCCCTCGTCGACCAGGCCGGGCAGTTCGGCCAGCGTGCGGTCGTTGACGTCGGCCAGGATCAGATGGAACGCGTAGTCGATCGCGCAGTTCCCCTCCGCCTTGGCGTGCCAGTCGTCCAGCGTCTCGCGCAGGCCCGCGCCGATCTTCTGCACCGCGAAGTCGACGATCGTGGTGGTCCCGCCCCACGCCGCCGCGCGGGTGCCGGTCTCGAACGTGTCGGAGGCGACCGTGCCGCCGAACGGCATCTCCATGTGGGTGTGCGCGTCCACCCCGCCCGGGATCACATAGCACTCGCTCGCGTCGATGATCCGGGCGCCGCCGCGCGCCCAGCCCTCGGCCACGTCCGGCGCGGCCACCGCCGCGATCCGCTCGCCGTCGATCAGTACGTCGGCGCGGATCTCCTCGGCGGCGGTCAGCACCAGGCCGCCCCGGATCAGGGTGTGCTGCGTCACCGCGCGCCTCAGGCTTCCGTCAGTGGGCCGTAGGCGTCCGGGCGGCGATCGCGGTAGAACGCCCAGTGCGCCCGGGTGCGGGTGATCAGGTCCAGATCCAGATCGCGCACCACCAGTTCGTCGTCCCGATCCGAGGCCGGATCACCGACGAAGCGGCCGGTGGGATCGACGAAGTAGCTGGTGCCGTAGAAGTCGTTGGCGCCGTACTCCTCGACCCCGACCCGGTTGATCGCCGCGACGAAATAGCCGTTGGCCACCGCCGCCGCGGGCTGCTCCAGGCGCCACAGGTGGGCGGAGAGGCTGCGCGAGGTGGCCGAGGGGTTGAACACGATCTGCGCGCCGGCCAGGCCCAGCGCCCGCCACCCCTCGGGGAAGTGCCGGTCGTAGCAGATGTAGACGCCGATCCGGCCGGCCGCGGTGTCGAAGACCGGCCAGCCGAGGTTGCCCGGCCGAAAGTAGAACTTCTCCCAGAATCCGGGCAGTTGCGGGATGTGGTGCTTGCGGTACTTGCCCAGGTATCGACCGTCCGCGTCGATCACCGCCGCGGTGTTGTAGAGCAGCCCCGGCTGCTCGATCTCGTAGACCGGCACCACCATCACCAGGCCCAACTCCCGGGCCAGCGCCCGCATCCGGGTCACCGTGGGACCGTCCGGGACCGGCTCGGCCCAGCGGTGGTGCGCGGTGTCCTGCACCTGGCAGAAGTACGGCGCGTTGAAGACCTCCTGGAAACCGATCACCCGCGCGCCCTGGCCGGCGGCCAGCCGAGCCAGCTCCTCGTGGCGCACGATCATCGATTCGGTGTCACCGGTCCAACCGGCCTGGACGAGTGCCGCGCGGACTACCTCGGGCATGTCTGGCTGCTCCACAACGTTCGGGCCGATCGGGTGCGGCCGACCTACCCGCACGTTCCGCCGTCCATGTGCCCATTCATCCGTACGTGTGCATCGGGTCCCTCGGATGCGGGCGGCCGGATCATGCCCTCGTGCCGCGGGCCCGGCGCTGCCACAATTTACGGTGTTCCACGAGGGGTTCCGGGCCCGGTGCGGCGCCGGGAGAGCGCGGGACGCGGGCGGGCCGGAGAGGGCGGGGTACCGATGGCGGCTTCCGACGACTCGTGGTGGACGGTCCGGGCGCGGCTGCGGCTGATCTGGGTGCCGTGCGGCGCGGTCCTGCTCACCACCGTGGCGGCGCTCGTGGTGGGCCTGACGCTGACCGGCGACGCGCGCTCGCGCGGGCTGCTCGTGGTGCTCGGCGTCGATCTGGTGCTCGTGGTCGGGCTGACCGTGCTGATCGAGGCCGCGCTGCGGCGCACCGTCGAGCGGCCGTTGGCCCGGCTGGCCGCGTCGAGCGGTGCCGCGCCGCGGGCCGCCCGCTACGACAGCCGCGAGTTCGCCGCGATCGCCGGGGCGTTGGCCGACCTGCGGGCGCGGGTGCGGACCGCCGAGGGCGAGGCGCGCCGCGAGCGCGAGCGGGCCACCGGGTTGACCGGGCTGGTCGCGGAGCGGGACCGGGAGCTCGACGCCGAGCGGGCGCGGGCCCGCGAGTTGGAGCGGGGTCAAGACGAGTTGCGCGCGCTGATCGACGAACACGCCCGCCGGGCCCGGTTGGTCCAGGCCGATCTGGACCAGTTCGCGCACGCCGCGACGCACGACATGCAGGATCCGCTGCGCCGGATCGTCTCCTTCGGCCGGATGTTGCAGGAGCGGTACGAGGACGTGCTGGACCGACGCGGCCGGCAGTACATCGATTTCACCATCGACAACGCCCGCCGCCTCCAGGTGCTCATCGACGAGATGGTCACGTTGACCGAGGTGGGCCGCTCGCGCGCGGAACGGGTCGAGGTGGACCTGGGCGAACTGGTCCGGCAGACCTGGCTGGACATGGCCGATCGGGTGGAGGACACCGGCGCCGAACTGGCCCGGAGCGAACTGCCGGTGGTGCAGGCCGATCCCGCGCTGCTCGCCACCTTGATCCGGCATCTGCTGGGCAACGCGGTCAAGTTCCAACGCCCGTACGAACGGCCCGTGGTGCGCGTCGAGGCCGAGCCGACCCCCGACGGCGGTCGGCGGATCACCGTGACCGACAACGGGATCGGCATCCCCGCCGAGGCGGCGGAACGGGTGTTCGCCGCCTTCCGGCGGCTGCATCCGCGCGAGACGTACACCGGCAGCGGCATCGGCCTCGCGATGGCCAAGCGGATCGTCGAACAACACGGCGGCCGGATCGCCGTGGACACCGGATACACCGACGGGACCCGGATCGTCTTCACCCTGCCGGGTGGTGCCGCCGAGCCGCCGACGGAGGCCGTCGAGCCCACGGTGGCGGCCGAGTTCGAACCGGCGACCGAGGTCGAGCCGGCCGGCCATCCGGTGCAGCCGACCGGGCCCGCCGAGCCGGTCGGACCCGTCGCACCGGCCGAACCGGCCGAGCCCGCCGCCGACTCGGGCCTCGTTGAACCCGTTCGCTTCACCGATCCGTCGAACCACGAGCCCCTCGCGTACGTTTTCGTTGCATCGGCGCCGGACGAACGACCGGCACCGGGTACCACGACGGAGGCAGCACATGCGAGCGAGCGACCCGACCACCGAGACGACGAGCCCGGAGCCGACCGGTAGGGCCGAGCCCACCCGGCGGATCATGCTCTGCGGCACCCTCGTCGCGGCCGGCGGCGCCACGCTGGTGGCCTGCGGCGGCGGCGGTGGCGGTAGCAGCAACAGCAACAGCAGCGACAACGGTGCCAAGGGCAACGCGCCGGCCGCCGACAAGACCCTCGGCCCGGTCTCCGACGTCCCGGTCGGCGGCGGCAAGATCTACGACGCGGCCAAGGTCGTGGTCACCCAACCGACCGCGGGCGACTTCAAGGCGTTCAGTGCGGTGTGCACCCACCAGCAGTGCCTGGTCGGCAGCGTGACCAACGGACAGATCGAGTGCCCGTGCCACAACAGCCGCTACGACGCGAGCACCGGCGCGGTGCTCGGCGGCCCGGCCCCACGCCCCCTGCCGACGAAGAACGTCGCGGTGGCGAACGGCCAACTGGTCCTCAAGTCCGCATAGTGTCGCGCCCGGCACAAGACCCGGCCCGGCGGATCGCTTCGGTCCCGGTCGGGCCTCGGCGGCGTCGAACCGGCATTTCCGGGAAAAGGGATTAATAGGAGTAATCCCATGCCACACGATGCCCGGAGGCGGCCATGACAGGCTTGGACGAAGGCATGCCGGTCGATCACCGACTCGGCCAGGTCTACCGATACGGCGGCGGGTTGATGGGGATCGCGCTGATCACGTTCGGCATCCTCGGCTTCACCCACAATGTCGGCTTCTTCTCCACCACCGGGCGCCAGGTCGCGGGCATGTCGACCAACGGCGCGCTGAGCCTGATCTCCGTCGTGGTCGGCGCGATCCTGATCGTCGGCGCGATCATCGGCGGCAACACCGCCTCCACGGTCAACATCGTGGTCGGCGTGTTGTTCGTACTCAGCGGGTTTGTGAATCTGGGCCTGATCGGCACCCCGGACATCAACTACCTGTCCTTCAAGATGCCGAACATCATCTTCAGCTTCGTGGTCGGATTGTTGGTGATGACCTTCGGCCTGTATGGGCGGGTCAGCGGCCATCTGCCGCACGACAACCCGTACTGGCGCTCGCGACACCCGGACCAGGCCGCGCGCGAGGACGCCTTCCGCAACCGGGCCTCGGTGCTCACCCGCGACGGGGCATCCGCGCTCGGCGGGCCGTCCCACCGCGGCATCGCCGGCAGCCACTAGGACCCGCACCCTGGGATGCGCTGCCGCGCAGCCGCCGTCCGAGCTCCGATCGTTCGGACGGCGGCTTCGTGCGGTCCGGCCTCGGGCCGGCCTCGGTCCTCCTTCGGCCCTCCTGCGGCCCTCCCTCGGTGCCTTCGGCGGCGCTCGCGTCCCGGAACCCCGTGCTCAGTGCGCCGCCGCACCCATCGGCCGTTCCCGGCGCGGCATCAGGAAGGCCAGCCCCCACGCCGCTGCCAGCGCGAGCACACTGGCGACGATGCCGATCGTGAACGCGTCGTCGAACACCGCGCGCACCGCGTCCACCCCGTGTGCCGCGCCTACGTGGTCCTCCACGTGGGTGAAGAACAGCGTCCCGAACAGCGCGACGCCCAGCGCGCCCCCGAGCTGCTGTACCGCGTTGAGCACCCCGGAGGCCGAGCCGATCTCGTGGTCGGCGACCCCCGCCAGGGCGATCCCGAAGAACGGCGACATCGTCAGGCCGAACCCGAATCCCGCGACCGCGGTCGCCGGCAGCAGGATCCACATGTTCACCGGGCCGTCGTGCAGCGCGACCGTGGCACCGATCCCGATCGCCCCGAGCCCGCCGATCACCAGGCCCGTATGCAGCACCCGGCGGCCGTACCTGTCGGCGAGTACCGCACCCGCCAGACCCGCGCCCACCGTCGAGCCGAGCGACCAGGGGATCAGCGCGAGCGCCGCGTGTGTCGCGGTCCAGCCCAGGCCGACCTGGAGGTAGACGCCGAGCACGAGCATCAGGCCGATCATCGCGCCGAACATCATCAGGCCGACCGCGAGGGCGCCGGTGTACGCACGATTGCCGAACAGGCTGATCTCCACCAGCGCGTCGCGACCCGCACCGGTCGTGCGCACCTCGTACCAGGCGAACAGCGCGAGTACCGGGAGCGCGCCGACCATGCACGCGAACGTCCAGGCGGGCCAGCCCTGTTCGCGACCCTGGACGAGCGGGTACACGAGCAGCAGCAGCGCGGTGGTGACCAGGATCATGCCGACCAGGTCAAGGCCCGGCCGACGGGCGCCGGCCGCCTCGGCGGTGGGTCGGGGCAGCACGGTGGCGCCGGCGAAGCAGGCGAACAGGCCCAGCGGCACGTTCACCAGGAACACCGCGCGCCAGCCGAGGCCGAACACGTCGGCGTCCATCACCACCCCGCCCAGGATCGGGCCGAGCACCGCCGCCAGGCCCATCGACGGGCCGAACACCGCGAACGCCGCGCCGATCTCGCGTTCGCCGAACATCTCCCGGATCAGCCCCAACCCCTGCGGCACCATCATCGCGGCGGTCAGACCCTGCAGGCCGCGGGCGCCGATCAGCATCTCCGGCGACTGCGCGAGGCCGCACAGCGACGAGGTGAGCGTGAAGGCGACGATCCCGCCGAGGAACATCCGGCGCCGGCCGAGGATGTCACCGAGCCGGGCGCCGGTGATCAGGAACATCGCGAACGCGAGCGTGTACGCGGCGGAAAACCACTGGAGGTGGGTCGAGTTGCCGCCGAGCGCGTCCCGGATGCCGGGGCCCGCCACATTGACGATGGTGGCGTCGAGCAGGTCCATGATGTCGGCGCCCACGACCACCGCGAGACCGATCCAGCGCAGCGGATAGGGCGGGCGTTTCGCCGCCTCGGCCGCTTCGACCGGCTCGACCGGTCCGACCGACTTCGCTGTGGGTGGTGGCGCCGTGCCGCTCTCGGTTTCCATCGTCGTTCCCCCTCCGTCTCGAACACTGTTCGTTCATAGAACAATGTTTGTTCTTCGAACACTGTTCTAGACACAATCAGTGTTCGCGTCAAGTACGGTGTTCGTAAAGTCCGTTGGATCAGCGTTGGTCAGGTCGAGGAGGTGGCGCCGTGTCCGAGGCTCCCGAGGTCCCCGTGCCGCCGTGGCGTACGGCGCCCAAGGCTCGGAGTCCGCGCAAGCCCGTGTTGTCCCAGGAGGCGATCGTCACCGCCGCGCTGGCGATCATCGACGCGGAGGGCATGGACGCGCTGAGCATGCGCCGGGTCGCCCAACGCTTCGATACCGGCGCGGCGTCGTTGTACGCCTACGTGGCGAACAAGGAGGAGCTCGTCGAGCTGGTGGTGGACCGGGTCAACGGGGAGGTCCGGATCCCGGTCGCGGACCCCGCGCGCTGGCGCGAACAACTGCGCGAGGCGATGTTCTCGATCCGCGACGTCTACGCGTCGCACCGCGATCTGGGTCGTGCGTCGATCGGCGCCGTGCCGCTGGGGCCCAACTCGCTCGCCTCCACCGAGCGGATCCTGGCCATCCTGCGCGCGGGCGGACTGTCCAAGAAGGTCAGCGCGTTCGCGTGCGACGTGCTGTCGATGTACACCGTGATGTCCGGTCTGGAAATGGGCGGCCAGGACACCGTGCACGGCGCGAGCGACGCGGAGCGGAACGCCTACTACCGGCGGATCCAGGACTACTTCCGGTCCCTGCCCGCTACCCGCTTTCCCATCCTGACCGCGCTCGGCCCCGAACTGACCTCCGGGGACGGCGACGAACGCTTCGCGTTCGGCATCGAGGTGTTGTTGCTCGGCATGGTCGCGTATTCCGAACGGGAGACCTGAGCCGACGTCCGGGCCGCCGCCGATGCTCATCCATGGCGCAGTCCGGCCCATGGAGCAGCATGGGAGCAGGACCGAAACACGGTCCGCCGTGGTTCATCACGCTCGGGAGGCTGCATGTTCGGTGTCGAGGAGTACAAGGTCGGGCCGCGCAACACGATCACCGACGTGGCCGGTCTGCGGGTCGGGCACGCCGCCTACACCGACGCGGGGGCGATGACCGGGACGACCGTCCTGCTCGGTCCGGTCGGCGGATTCGTAGCCGGGGTGGACGTGCGCGGCGGCGCGCCGGGCACCCGTGAGTTGGACGCGCTCGACCCGCGCAACCTGGTACCCCGGATCGAGGCGATCGTGCTCAGCGGGGGCAGCGCGTTCGGCCTGGACGCGGCGAGTGGTGTGGTGGCCTGGCTGGCCGAGCACGGCCGGGGGTTCCCGGTGGGCGCCGAGCCGCATCAGGTGGTGCCGGTGGTGCCCGCGGCGTCCCTGTTCGACCTCGGGCGCGGCGGCGACTGGCAGCGCCGTCCGGACGCGGCGCTCGGCCGGGCGGCGATCGTGGCGGCGGACGCCGAGCCGGAGCACGCGGCGGTGCCGATGGGCAGCGTGGGCGCGGGCACCGGGGCGATGGTCGGCGGGCTGCGCGGCGGGGTGGGCACGGCGAGTGTGCTGCTGCCCGGCGGGGTCACCGTGGGTGCGCTCGCGGTGGTCAACGCGGCCGGTTCGGCGGTGGACCCGATCGGCGGGCTGCCCTATGCGGTCGGCCTCGGGCTGCCCGGGGAGTTCGCCCTGACCCCGCCCGAACACGCCGAGCACGCCGCCGCGTTGGCCCGGGCCGAGGCGACGTTGCAGGCGCCGCCGTCGCTGAACACCACGATCGGGATCGTGGCCACCGACGCGGTGCTGACCAGGGCCCAGGCGCAAAAGGTCGCGGGTGTCGCGCACGACGGGCTGGCCCGGGCGATCCGACCGGTACACACCCTCTACGACGGCGACACGATCTTCGCGGTGTCCACGGCCCGTGTACCGCTGCCCGCGCCCGATCCGGGCACGCCCTACGGGGTGAACGCCGAGGCGGCCTCGTTGACCCTGCTGCATGCCGCGGCGGCGGACGTGTTCGCCCGAGCCGTGGTGCACGGGGTGCTCGCGGCGAAGCGGGCCGGGGTGGGGGCCGGGGTGGGGGCTGCGGATGGAGTGGCCGGCACCGTGCCGGCGTACCGAGATCTTTATCCGAATTCCACCTCCCGATACGCCCGCTGACATCCTGCGGTAATTCGGGAAACCCGCTGCCGAGTCGTCGTCGGCGCCGGCCTATCATCGGCGATTCGAGAACAGGAATCCCCCCGCTTCGAAGGGGCCCGGACCGACGGAGCGGTTTGCCGACATGGGACACGTAGATCATTTCGCTTACGGAGCGTTGACCCCGGTCGTCGCCTACCTGATGTCCTGCCTGGGTTCGGCCCTCGGTTTGTTGTGCACGACCCGGGCCCGTGCGGTACGCGGTTGGGTACGACTGCGTTGGTTGGTGCTGGGCGCGGCGTCGATCGGCGGCACCGGAATCTGGGTCATGCATTTCATCGGCATGCTCGGATTCTCGGTGCGCGGCACGCCGATTCGATACGACGTGGCAAAGACGATCACCTCGCTGGTACTCGCGGTGATCGTGGTCGGGATCGGCATGGCGATCGCCGGTCGGCGGGGCGCCGGCGTGCCTGGACTCGTGCTCGGCGGCCTGGTCACCGGCGGCGGGGTGGCGAGCATGCACTACATGGGCATGGCCGCGCTGAGCCTGGATGGCACGGTCGAATACGACTCGCTCCGGGTCGGCCTGTCGATCCTGATCGCGGTGGTCGCGGCGACCGCGGCGCTGTGGGCGGCGTTGCACGTGAGCGGATTCGTCGCGACCGGCGGTGCCGCGTTGATCATGGGCGTGGCGGTCAGCGGAATGCACTACACGGGAATGTCCGCGATGAGCGTGCGTACCGACGGTCGACACGGGATGGCACACGGTGTCGACGCGTCCCAATTCCTCGCTCCGCTGATCACCGGAATCAGCCTTTTCACGGTGATCACGCTGTTCATCGTGGCGCTGTCGCCGTCCGCCGACGAAATCAAGGAAGAGGCCGAACTCAACGCCAGATTGGCCCGGTTGGAGGACGGCCGCAGCAGTTCGATCGTCGCCGCGGCGCAAGCCGGCAAGCGCACCACGCATCGCCGGCGGACGGAAAACGACCCACGGGATTACTTCCGCGCCGGCCACTGACCCGAAATACCGCCGGGTGGCCGGGAATAGCCGGCCCAAAATCCGAACGAGCGTCGCACCGACGCGATTTCGGGGTGGCGGATCCTCCCCCGCGCACCCCGCCGCCGAGGCTGTTTCGGCGCCCGCGTCCGCGTCGGTGGTGGCGGACCTGGTGGTTGTCGGCGCGGTTTCGGGTACTGCGCTCGGGCCGACCGTCCGCACCATGGTCGAACTCACCTGCGACCACCGCCAAACAGTCGAAAGACACCGCCCGCGCGCCCGGTCCGTGCCCGGTCCGCACCCCCCGCAGCTCACCCGCGCCTTCCGCGCCGGCGTGAACCCGTCCCTCCACCGCGCCCCCACCGGCGCCCGCGCTCGGGAAGACCACCTCGGCGAGCGGATCGGCCGGGCCCGACCTCGGCCCGACACCAAGGCCGTTCGAGCGGAACGATTCACCGCCGGTCCACCTGCCGGCCAGCTTTCGTGCCCGTCCCGAGATCGGCCCGAGATCGTCCGCCGTGCGAACCGACCATCCCCGCACCGCAGTTGATCACCCCGTCACCGAAGACGGCACAACACGCTCGGTGTGGTGTCGATTACCGGACAATCATGAACAGGCTCTATTAAGTCATCGGTGGTTGCTGCAAGTATTTCTGCTGCGGTTCCGACAGTCCCCAGGAACGGGCCCGACCACTTTGCTGACCCGAAGCGGTCGAGCGATGTTCCCGTGTCTTGTTCCGTGTACGTCATACGCGTTCATGTTCCTCACCGCGCCGCCATCCGCGGCCGGTTCCACACCCCCGCCGCCACCATGCGACGGGTCGGTAGAGGAGTTTGCATGCCACACCACAACCGCGCCCGCTTAGCCACGCTCGCGGTCGCCGCCACCGCCGCCCTGCTCGCGGCGGGAATCCCCGTCGCAGCCCATGCCACCGGCACCACCGGCAATTCGGCCCCCGCCCCCCGGGCCGAATTGCTGAGCCAGGCCGACCGGCAGAGCAGCGCGACCGCCCACTCCCTCGGCCTCGGCAACCAGGAACACCTGGTCGTCAAGGACGTCGTGGTCGACACCAACGGCACCCGGCACGTGCGGTACAACCGTACGTACGCCGGCCTGCCGGTCCTCGGCGGCGACCTGATCGTGCATCGGAGCCCCTCCGGCAAGATCACCCACGTGGACCGCGCCAACCCGGCGAAGCTCAACGGTCTCACCACCAAGCCGGCCGTGGCGGCCCCCGTCGCCGCAGCCGGCGAAAGCCTGTCCGGCGCAGCGCAACTGGTGGTCTGGGCGGGCAAGAAGCACACGCCCACGCTCGCCTGGCGCACCTTCGTCACCGGCCAACAGGCCGACCACACCCCCAGCCGGGTCGAGGTCGTCACCGACGCCGCCTCCGGCGCGATCCTGAGCCGTACCGAGACCATCGAAACCGGTTCCGGCAACGGCGTGTTCGTCGGCCAGGTGAACCTCAACACGACGAACTCCGGCGGCTCGTACGAGCTCAAGGACGGCGCGCACGGCGGCCAGTACACGACCGACATGGCCAACGGCACCGCCGGCAACGGCACGCTGTTCACCAACTCCACCGACACGTGGGGCGACGGCACGAGCAACAACCGGGAATCGGCCGCCGTCGACGCGCAGTACGGCGCCATCGCCACGTGGGACTTCTACAAGAGCATGTTCGGCCGCAACGGCATCCGCAACGACGGCGTCGCGTCGTTCAGCCGCGCGCACTACGACAACAACTACGTCAACGCCTTCTGGGACGACGGCTGCTTCTGCATGACGTACGGTGACGGCGCCAACAACACGGCTCCGCTCACCGAAATCGACGTCTCCGGCCACGAGATGAGCCACGGCGTCACCGCCGCCACCGCGGCTCTCCAGTACGCGGACGAGTCCGGCGGCCTCAACGAGGCCACGTCCGACATCCTGGGCACCGGCGTCGAGTGGTACGCCAACCTGCCGGGCAACCCGCCGAACTACTGGATCGGCGAGCTGATCAACATCAACGGCAACGGCACGCCGCTGCGCTACATGGACAAGCCGTCGTCCGACGGCCAGTCCGCCGACTCGTGGTACGCCGGTGTCGGCGGCCTCGACGTGCACTACTCCTCCGGCATAGCGAACCACTTCTTCTACCTGCTCTCGGAAGGCAGCGGGGCGAAGAGCATCAACGGCTTCAACTACGACAGCCCGACGGCGAACGGCGTCACGGTCACCGGCATCGGCCGGGACAAGGCCCTGCACGTCTGGTACCAGGCCCTGACCGCGCACATGACCTCGACCACCGACTACGCCGGCGCGCGCGTCGCGACGCTGGCCGCGGCCACCGACCTGTACGGCGCCAACAGCCCCGAGTACAACGAGGTCGCCACCGCCTGGACTGCGGTGAACGTCTCCTGATCCAGCGGTAGTTCACGACCGGTCCAGGACCCGTCGGCTGGTCCGCGACCCGTCCGTGACCGCCGGTCCGCAGCACCGTCGTCGAGCGCCGAAGCGGGCACCACCCCGCCTCGGCGCTCGACGCGCGTCTGCTCGATCAACTCCGCGGCGGGAGGTCCGTCGGCCCGTAGATCGCCGTCGGCTTCCCGCTCGCCAGCGCCCAGTACCGGTCCCCGTAGGACCAATGCCACCACTCCGTCGGGTAGTTCACCAACCCGACCGCCACCAGTGCCGAACTCAGCAACTCCCGGTTGTGGCGCGCCTGCGCACCGATGCCGGCCGCGTCGGTGTAGCACGCACCGGCACTCTCCTCCGGAGACGCGTTCATCCGCGTGCCCAGATCCAACTCGTGCCCGTCGTCGTCCACCAGCGTCAGGTCGACCGCCGCGCCGGCGCTGTGCGGGGCGATCTCGGGCGGCGACACATACCGGCTCGCCGCCGCGTGGATCCGCTCGGCGTCCCAGTCGGGGTGATCCGCCCGCAGCCGGCCGGCGTACTCCTCGAAGTACTCCCGCTGGAGGGACAGCGGCCGGTACCCCTCCACGAACAGCAGCCACAACCCCGCCGGCAACAACGTCTGAGCATCGACCAGCCGCCGCAGCACGCCCTCCCGCAGATACGCGAAGGCATCCGCCGGGTCCTGCTGGCGCGTATCGACCCGCAACGAGCCGTCGACACGGACGTCCACGAGCGGCTCACCACAATCCACCACGGGTATCGCGGCGACCTGCGGATCCGACATCAAGACGATCTCACTCATCGAACGATCATCCCGCACGGTTCGACCCGACGCGGCTCCACCCGACGCACGCATCCCCGGACCGAGAACAGGTTTTCGTTATCCATTGACCTCGTCAAGGAACCTTACCTATCGTTCGGCCGGTGGCCGATCTCGTTCCCAGGCCGAGAGGATGACCGTGTCGACACAGACCGTCAGTACTATCCAGTTCCCGTACAAGCGCACACTCGGACCGGTCATGGGTCGCTTCTTCTCGGAGCTGACCGCCCGTCGGATCGTCGGGATCCGGTCCGGTGAGCGGGTGATCGTGCCGCCCATGGAGTACGACCCGGAGACCGGGAACGAACTCGCGCACGACTTCGTCGAGGTGGGCCCGGTCGGCACCGTGCGGTCCTGGACCTGGGTCGCCCAGCCGATCGAATCGCACCCGCTGGACCGGCCGTTCGCCTTCGTGCTGGTCCGCCTGGACGGCGCGGACACCGATCTGGTGCACGTGCTCGACGCGGGCGCCGAGGACGCCGTGCACACCGGCATGCGGGTCGCGCCGCGTTGGCGGGACGAACCGGTGGGCCGGATCGACGACATCGTCTGCTTCGTCCCCGGCGAGCGGGCCGAGGCCCCCGAGGGCGAGCCCGGCGCGGCGCAGGACGTGACGACGATGGAGTACTTCTCCAAGATCACCTACACCGACGTCCTCTCGCCCACCCTGGTCCGCTACGCGAACAACCTGCGCGCCGGCCGACTGACCGGGCAGCGCTGTCCGCAGTGCAACCGGGTGTTTCTGGGGCGCGGCTACTGCTCCGTGGACGCCATCCGGCTCGGCCCGGAACTGGACGAGGTGCTGCCCGATCGCGGCGTGGTGTCGAACTACACGATCATCACCCCCACCCCGTACCCCGGGCAGCAGGAGACCGAGCCGTTCGCCCGGGCCTCCGTCGTGCTCGAAGGCGACGAGATGGTGATCGCGCAACAGCAGATCCTGGACCTCCCGGTGTCCGAGATCCGGGTCGGCATGCACGTCCAGGCGGAGTGGATGCCCGAGGCCGAGCGGGACGCCGCCGAGATCACCAGCAAGGGCTGGGGCACGGTCGCGGGCTTCATCAAGGGCTGGCGGCCCACCGGCGAGCCGGACGAACCCGCCGAGCAATACCTGAACCGGGTCTTCTGATGACGGCGCGTCAAAAGCCAGGCCCGGCAGGCCAACAGCCGGGCGAGACAAGGGAGACGGCAGTGCGGCAGCAGCGGCAGCGGCAGGACGGCGACATCGCGATCGTCGCGACCGCGCAGCTCCCGGCGGTACGCCGGCAGGAGCTCACCGAGACCGAGATGTTGCTGACGGTCGTCGACGAGGCCCTGGGCAAGGTCGGGCTGAAGCGCTCCGACATCGGGTTCAGCTGCCAGGGATCGTGCGACTACATCTCCGGCGGCACGTTCTCCTTCGTACCCAACCTGGACGCGATGGGCGCGTGGCCGCCGATCCACGAGTCGCACGTCGAGATGGACGGCGCCTGGGCGATGTACGAGGCCTGGGTCCGGCTCAGGCACGGTGACCTCGACATCGCGGTGGCGATGGGCTCGGGCAAGTCCTCCACCGGCGATCCGGCCGCGATCTACCCGCTCGAACTCGACCCGTACTACCTCGCGCCGCTCGGCCTGGACCCGGTCTCGCTGGCCGCCCTCCAGGCCCGCCAGTTGCTCGAGTCGGGCAGGACCACCGAACGCGAACTAGCCGAGATCGCCGCCCGTTCGCGACGCGACGCGGCGGCCAACCCGAACCAGCAGGTACGCAACGCCGAGCAGGACGTGGACAAGCTGCTTGCCGAGGGCTACCTGCGCAACCCGCTGCGCAGGAGCGACCTGCCGCCGATCTCCGACGGCGCCTGTGCGGTGGTCCTGGTCCGCGGCCCGCGCGCCGCCGAACTGACCGCGCGCCCCGCCTGGATCACCGGTCTCGACCACCGCAGCGAGGTACACAACCCGGCGCTGCGCGACCTGACCGATTCGCGCTCGACCCGGCTCGCCGGGGAGCGCGCGGGCGGTGCGGCGGGCTTGGCGGGTGTCGAAGTGGCCGAGCTGATGGCGCCGTTCACCGCGCAGGAGGTGATCCTGCGGCAGTCCCTGGGCCTGGCCGAGGACGTACTGATCAACCCCTCCGGCGGCGCGCTCACCGGCAACCCGCTGATGGCCACCGGCCTGGTCCGGATCGCCGCCGCGGCCGACCAGATCCTGCTGAACGGCCGCTCGCGCACCCTCGGCCACGCCACGTCCGGCCCGGCGTTGCAACAAAACCTCGTCTGCGTCCTGGAAGCGGACGCCCCGGGCAGCGACACCGCCTCGAAAGGTGAGACCCGATGACCCATGAGCGCGTTGCCGTCGTCGGCATCGGCCAGACCAAGCACAAGAAGCGGCGCGACGACCTGTCCATCGCCGGGCTGGTCCGCGAGGCCGCGCAACGTGCCCTCGACGACGCGCGGATGACCTGGAGCGACATCGACGCGGTGGTGATCGGGAAGGCACCCGACATCTTCGAGGGCGTGATGAAGCCCGAGCTCTACCTGGCGGACGCGCTCGGCGGCGCCGGGAAGCCGGTGTTTCGGGTACACACCGCCGGCAGCGTCGGCGGCTCGACCGCGATCGTCGCCTCGCACCTGATCAGCAGCCGCGTACACACCCGCGTGCTGGCCGTCGCGTGGGAGAAGCAGTCCGAGGGCAACGCGCAATTCGGCCTGGGCGGCGGCAAGTCCGGGTCGATCGGCGCGGGCGGCGCGTTCGCGCCGTGGATCCGGGCGTACATCCAGAAGTCCGGGGCGCCCGAGCACATCGGCTGGCAGGTGGCGGTCAAGGACCGGCAGAACGCGCTGCGCAACCAATACGCGCACCTCCAGCTCAAGGACATCTCGATCGACAAGGTCCGCGAGTCGCCGATGATGTGGGACCCGCTGCACTTCCTGGAGTCGTGCCCGTCCTCGGACGGCGCCGGCGCGATCGTGCTGACCGACGAGGCGGGCGGCGACGCGGCGGCGGCCGACGGGCGGGCGCCCGCCTGGATCCTGGGCACCTCGATGCGTTCCGAGCCGTCGTCCTTCAACGGCCGCGACCCGATCCGCCCGCAGGCCGGGATCGACTGCGCGTGGGACGTGTACCGGCAGGCGGGCATCACCGACCCGCGTCGGCAGATCGACGTGGCCGAGTTGTACGTCCCGTTCTCCTGGTACGAGCCGATGTGGCTGGAGGGCCACGACATCGCGCCCGTGGGCGAGGGCTGGAAGATGGTCGACCGGGGCGAGACCGCGTTCGACGGCGACTTCCCGGTCAACCCGTCGGGCGGCGTGTTGTCCTCCAACCCGATCGGCGCGTCCGGCATGTTGCGCTTCCTGGAGGCGGCCCTCCAGGTGCGCGGCGCGGCCGGGGAGCACCAGGTGGACGGCGCGAAGGTGGCGCTCGCGCAGGCGTACGGCGCGGCGGCGCAGTACTTCGCGATGTGGGCGGTGGGCGCGGACAAGCCGTAGGCCCCGGCAGCCCCCGGCACCACCGGACCCCGGCAACCCCGGACCACCGGCGACCCCGGCGACCCCGGCAACCCCCAACAGTTTCGGAAATGGTAAGGCTCCTTGACCTTGATTTGGTCAAGGAGCCTTCCTATTCTGGGGCCTTCACCCGGTGACCGGAGGTTCTGGCGATGAAGCCCCCCATCTGCGCGAAGCTCGGGATCGACTTCCCGATCTTCGCGTTCTCCCACTGCCGTGACGTGGTCGCGGCGGTCAGCCGAGCCGGCGGCTTCGGCGTGCTCGGCGCGCTCGCGTTCGATCCCGAGCAGCTCGAGGTCGAACTGGCGTGGCTGGACGAGCACACCGACGGCAAGCCGTACGGCGTCGACCTGGCGATCCCGATGGCCTACATCGGCAAGGGTGGTGGCGAGGCCGCGCTGCCCGCCAACCTGGAGAAGCTGATCCCGGAGCAACACTGGAAGTTCGTCGACGAACTCCTGGACAACCACGGCATCCCGCCGCTGCCCGCCGAGTTGGCCGATCGGCCGATCAAGGCCGCCGGGCTGAACGTGGACCTGGAATCGCGCGCGCAGATCGCGGTCTCGCTGAAGCACCCGCTGGTGAAGATGTTCGTCAACGCGCTCGGCCCGCCGCCGGCCGACATCATCGACGCGTGCCACGCGGCCGGTGTCCTGGTCGGCGCGCTGTGCGGCAGTCCCCGGCATGCGCAGAAGCAGGTCGAGGCGGGCGTGGACGTGGTGGTCGCGCAGGGCACCGAGGCCGGCGGGCACTGCGGCGAGATCTCCACGATGGTGCTGATCCCGCAGGTGGTGGACACGGTCGGGCCGGACATCCCGGTACTCGCGGCCGGCGGCATCGGCAGCGGCCGGCAGATGGCCGCCGCCCTCGCGCTCGGCGCGCAGGGGGTGTGGACGGGCAGTCTGTGGCTGACCGTCGCCGAGGGCGACACACACGAGGTGGCGGTGCAGAACCTCCTTGAGGCCAAGTCCACGGACACCGTGCGCTCGCGCGCGATGACCGGCAAGCCGGCTCGCCAACTCAAGAGCGCGTGGACCGACGCGTGGGAGGACCCGGCCAATCCCGACCCGCTGCCGATGCCGCTCCAGGGCATCATCTACAACGCGGCGTCCCGGCGGTTCACCCGGACCCGGAACAAGGAGCTCAACGGCTGGCCGGTGGGCCAGGTGGTCGGCATGATGGACCGGGTCCGGCCGACCCAGGAGGTCGTACTGTCCCTGGTCGAGGAGTGGATCGAGACCACCGAGCGGCTGAGCGCGTTCCTGGCCGACGACTGAGCCCGGCGATCGATCCGGCCGAGACCTGCCGGGCCGCGCGTGCGGGAGGACTCGCGTGCACGGCCCGGCGGTCGGCGGGCCACGGGAGTGAGTGACACCGGTCCCGCGCCTATGGGTACCGCGAACTGTCCGGATATTTCCGCGAGTCGGGCGTTTTCGGTACGTCGACCCCGCCGACCCGGTATCCTCCGCCGCCACCAACAGGCGGAACCACTACGGAACCCGCTACGGAGCCACTCCAGAACCACTACGGATCCACTCCGGTCCGGCGCTGCCGGCCGCGGTGATCGCACTGCCTCGGTTTCGGCCGCCAGGGGCTCGGTTCGAGCCAGTTGTGCACAATCGTGGCTTCCGGACCGCCCGCCGGGGTCATTCTTCCCCTGGGCCGGCTTCTCGCCCGAACCTGTCACCGCACCGAGCCGGCACCTGCCGGTACCTGCCGGCACCGACCTCCACTGCGCGCCTTCCGCCCGCATCGTGTGCAACGCCAAGGTAGGGAGTCCTCACCGTGCCGTCTTTGTTGAACTACACCGTCATCACGGATCCGACCTCGCTGCAGGCGTCGCAGCCCGGGGCACCGTCCGTGGGAACGGTGTACGTGATCGTCTCCAACACTCACCAGTCCGACGTGACATGGGAATTCATCGATGTGGAGATCCCGGTCGGCGGCGGCGCCGGCGACCTGACCGGCAATCCCACGGCGATCAGCGCGCGTATCGACAGCAACTACACGGTGTCCGGGCAGAATCCGGTCTTCGGCTGGGACAGTACGCTCGGCCGCTTCCGGGCGCATGACCCCTCGGTGCGGAGGCTGGCCATGCCTGCCCATCGGTCGTTCGTCCTGGTGCTCGAAGACATACCCGTTGCCGGCGCGGAGGGATTGGTCCTCCTTGAGATACACGAGAGGTCCGGCGGCGGTGACAACAACATACCCATTCGGCAGGCCGACTTCGTCACCACGCTCGGGCTGGTGAAGCAAGCTCCGAAAATCCCGGGCAACTTCCGTCCGGAAAAGAATTCATTGGTGGACGTGGACGCGGGCGCGAACGTCGTACTGAGGTGGGAGGGGCCCGACAATCTCGACTACTGGATCCGTGACCCGGAGGGGAACGAGGTACTTGCCCAGTCGGCAGCCCCGGGACCTCGGGTAATTCGGCAATCCTTCACCTGGTCACCCGCCTCCGCCCCGAAGCGAGGCACCACTTACACGCTTATCGCCGGGACGACCAGCGCCGGGCAACAGCAGCAGGGATACTTTTTCACCACCACGGTCCACGCACGCGTTCCCGAGTTCGACAGCGGGACGCGCACTCCGTGGGTCGAGGGGACACCGAACAAGAGCCGTGTCACCTTCACCGCGGCGGGGGTGGAGATCCGCAACGGGGCGGGCGGATGGGGGACCGTCGCGGCCGACAAGGTCGAGGTGGACCGCGTGGACACCGAGTCGGTGCACGGCCGCAATTCCGACGACGGGTGGATCGACTTCCCGAAGGCCGGATTGCACGTACACCGGGACGGGCAGCCGCTGTTGGGTATCCTCTCGGCCGGCTCGGTCGAGGTGGATCGGGTGGACACCGGGTCGGTACATGGCCGCAATTCCGACGACGGGTGGATCGACTTCCCGAAGGCCGGGGTGCAGATCCGGGACGGACAGAACGACCTGGGCACCCTCACGGCCGGAAAAGCCGACGTGGACGAACTGCTCGCCGGCCAGGGGAAGGTGAAGGGCCGCCTGGTCGTCGAAGGAGGGATGAAGGTCAGCGAAGGAGGCGAGCAGGCGCTCGAAGCCAGTGACACCGGGGTACTGGTCAACAATGGGCTATCGGTTTCCGGTGGCGGCGATATCAAGGGCGTAGTGGAGCTCCACGATGGCATTTTCGTCCATATCGATAAACTCAACTACATCTCGGCGGGCAAAGGTATGGGCGGGGTGGCAATCAAAGGGAATCTTGCCGTCACCGGAACAATCCTTGCGGAGACCGACACCGAGGGACGGAAGGTCTAGGAATCGACGCGGCGCGCGGCCGGGGCGGACTTTGCCGCTGCGGCCGGGCCGCGGCCTGGTGGCGGGGTGAGCCAGGTGGGCCGGGCGCGGCCTGGCGCCAGGCCCACCACGAAGCGCACACCACCACCTACGCCGGGCGGCCGACGGCTCGCAGCCGAGCCGCCGCCACACCGGCCCGTCCGTCATCACGACAACCGAGGTGTCAAGATCGGAGTGGCCATCGGAGTGGCTATCGAAGTGGCCAGGGCGTGTCTTCAAGCCCTGGCGGCACACGGGAAGGGTGCGCACGTTGCTTGACTGGGAACTGAGCAGGACGTTTGACAGCGCCTCGGGCAAGGTGCGCTGGGATCGGCTCGGGGATCCGGCCGCCGCGCCGGTGGTTCTGCTACACGGCACGCCCTTCTCCTCCTACGTCTGGCGTGGTGTCGCCCGCGCGCTCGCCGCGTCTCATCAGGTGTTCGTCTGGGACATGCCCGGCTACGGTGCGTCGGCGAAGTTCGACGGACAGGACGTCTCACTGGCTGCTCAGGGCCGGGTCTTCACCGAGTTGCTGGACCATTGGGGGCTGTCCGAGCCGCTCGTCGTGGCACACGATTTCGGCGGCGCCGTCGCCCTGCGCGCGCATCTGTTGCACGGCGCACGCTATCGGCGGCTGGCACTGGTCGATCCGGTCGCCCTGGCCCCCTGGGGCTCACCGTTCTTTCGCCTGGTCGGCGAGCACTTCGCGGTCTTCGAGCAGTTGCCGCCCAATCTGCACCGAGCGCTCGTGCGCGAATACGTCGGTTCGGCAAGCAGCCCGGGGCTCCATCCGGCGACCCTCGAACGCCTTGTCGAACCCTGGCTCGGTGACGACGGCCAACGAGCCTTCTACCGCCAGATCGCGCAGGCCGACCAGCACTTCACCGACGAGATCCAAGGACGGTACGAGTCCATCTCCCTTCCCGTGCTGGTGTGTTGGGGAGAGAACGACAGCTGGATCCCGGTGGCCAAGGCGCACGAGTTGGCATCGCGTATCCCGGCGGCCGAACTGCAACTGCTTCCCGGCGCCGGCCACCTGGTCCAGGAAGACACCCCGGCCGAACTCACCGCGGCCCTCTTGAGCTTCCTCGCCTGAACAAGGAAGCGAGCAAAGGAATCGAGCATTCGCCGACGGCGGCGAGGTTGCCGGACGACGATGAATCGCCTCGACCTGCCTGGGCGGATGTACGCCCCACCCGGTCGGGCCGCCGCCGCGGCCTCAGGCGGTGGGCGCGCCGAACCACCTCGGCAGGTGGGCGAGCAGGGCCGCCTGGTCGTCGCCGACCCACGCCACGTGGCCGTCGGGGCGCAACAGGACGGCGGGGGCGTCCAGTTCCTCGCTCGTGTCGATGATGTGGTCGATTCGGTCGGTCCAGCCGGTGATGGAGAGTCGGCCGGTCTGGTCGAGGAGGATGCCGCGCCCGCCGTGCATCAGGGCGTAGAGGCGGCCCTGCTTCAGCTGCACGTCCCGCAGTCGGCGGCCGAGGAGTTCGTGGCCCTTGCCGCCGGAGCCGCGGTCGGCGTCGGCGTCGGCGTCGGCGTCGGCGTGGGCGTGGGCGTGGGCGTGGGCGTGGGCGTCGAAGTCGTAGCGGATGTCGACCGCGGTGATCATCCCGGTGATGTACCCGTTCACCTCCTCGAAGTCCGCCAGCTTCGAAAGCAGTTCCCGCAGCGCGACCGCACCCGGATCGTTCCCGAGAAGCGTCATCTGGGCGCGGGTGTTGTCCAGTACGGCGGCGCCCACCGGGTGCCGTTCGGCGTGGTAGCTGTCGAGCAGCCCCTCCGGCGCCCAGCCGTGGACCTCGGCGGCCAGCTTCCAGCCGAGGTTGAACGCGTCCTGTACACCCAGGTTGAGCCCCTGCCCGCCGGTCGGCGGGTGGATGTGCGCCGCGTCGCCGGCCAGGAACACCCGGCCGACCCGGTAGCGCTCGGCCTGCCGGGTGGCGTCGCCGAACCGGGACAACCAGCGCGGTGAGTGCGCGCCGAAGTCGGTGCCCGCGTACGCCCGCAGTTGTTGCTTGAACTCGTCGAGGGTCGGCGCGGTCGTCCGGTCCTCGGCGACGCCGTCGGCGGGCACGATGACGCGGTACACCCCCTCGTCCCCGTCCTTTTCCGGAATGGCGCCGAACCGCAGGTGCGTCTTGTGGGCCGCCTCGACGATGGCGGCGATCGTCGCCGGATCCTCGGACAGTTCCATGTCGCCCAGCAGCGTCTCGACCTTGGCGGGCTCGCCGGGGAAGGCGACGCCGAGCAACTTGCGTACCGCACTGCGGCCACCGTCGCAGCCGACGACGTAGCGCGAGCGCAACTGCGTACCGTCCGCCAGCTCGACGGTCACCCCGTCCTCGTCCTGGCGCAGCCCCACCACCTCGTAGCCGCGCCGAATCTCGGTACCGAGTTCGACGGCGCGCTCCTCGAGGAGTCGCTCGGTGACCAGCTGCGGGATGGCGAGGCTGTACGGGTGGGCCGTGTCCAACCGGTTCGGCCACGGCTTCAGGATGCCGCCGAAGAAGCCGCCGATCTGGAACTTCTCACCGACCGCGAGAAACCGGTCCAGCAGGCCGCGCTGGTCCAGCATCTCCAAGCTGCGCGTGTGCAGGCCACGCCCGCGCGACTGCTTGTTCGGCTCGGCCGACTTCTCCAGCACGACCGTCTGTACCTCCTGCAGCCGCAACTCGGTGGCCAGCATCAGGCCGGTCGGTCCGCTGCCGACGACGATCACGTCAATCATGGAAACTCCGTATTTCGAAAGGGCGTTGGTTGTTCCCGGGCGACGGTCCCCGGCTCGGCGCTCCCGCGCGGTTCACCCGGATCCGGGCGGCCCGCCTCGGACCACCGCGTCGAGCAGCGCCTTCGCGGCCACCGGCGCCGCCCCGTCGGCAGGGATCGCGCCGGCCACGGCCGCGGCGCGGGTGGCGGCCCGGGCAGGGGTCCGGGCGGCGGGCCGGGTGGCGGCCCGGGCGCGGGTCCCGGCGGTCGGCACCGTCGTGAGCGCCTCGGACAGGAACCCGGCGGTCGACGTCGGGCGGTCGTACGCGGCGCCGAGGCCGGGCTCGACATCCCCGCGCGACCACTCATACCTCGACAACAACACATGCACTACGCGACTCACCCATTTCATCGAAATCCGACCCAAGTTCGGGCCGAGATCGATGATTCTGCGGCATGACGGGGGCCTTGCCGCAAGGCCCCGGGTGCGCTATATGTTGGTTATGGCGAGGAGTCGATATCTCCTCGCCTTTTTGCGTTCCGCGCCGCCGCGCCCCGGGTGCTCGACGGCCAAGCCGCCGGCTCCCCAGCCTCCGGACCATGAGCATCGACCGACCCGGACGGGCCAACCGACACCCCCACACGGGTTGACCCGGGTTGCCTCCGATCAGTTTTGGAGAAGCCACCCCCACAGCGAATCCATAGCCTGGGATGACCCGATCCGATCCGGTCCCACCGGAAACAAAGGAAACCGAGCCGCCATGAATGGCACGAAGAAGTCCACCGAGAGCACGGGCGCAACGACCGACGAGACGAAGTACGACGGTTTCACGCCCGAGGAACGAAGCGCGATGAAGGACCGCGCCCAGGAACTGAAGGCTGCCTCGCGCCGCGGCACACGCGGGGCCAAGGCGGACCCCGAGGCCGAGGTGCTCGCGAAGATCGCCGAGATGCCGGAGGCGGACCGCGTCCTGGCCGAGCGGATCCACGCCATCGTGCGGGCCGAAGCGCCGGACCTCGCGCCGAAGCTCTGGTACGGGATGCCCGCGTACGCCAGGGCCGGCAAGGTCGTCTGCTTCTTCCAGAGCGCGGAGAAGTTCAAGTCGAGGTACGCCACCCTCGGCTTCAGTGACCAGGCGCATCTCGACGACGGCACCATGTGGCCGACCGCCTTCGCCCTGACCAAGCCGACCACCGCCGACGAGGCCCGGATCGCCGAACTGATCAAGAAGGCGGCCGGCTGAAGCCGGGTCCCTCCCTCCTCGAACGCGACGCGAGCCCGCCGCACGGCCCGACCGAGCGAAGCAACCGGACACCTTCGAGGGACGCTCCCGGCCCAGGAACACCGGCGCGCGGCCCCACCGGGGCCGCGCGCCGCGGGTTGTCGATCCGCCGAACCCGCCCCGCCGATAGCCTGTGTCGTCTTGAAGCGCGCCTGGACCCTGCCGATGCTGCTCGCGGTCTGCGGCTCGGCCGTGGCGATCGTGCTGCTCGTCCGCGCGAAGCCCAGCGCAGCCGCAGCCCTGCTGCCGCAGCGAGAAAGGGCCTGCGCTCGGGTGGCAGGCCCGTCCTCGCCGCGTGATCAAGCAACCCGGCGAGCGTATGCGGTCACAGCACTACAGCTGGCTCAGAATCGTCGGGTCCGTGATCCTCGTGTCCTCGGCCAGCATCATCGCCTTGCTGAGGATCACGGCCAGCATGCGGTCGCCCTCGAAGGGGAGATAGCCGGTCTGCGAGGCAGCCGCGTCGGACTTCGGGACGATGCACAGATACTGGTCGTTCGGCGTCATCAGGATATTCCCCGAGCCGAGGTGGATCTTGTACGTGTGGCGCTCGCCCTTCACGTGCAGGAAGCGGCCCTCGACGGTGCAGCGGTCGGCGATCGCCAGCCGGGGCACGAGCCGCTCCAGCAGCGTGCGGCGCGTCTCGGCGGCCTGGCCGAGCGCACCGAAGCCGTACGACCTCCAGTAGCCCTCGAAGCGGCCCTCCGGTCCGCCGTCTTGCCAGGTCGGGTCGTTGCCGATGCTGGCCACGCCCACGAACAGGTCCACGTCGCGCAGGACTTCGGACAGCACGAGCGGCGGGACCTCGGCAATCTGGACGGGCTCCACCGGCTCGGCGCCGGCCTCCGGCCACATGCGATACTCACCGCCGTCGCAGTGCGCCTCGTTCTTCGGCGCGTCGATCGGGTAGAAGCGGACCTGGTCAGTGGTCAGACGCAGGTAACTGCCCGACACGGTGGTGTCGTCTCCGTACTCGTCGCCCTCCCCGTGGATCCAGTACTCGGCGCGCAACCCCCACTGCGGCAGCGCACGGGTGGCGGGCGGGGCCGAGTCGTCGACCATCAGGCGCAGCTTGTTGCGCCACCCCCGGATCGACGCCAGGGAGTGGAACTGGTGCTGGCGCAGGACGTGCGCGGCGAAACGGTTGGAGTACGTCCCCGTCGCGCGCTCGGCGTCGGTCAGCAGGTACACCTCGCGGTGGGCCTGCTTGAACGGCTGCGTGATCTCGTGCCGCTCCAGCCAGTCACGCCAGGCCACGATCTGGGCGGACTCGTGGCTCACCGGGTGCCAGAGCCGGACCTCGCTCCCTTCGCGCACCGGGTGGTCGGTGAGGGTGCGCAGTTCGCCGTCCGCGAATCCGACGGTCGTGCCGTCGACCGTCCACAGCAGCCGGCGGGCCAGAGTGCCGACCAGGGGGTGGTCGAGATACCGCTCGCGCCATGCGGTGTACGGCCAGGTGCGGCGGCCGAGGAACTGCCGGTCCAGACGCTCGCTCTGGGCGGAGAGCATCTTGTCGATGTCCTTGACCGCCGTCTTCAGCACCTTGAGCTCCTCGGCGTGGTCGCGCTTGACGGCGGCGGGCACGCTCTTGACCTCCTTGCCCGCGGCGTTGCGCCAGCCGAGGAACACCCTGGTGCCCCGGACCTCCAGGACCGCCGTGACCTCGCCCAGACGCGGCTCGGCCCGGCCGACCCCGGTCAACCCGTAGGAGGGGACGGCAAGTTCCTCGATCTCCTCGCGGGACAGGCCCAGCGCCTCGGCCCGGGTCCGGAGCGCGGTGTCGAGCAGCTTGAGCGTGCCCTTGTAGGTCACGCGGGTGGCCAGGCGGGCGAGTTCGGCGAGGGCCGCCTCGCCGTCGATGCGGGAGAGCGCGGTCGTGGCGGCGTTGGCGACCTTCGGGTTGCGCGGACCGAGCCCGGGGATCTTCCTGAGGGAGGTCTCGACCAGCGCGCCGAGGGCGCGGGCGGTGTCCGGATGGGCGGGCAGCAGGGCGAGTATCCAGGTCAGTCCGCGAAGGGCGTTGGCGTTGTACGGGTCGTAGGCGCTGTGTCCGTCCGGCCCGAGGAGTTCACCGTTCAGCGCGAAGGTGCGGCGGCCGACGAGGGTGAGCCAGGGCAGCAGGGTGGTCCGGACGCGGTCGGCACCGAGGGGGAGGATCAGGCTTTCGGCCCGCTGCTCCCACAGGCGGGAGGGCTTGGTGGCTGTGGCGGTCGTCGCGTGCCGCAGGAGCGCCCGCCGGCCGGGGTCGTCCAGGGTGTCCCGCAGGGCCTGTTCGGCCCATGCCTCACCGACGTTGAGGACGGGCTCGGTGAGCGTGCCGGCGAACTCGACGAGCAGCTTCCCGCAGTAGGGCTCCAGGGCCGAGCGTCGGAAGACGGCCACAACCTCGGGCGCGAGGGGGCGGCCGGCCCTGAGTTCGGCCTCGGCGAGGAACAGGTAATGGCCGTTGAACCGCGCGGAGTTCCTCTGGCCGAGCTCGTCGAGCCGCTCCAGGCGCTCCGCCTGAAGCCGGTCGCCGGGCAGACCGTGCTCGACGGTACCCAGCAGGATCAGCACGTTGTCGCGGACGACCGGGCCGGCCTCGGCCGAGTGGTACTGCCCGACCAGCGCGTCGGCGAGCGCGGTCCGGGCCTCGGACGGCAGCGCGCGCAACTCGGCGAAGACACCGTCCCACCGTCCGTCCCAGAAGCCCGTGTTCCTCCCGGCTCCCAGCTTCAGCAGCTCGACGGCGAGGCCATCCGCCTCCCCTACGTACTGTCGGACCAACTCTGTGATCTCCTGGAAGTCCACCACCGTCATCCCCCCACCAGCGGAACGAGCTTCAGGAACGTGACCTCGGTGCCGAGCCCGAACTCGATCTCCTCCTCCGGGTCGGTGACCTGGCGCTTCCCCACCAGCACCAGGAAGCCGTTGCCCGCGAACGCCCGGAGTGCCAGCTCGCTCTGCACCTCCGGATCGATCCGGCGCGGCGTGCGCAGCGCGTACCCGTTCAGCATCCGCTCGGCGTCGGGCGGCTGCACCAGCCCCTGGAAAACCTGCGGCGCCTTCGCGTTGTACTCGGCGACCTCCTGGAACACCCTGCGCCGGATCAACTCACGTACGGTGAGCCTCTCCTCGAGAATTTCCAGCCCCCACCCGTCGCTCCGGTCTCCCGCCGTCGTCTCGTCGACGAACATCACGAATGCCATGCCGTGAACAGTACGGGCGCACGGTGACACCGATGTCCGACAGAGTGATGCAGGACTGCTGGAGCCAATCCACCATGCCTTGGCCGACCGGTCCGAAGGAACTGCCCAGCTCGCCGGCATCCCCGGAGCGGGCTGCGCCGGTGGTATCCCGGGCGCGCGGGCCCCCAACCCGGTGAACCTGATTACTTGTTAACGGCGCCGCGAGGAGCGCCGGCCTTTCGGTGCTGCGGGATCCAAGTGCAGGCGACCAACGTCTCGGTGATGTCACATCACCCCCCCAGGGCTCATTACTGACACGCCTGCCGTTTCCCAGCCCGCAAACTCTCGCGCGACATCGTCCAGGAGCCTCGTGTGGACAAGCGGACGGCGCGCCAAGGGCGCGTCGAGTTTCACGGTGACGATCCGCGGAGGGCCGTACCACACCCGAGCAACTGAAGCCGCTCGTGGAGCTTGTCCGCACGGACCAGGCCCTTCGACCGCTCCCATGCAAGTTCGTGCAAGTAACTGGTTCGTGCGTGAACCATCGAGCAGGCTCGTGCCAGGTGTGCGTCAAACCATGACGCGAAGACCCAGGGGGCGACGATGGCGCTGCACAGGCTCGGCAAGGACCCCGAGAGCCCGAACAACGGAAGCCCGACCCTCTACTACGACGACGAGACCGATACCTACGTGTTCCAGTCCTGGAAGGTCACCGACGCCGATCGGTTGGCCGCCATGGATGTGCCCGAGCATGAGACCGTGATCGAGTTCCCGCGACGGATGATGCAGTTTTTCCCGGAGGTTCAGGGTGGCGGCGGTGTCGAAGTTTGAGGAGTTGTTCCGGTCGGTTCAACACACCGCCGTGCACCTGGAGTTGCGCGACGAATACGCCAGGGACGCGGACTTTCGCGCCTGGCGTTCCGGTGCGCGGTTCGATCCGGCCGTGCGTTGGCGGTTCTGGTTCGACCTGGTGTCCGAGACCGTTGCCCGGGGCGTACGGATTCAACGGGCCCGGGTCGTCTCCGAGCCGGTCGGCGACTACATCCGCTACGAGTACGAGGTGACCGCCGGACACAACATCAAGGCGGGCGAAGAGGTCCGCTGGTTGGCCCGCCGCGAAGCCGCCGGCCTCGCCCTGCCGGGCACCGACTTCTGGTTGTTCGACGGCGAGTTGGTGCTGTTCAACCACTTCGCCGGCGACGGCACGATGACTGGCGAGGAAGTGGTGGCCGACCCGACCACGGTCGCGCTGTGCAAAGGGGCGTTCGAAGCCGTGTGGGAACGGGCCACGCCACATGAGGACTACCGGCCCAGCTGATCGTTGTGTCCTCGTCGTCAAGCGTCGTACAGGCGCGCCAGGCTCTCGGGCAGCGGCTGCGGGAGATCCGGAAGGACGCCGGCCTGACGGCGCGCGCACTGGCCGGACTCGCCGGGTGGCACGAGTCCAAGTGTTCGCGCATCGAACACGGCCGTACTCCACCATCCGATGCCGACATCCGAGTCTGGACGGAACTGTGCGACGCACGAGGGCAGACGGCCGACCTGATCGCGGTGGCGCGCGGCATAGCGGGAATGTACGTCGAGTGGCAGCGGATGGAGCGATCCGGGCTCCGGCCGGCGCAGGAGTCGGTGTTGCCGCTGTGGGAACGAACCCGGTGGTTTCGCACCTATTCGTCGTGGCTGGTCCCGGGTCCGCTGCAAACCCGGGCCTACACCCGCGCCCTGCTCTCCGCGATCCGGGACCGGCGGGCGCTCCCCGACGATCTGGAGGCGGCGGTGGCGGTGCGGATGGACAAACAGCGAATGATCCACGAGGGCGGACGCCGCTTCGCGATCGTCATGGAAGAGAGCGTCCTGCGGCACCGCATCGGCGGCGCGGAGACGATGGTCGAACAACTCAACCACCTGATCACGCTCACGTCGTTGCCCTCCATCAGCCTCGGCATCGTCCCGCTGACGGCGAATCGGACGGCACTGTGGCCGGTCGAGGACTTCTGGATCTTCGACCGTGAACAGGTCAACGTCGAATTGGTGTCCGCCTTCCTGACCATCACCCAGCCACGCGAGATCGGCATGTACGCCGAGACGTTCGCCGGACTCGCCGAACCGGCGGTATACGGCGCGGCTGCCAGATCGCGGATCACCGCTGCCATCGACTCGCTCGGGTGAATCCGCGCAAGTTTGCGCACGTTCGTTGGGCACCGACCCGGCCCCTTCTACCGTCGAAGGCATGGCAACAGACGGCTCCGGCTCCGGGCGAGTGGTATCGCACGCTCCGCGCCCAAGTCGCGACTTCGACACCGACATGAGAGGAACGGCAATGGGAAATCATGGCACCCCGCCGGGAAGTGACGAGCGGCCGATCAGTCCCAAGGATCGGAAGCCGTCGAAGCCGACACCCGACACTCCCCCGCCGCCGGGTGGTGGCGATCACCGGAAAGACGGTGACAAGTGAACGTGCCGATTGGTGAGCGTCTCGTGTCGAGCGGAGTGCTGTCGGCGAGTTGGGAGAAGGCGTTCGCGGCTGTCGGGCGGGACGGGTTCGTGCCTGGGCGGGTTTGGCCCTATCGGGACGGGGTCGGGTACGGGCAGGTCGTCGATCGTGGTCGGGATCCGGGTGCCTGGAGTGCCGTCGTCGCCGAGGACATCGCGCTCGTGACCCAGTGGGACGACGGGGCGCATGTCGGGGACGGGCCCGGGGAGTTGGCCTCCTCGTCGGCCTCGGCGCCGACCGCCGTCGCCGTCGAACTCGCGGCGCTCGAACTCGCCGACGGAATGCGGGTGTTGGAGATCGGCACCGGGACCGGATGGACAGCGGCGCTGTTGGCCGCACGCGGCGCCCGCGTCACCACCGTCGAGATCGATCCCGCGATCGCGGCTCGGGCCCGGGACGCGATCGGGCGCGCGGGGTACGGCGAATCCGTCACCGTCGTGGCCGGCGACGGCACACTCGGGCATCCGCCGAGCGCGCCGTTCGATCGGGTCCATGTCACCGCCGGCGTCCGACGTGTCCCCGCCGCCTGGATCGAGCAGACCGTGCCCGGCGGCGTACTGGTTATGCCGTGGGGGACCGACTACAGCCCGGACGACCAGGCCGTTCGGCTTACCGTGGCCGCCGGGAATCGGGCGATCGGGGCGTTTCTCGGCGGGCTGTCGTTCATGAAGTTGCGTTCCCAGCGGGCCGAGTTTCCGGACGCCCACTGGCCCGGGACGTGGAAGCGCACCGCGCGCACCTCCACCCCGGCACTCACGATTGCCGAAGTCACCTACCCGGCCGTGGAGTTCATCCTCGGACTACTGGTCCCGAACTGCATGCCCGACATCTGGGACGCCGAGCGTATGTACCTGTACGGCTGGGAGGGCTCGGGCCGCGACTCCGGCAATGGCGAACACTCCCTCGCCGAAGTCCTCTTCCCCGCCGGCGGCGACACCCCCGTCGTACACCAGGCCGGCCCCCGCGACCTATGGACCGAGGTGGAGACCGCCCACGCCCGATGGTCGGCCGCGGGCCGGCCGGCAGCCGACCGGTTCGGGCTCACCGTCACCGTACGCGGCGGCGATACCGTCGAGGAGCGGGTCTGGTACGAATCACCCGACCGCGAGTTGCCGGCCTGACACTGCGGATCGACCGAATCCGCCGAAGAGCGCCGCCCTCCGCCGCCGACGACGCGGCGAACTCCGGTGTGGGCGGGGGTGATGCGGCCGACCCATGGCCAGGCCCCGGCGTCCGGTCCGGCGTCGCCGAACCGCCGAACCGCCGAGCGGTATATCGTGGGCGGCCACCACGGCATGTAGCTCAACAGCAGAGCACCGGGCTCCTACCCGGAGGGCGCGGGGGCGGCACCCGCCATGCCGGCTCGATCGGAACCACAGGGTCGGGGGCTCACGGGTGCGGGGACTCCCCTCCCCGTCAGCCCACTTCCGGTCCGCCGCTTCGAACCAATCGGGCGGCCAGGTGGTCCGGCAGCTCGATGGCCCCCACGGCCCGAGGATCCGATGCGGCACGGCACTCCCGGCACAGGTCGCCGGGGGCCAAGTCGCGGTTGGGGCGGCCACATTCGGCGCATTCGACCAGGCGCGGCGGCGATTGCCGGGCCGCCGGGACGGCAGCGGTGGTCGACCCGTGCCCGGAACGTGTGGCGTTGGTGAGGCGGTAGTGCAGGAAGCCGGTACGGATCCGGCGACCGCGAGGCAGGTCGCGGGTGAGCGTACGACGCAGCTCGGCGACGGTCCACCCGGCGGCGAGCCGGTCCACGACAAGCGGTACCAGAGTCCGCAAATCCCGTTCCCGGAAGGCGAGTCGGGGATCTACGTCACCCAGCGAACACAACAGCGCGAACGCCTCGTCGTGCGCCGCCGCAACACCCTCGGGCGGCTCCTCGACGCGGTCCGCCGCGCCCCGCCCGGCCACCCTCGGCCCGATCCAGTCGGTACGTCGGCCCGCCATCCGCCCGGTGACGCCGTCCCGGAGCCGACGCCCGGCGGCGAGGCCGCCGGCGATAAGCTCGCCCAGCACGCGGGCGGCGATGTGGCGGCCCACCCGGAGCAGTTGCCGAATGATGTCGATGCTGAGCGGCGTGCCGGACGGCATCGCCTCGTAGCGGACGGCGGCCTCGAACGCGCGCCCTTCGAGGTGGCCATAACGGGCCAACACGCGGGCGGCGGAGTCGTCGATCGGGGCAGGGGCGTCGATAGTCTTGATGTCAGCCATGGTGAGGGTCACGCTCCTCGCGGTGGTCAGGCCCTCTGCCCGGTGTTCGTTGCACCGGCGAGGGCCGCTTTGCGTTTGTCTATGGATACATACGGCTGCGCCCAGTCCACAGGCGTCAACCAAACCACGTCAATCACCCTGTCGAGTGACGCTCGAACCCACCGCAGTGGACGGGCGGCTGCTGCGACCACCACCGCAACGAAGGTCGCTGCGGCCGAAATCGGAGGCACCCCCGGCCGATTCCGACCGGGGGTGCTGGTTCACCTACAACGACTGGCCTGCCTGCCCGCTACCAGAGCACAGCTTGTTGGAGTTGCCCTCTTCCGAGTGGGGACCCACCTTGCCCT
The DNA here is from genome assembly GCF_049739465.1 of Embleya sp. AB8. NCBI lineage: Bacteria > Bacillati > Actinomycetota > Actinomycetes > Kitasatosporales > Streptomycetaceae > Embleya > Embleya sp. AB8. The sequence continues at coordinate 58,355 of NZ_JBMHHY010000012.1, forward strand.
CGGCGTTGACCCCCATCCGCTGCTTGCACACCGGACACTTGTGCGTGGGTGCCATACCTATACCTCCTGAAGTTGACCAGTGGGCACGCGCCGTTCCTTGTAGGGGTCGCGCTAGACGCTGTCCGGCAGGGTGTAGTCCGGACCCGGCCGCTGGCCGGAGCTGTGGGCCGTCACGAAGTTCACCCGGATCTTCGCGCCGGAGTGGTAGCGCACGGACAACCCGTACGGGACGGCCCCGGGAGACTCCGCTTCGGAGAATCGGCGGATGGCGGCCACCTCGGACGATTCGGCGATCAGGGCGGCAAGGAATGCTTCGAGCTCGGCGGTCCGTACCTTGGCGCCGTCGATCGCGGGCGCCGACAGGGGCGCCATTGGCTCACCCTCCACCACGGTTTCCGGTTCGCTGTACTGGTCTCCCGGTGACGACTCCGCCGTGACCCCCACCTCGACGACGGCCCCGTTTCGTAGGGTCAGCAGCAGGCCGTAGGGCCCCCGCTTGGGCGAGGCAGGCTCCCCCGCCTCTTCACGCGTCTGCACTTGGGCGACGCTGCCGGATTCGATCAGCCGCTCTTGCAGCCAGGGCGTGAAGCGAGTAGGGCGCACAGAGGTGTCCTTCCGTGGGGAGAGTCAGCAGTCTAGAGCTGGTCGACGGCCTGACCATCGAGGGCGATACCCAGCCAAACCGGTGGTCCCGCCGCAGGGATCGGCGCTCGGGTGGCCTGGTCCGGTCATGCGTTCGCACCCCTCCGGCCGGCTTCCAGCGGATCCAGCAGTTCGGCCCACATGTCGAACTCGGCGGCCGGGCGCACGTTTTCGGCCCGCGCCGCCCGCAGGAGGGCTCGGCGCGCGGCGAGCGAGCCGGCAAACCAGCTTGGACACGACTCGATCACCCACTGGCGGGCGCTGTCCGCGGAGTGCCCTGCCTCGCGCAGCCACATGTACAAGCCCGCACCTTCGACCCACTGGGGCCCGATCGTCGCCCGGCCCCAGTCGAGCAGCACCACTTCTCCGTTGTGCATGCGCACGTTTCCGGGTGACAGGTCGTGGTGCAGCAGGCTGTCTCCCCTCAGGAGTGATCGATCGCGCGGGGTGAGGTAGCGCGCCATGCGATCCACCAACGTGGGCAATCGGGTACCGGCCGCCGGCCGGATGGCGTTAACGCGACGCAGGGCCGCCGCCACCAGGGGCAGGTCCGGAGATCCCGGTGCGTAGTTCGCGGACCGGCCCGAGACCACCGTGTACAGCAGCCCCGACCAGGTGCCGACGCAGAGAACGTCGAGCAGGTGCGCGGCGGGGCCGCAGCCGAGCATCGCCGCCACCTTCTCCTGCGCCTGGCTGACGGCCGACCTCGCGTTGTCGACGCGGTTCGCCAGCTTGACGAAGACCGGCCTGCCTCGATCGGTGCTCAGTACGGCGGCAAACGAACTCGTGTAGGCATCGGTGGGAGTCTCGACGGCGGTCACCCGGCCCGCCGCCTGTTCGATGGCGGCCCGCAGCTCTGCCGGCAGCTCCGTCCACGTGTACCGGCGGGGGGTGGTGTCGGTGGGGACCGGCTCCGATTCGCGGTCGGCGCCTGCGGAGTTGCCCGGGTCGACGCGCAATGGCCGGTCCGGCGGCACGTCGTTCTCGGTACGCGGCGGGCCGAGGAGCTGCCGGGATGGACGTCGACGCGGCGGGTCCCCGGTCGCGGTTGTTGCCGGCCGGTCAGCTGAACGTGCTCTGTATTCTTCGTCTTGCACCTTGCCGTCCTTCGGACTGGTGGTGTGGCAGGTGGGCGGGCGTCGCCTGGAATCGAGTACCCGCCCACCTGGTCATGACGCCCCGTCAGGCTCCCGGAGCGGGATTTCGTCGGGGTCGTGGATCAACTCGGCGGCCGTGGCGTCGTACAGGGACCGGTCGGACCAGCGGCGAACGGTGTGGATCGGCTCGGCGTCGGTACTCCGGATGCCGATGATCTCCCCGCTGTCCCGCCACCGCGTACCGTGCCGCCGCACCGGGTCGCCGATAGCGAACTCGGGCTGCCTGCCTGCCAGTTGGGGCGATATGACCGCTGGCCTCAACTCGGCGGGGTGGTCTACGGACGACGTGAATCGGATTGTTGTCCGGTCTTCGGTCATGGGCGACCCTTTCGCTGGCCCGACGGGCGGGGTGTAGACGGCCTCGGCAGCAGCGGCGGCCGAGAGAACGGACACGTCGCCCACTCGGGCGGTGAACTCGGTCCCGCCCAGGGTGCGGGCGCAGACGCTTTGACCGGTGCTGGACTCGCAGATGCCGCACAGGCCGGTGAGACGGTCCCGGATCCACACCCCCTGGGTGGGTGGTGTCGTCACTGGGTCCGACCGAATCTGGTGCATGTCAGTACCTCTCGCCCGCAGTTGGCGGTGCGCTCGACCTCCGGACGAGACGGATGAAAATCACGGAGAGTCAAGAACTCGTGACACAATGAACGCTGACACGCAAACGCACTTGCGGCAAGCTATGCGCCAGTCATGCCACAGACTTGAGTCAGGATGCGATGGCGAGGGCAACGATGAGAAACCAGCCGGGCGATGTGGGCTCCGAACTTCGCCGCCTACGAAAGGCGGCCGGGATGCGACAGGAGGACGTGGCACGGTTGGCCGGGTGGGATGCATCCACCCTGTCCCGTCTTGAAACCGGGAAGGCCAAAGTTGATGAATCACACCTATGTGCAGTTGCTCAAGCCCTCAACCTGACGCCAGTTGAGCGTATGCGCCTGGACCGCCTTGCCGGTGGTGCGCACTACGAGCCCGTGGAGTGGTGGGCGCGATATCACGAAGTACTCGTGCCGGAGTACGAACAACTCATTTATCTGGAGTCGATCGCTACCACTATGCACGCAGCGTCCACTCTCGTACCGGGGCCCATGCAGACCGAGGGGTATGCCACTGCGACGATCATGCTCAGCTCGTTCGTACCTGACCCTGACGACGCCGATGCTCTGCTGCAAGTCCGTTTGGGGCGACGACGCGTCATTACAGACGGCAGCGTGCAACTCACTGCAACGCTGGCCGAGGCAGTACTAACACACGCGTTTTGCGGCCCTGTAGCATTGCAAGAGCAGTTGCGCTACCTGCTTGACCTAAGCGATCTGGAGAATGTGAGCCTCAAGATCGTGCCGAGTTCGGCCGAAGCGGTTCCATTTCTGGGCGGGGTCACAATCCTCGACACCCCCGAAAGCAACCAAGTGGCACTTGTTGAGTACCAGTCGGGCACGCAGCTACTGAAGGACGAGCGCACGGTACGGCGATACCGCCGCGACGTGGATCGCTACCGCGCGGAAGCGAGATCCGAAGAGGAATCGCGGCGGATGATAATGGAAAGATTGGGTGTCCTGTGAACATCGACGAGCGCTCATGGCGCAAATCGCGCTACTCCAACGGCAATGCATCCTGCGTAGAGGTAGCGCCCCTGCCAGCGTCCACCGGCATACGTGACACCAAGGACCGCAGTCGCGGCCACCTGGAGGCCGGACCGGCCGCGTGGCGCGAGCTGCTGAACGCACTCAAACAGTAAACGTGAAGAAGCCTCCGACCTGGGGGCTTCTTTCATTGATCAGGATCGGAGGTGTACTACGACAGGGAAGTCCAATGGCCGGACCAGCGTAAATCCCAGGCAGACGAGTCGCGACGAATGATCACGGATAGATTGGATGTGCTTTGACCAGCATCGAGAACTACACGTGGCGCAAATCCGCAGCCTCGAGCGGGAACGACGCGTGCGTCGAGGTGGCCTCGCTTCCAACCTCCACTGGCATACGCGACACCAAGGACCGCAGTCGCGGCCACTTGGAGGCCGGCCCGGCCGCATGGGTCGAGCTGCTGAACGCACTCAAGCGGTAGAGATGGGCGCCATCGATGCGCATACGTGGCGAAAGTCTAGCCGGTCACAGTCCAATGATGCCTGTGTTGAGGTAGCGCCACTGCCGACCTCCACCGGCATACGTGACACCAAGGACCGCGATCGCGGCCACCTGGAGGCCGGACCGGCCGCGTGGCGCGAGCTGCTGAACGCACTCAAACGGTAGCGACGAAGGAAGAAGCCCCCGGCTCCGGGGGCTTCTTCCTTTGGTTGCAATCGGAGGCATCCGGCGGCACAGAGTCCAGCGTTCGCCGAGATCGGATCCGGGAACCTCGCCAGACGCCGGCCGCCGCCCCGAAGGGGCGGCCGGCCCAGTAGTAGCCCAGAACGCCGATCCCCCGACCAGCGGATCTCCGCACCAACGGCCCGACCAGCCCAAACGCCGATCAGCCCCGGCCACTTGACCGACCGTCGAACTCCCCGCCCATCGGACCCTACGACCTACGGACACCCAACCGCCCCAGCACGACGCCCCATTGGCACCGCCCGAGTTGCAACCGGCCGACGCGCCAAGCCACTCAGGCCGATATGGCCTCCGCCTCGGCCCCGTCGAACGGCGGATAGCTCTCGCCACCCATCCGCTCCGCCGCATCGATGTAGTCGGCCAGCGCGTCCCGGGACTGCGCGAGCGTAGCCATCTGATCGTCAAGTCGCCGCAACCGTGCCCGCATCGCGGCCACCAGTTCGGGGCACCCGGGCAACTCCGGTGCCTCGCCCACCGCGCACGGCAGCACGTACGCGATGTCCTCGGAGGACAGCCGGGCGCCGAGCAGGTGCCGGATCTGCTTCACCCGCAGCACGGCGCTCTCGTCGTACTCGCGGTATCCGTTCGCACCGCGGTCCGCCTCCAGCAGGCCCTGGGTCTCGTAGTAGCGCAGCTGATGGGCGTTGACGCCCGTCCGACGACTCAGTTCCCCGATCCGCATCGAAAACCTCGCTTGACCTTCACACCGGTATGAACGTTGACGATGCTGCCATGGACATCGACAAGACCAATTCACCCGTGCCAGTGCCAGCGCCCATGCCAGCGCCAGTGCCCGCACCCGCGCCCGCACCATCGCCATCGCCATCGCCAGTGACCGTCATCGGGCTCGGCCTGATGGGCCGGGCACTCGCCGGCGCGTTCCTGGCGGCCGGGCATCCGACCACCGTGTGGAACCGTACGCCCGCCAGGGCCGACCGGCTGGTGGCCGAGGGCGCCCGGCGGGCGGCGACGGTCGGGGACGCGCTCGAAGCCGGCGGCCTGGTGATCATCTGCGTCACCGACTACCAGGCCATGTACGACCTTTTCGGCGACGCGAGTGACGGCGCGGTCGGCGCGAGTGACCGCACGCTCGACGGCACCACGTTGATCAATCTGACCTCGGGCAGCTCGGCCCAAGCCCGGGAGGCCGCCCGCTGGGCCGAGCAGCGCGGTGCCCGCTACCTGGACGGCGCGATCATGGCCATCCCGGCGGCGATCGGGACCGAGGAGGCGGTGCTTCTGCACAGCGGGCCGCAGTCGGACTTCGACGCGCACAGGTCGACACTCGCCGCGCTCGGCACCGTCACCCACCTCGGCGAGGACCATGGGCTGGCATCGTTGTACGACGTGGCCGGCCTGGCCATGATGTGGAGCGTCCTGAACGCCTGGCTCCAGGGCACCGCCCTGCTCAGGACGGCCGGCGTCGACGCCGCGACGTACGCGCCGTTCGCGCGGCAGATCGCCGCCGGCGTGGCCGAATGGCTACCCGGGTACGCCGAGCAGATCGACCGCGGCGCCTTCCCCGCCGAGGTGGCGGCCCTGGAAACGGACGCACGGTCGATGGCCCACCTGATCGAGGAAAGCGAAGCGGCCGGCGTCAACACCGAACTCCCGAACCTGCTCAAGACCATGGCCGACCGCGCCATCGCCGCCGGCCACGGCGGGGAGCAATACCCGGTCCTGATCGAAGAGTTCGGCAAATCTCACAACGCCGCCTGACCCGACCACGCGGAGCGCTCCGGAGCATCCCTCCGGGGCGCTCGGAGCAGCAGCGGCGCGGTCGCCGGCACGAGCACACCGGCCAGGCCGATGGCCGTACGCGGGCCCAGTAGGCCGCTCTGCACGAGGTCAAGCCGAGAGAGACCACACCTTCAGTTGATATCAATGCGTCATCAACCAACTTCGGAGTGTGTAGCTTGGCCGCATGAGTGCTGAAATCACCCGCCGATTGATCCTGATGCGACATGGCAAGTCCGAATGGTCGGACGTGGACGACCATGAGCGCCCGCTCGCGGAGCTGGGTCGCAAGGACGCGCCGGTTGCCGGCAAGTGGCTGGCCGGCGCCGGTATTGCTCCCGACCTTGCCCTCTGTTCGACGGCCGCACGGTGCCGGGAGACCTGGAAGCTCGCGGTTGCCGAACTACCGCAGCGCCCCCGGACGGTCTATGAAGACCGCCTCTACGAGGCTTCGGTGGGTGAGCTGATCGCGGTGCTCAACGAGGCATCCGACGAGCTCACGGATCTGCTGCTGGTCGGCCACAATCCCGGCATGCATGGGCTCGCCGATGCCCTTGCGGGCGAGAGCGAGGGCGACTTGCTCGCGCGGATGAACCGCAGTGGATTCCCGACCACCTCGGTCGCCGTCCTGACCTTCCAAGGGTCCTGGAAGGCCGTTGAGCATGGGATTGCCCGCCTGGTCGGCTTCCGGGCCCCCGAGCGCGTGAGCAGCCGACCGAAGTGATGCCTCACCGGGCGTGAACGCCATCGCCGCCGGCCACGGCGGGGAGCAATACCCGGTCCTGATCGAAGAGTTCGGCAAACCTCACAACGCCGCCTGACCCGACCACGCGGAGCGCTCCGGAGCATCCCTCCGGGGCGCTCGAGGCAGCAGCAGCGGAGTCGCCAGCAGAAGCACGCCGGCCAGGCCGATGGCCGTACGCGGGCCGAGCAGGCTGCCCAGCACGCCCCAGAGGGCGGTCAGGAGCGCGGTCGTGGCCTTGTTCGTCACCGACCACGCGGACAGGGTGCGGGCGACCCGGTCGGTCGCGGTGCGTTCGAGGCGGTAGGTGGAGTAGACGGGGTTGAAGACCCCGCAGCAGAAGATCAGTCCCAACTCGACGCCCATCACCAGGAGCAGTCCGCCGGTCCCCGGCCCCACGAAGGCCAGCCCGACCGGCCAGAGCGCGCGCAGCGTACCGGCCACGACCAGGACCCGGTGTTGCCCGTACCGACCGACCAGCGGTCGGGCCAGCCGCGAACCGAGCAACCCGCCGATCGCGGGCGCGGCGAAGGCGAGGCCGTACTGCCACGGTGTGAACCCGAGCCGCCCGAGCATCAGGACGGTCAGGAGCGGCGTGACGGCCATCAACAGGCCGTTGAACAAGGTGCTGTTGAAGAACAGCGGTCGCAGCGACGCGTCGGCGAGGATGTACCGCCACCCGTCGAGCAGGTCCCCGGCCCGCATGCGCGCGACCTCCCGGCGCTCGGGCCGCGGTTCCTTGCCGCCGATCGCGCGGATGCCCAGGGCGGAGAGCAGGTAGCTGACCGCGTCGGCCACCACCGTCGTCACCGGACCGAGCAGCCCGATCGCGGCGCCACCCAGCGGCGGTCCGATGATCGTGGTCGTCCAGGCGGTGGACTCGAATCGGGCGTTGGCGACGAGCAGGTCCTCGGCCGGCAGCAGCGTCTTGAGGTACGCGCCGGAGGCGGCGCCGAAGGTGATGTCGGCCGCCGCGACGACGACCGAGACCAGCAGGAGCTGGACGAAGGAGAGCACGCCGAGCGCGAACGCGGCCGGGATCGTCAGCAGCGCCGCAAACCGCACCAGGTCCATCCCGATCAGCACGTGCCGCTTGCGGCGGAACTCCACCCACGGGCCGAGCGGCACCGCCACGGCCGCACCCACCGCCGCTCCTGCGGAGGACAACGCCGCCACCTCCGCCGGCCCGGCGTCCAGCACCTGGATGGCGATCAGCGGGAACGCGCCGAAGGCAAGCCACGTGCCGAGCGCGCTGGTCCCGTACGCTCCCCACAACCACCCGAACCGCCGCCCCAGCCGATGCCCCATCCGGTGCCCGTTCCGCATGTCCGACGCCCCCGTCACTCATCCGCACAACCCACACGACCCACACGACCCGCGCAACCCGCGCAACCCGCGCAACCCGCGCAACCCGCATAACCCGCGCAACCCGCACGACCGCACAACCGATCCGCGATCGGAAACATCAAAGCGAGCGCCGGGCCCGGGGATCAAACAACCGGGGAGCCGCTCGGCCACAACCAATGGTTGTACCCCTAGGGTGTCCGCATGGATCTCGACGCCGCCCGGACCTTCGTCGCCGTTGCCGACGCGGGACAGTTCCAGGAGGCCGCCGCCGAGCTGGCGATCACCCAGCAGGCCGTCTCCAAGCGCATCGCCGCACTGGAGCGCGACCTCGGCGTACGGCTGTTCACCCGCACCCCGCGCGGCGCCGAACTCACCATCGACGGCCAGGCGTTCCTGCCCCACGCCCGCGAACTGCTGCGGGTGGCCGAGCGCGCGGTCGCCTCCGTGCACACCGGCCGCCGGCCGCTGCGCGTCGACGTGATCGGCTCGCGCGGCGCGGGGTCGAGCCTGATGCGCGGCTTCCACCACGCGCACCCCGAGATCGACCTCGACGTGCTGATGTTGTTCGACATCGAGACGGCCGTCGCCGGCATCCGGTCCGGTGCGCTCGACGCATCCTTTCGCGCTGTCACCGCGCCCGGCCGACCCCCCCTGCCCGAGGACATCGAGTCCGTCCGGGTGCTCGACGAGCCGCTACAGCTGCTCACCGGCCCCGCGCACGCGTTGGCGCGCGCCCGGTCGGTACCCCTCGCTCGGCTCGCCGGGCACCGAATCTGGATGCCCGGCATCGTCCCCGGTTCGGAGTGGGCCGCCTACTATGACGACCTGGTCGCCGAGTTCGACCTCACCATCGAGGCGACCGGCCCCAACTTCGGCTCCGACGTGCTCCTCGACACCATCGCCGACACCCCGGCCCTGGCCACCTTCATGGGCGGGCACACCCGCCTCGTCTGGCCCGCCGACCACGGCCTGCGCCGCATCCCGGTGACCGACCCGATGCCCGTCTACCCGCACTCGCTGATCTGGCACCGCGACAACCCGCACCCCGCGCTGACCACCCTCCGCGCCCACCTCGCCGCCACGACGACCGGGCACGACGCCCCCGGGACCTGGGCGCCGAACTGGGCAACCGGGCGTTGAACGCCGCCGCCTCGGCGTGGCCCACCGGGGGGTTGGCCCTACCTGAAGCCGGGTGGGTGGCGGGATCGCCCCGGGCGGGCGCATCGGGACATCCTGGGTTCGGCACATACCGCTGGATTCCCAATGATTTCCCAGGAGTTGACTCGTGCGTGAGCAGCAGGCGTGGCGGCAGGCATGGCAGCAGGCGTGGCAGTGGCGTGGTTCTTCCGAGCAGCCGCAGCCGCAGCCGCAGTCGCAGCCGCAGCAACAGCGGCGGCGGCGGAGCGGTCGACGCGGAGCCGTCTCGGGCGTAGCCGTGCTGGCGGTCGGCGTCCTGGCGATGGGTGCCCTGGCGCCGTCCTCGGCATCCGCCGCCACCAGGCCGGACGCCGTGCAACCGGGCCTGAACGCGCTGGTGAGCGCCGATGGCATGCCCGCCGCGCTGGCGAGCGTCAAGGGCCGCGACGGCCGTACCCACACCTACACCGCAGGGGTCGGCAACCTGGCCACCGGCGCGCCGGTACCCAGGGACGGGCAGGTACGAATCGGCAGCAACACCAAGGCGTTCACCGCGGTGGTCGTGCTGCAACTGGTCGCCGAAGGGCGGATCGACCTCGATGCCTGGGTCGACACCTACCTCCCGGGCCTGGTCCGCGGCGAGGGGATCGACGGACGCCGCATCACCGTCCGTCAGCTCCTGCAACAGACCAGCGGACTGCCCAACTACACCGAGTACGACCTCCAACTCCGCAACTACAAACCCCTCGAACTCGTCGACATCGCTCTCCGGCACCCGGCCCGCTTCATCCCCGGGGAGAAGTGGGAGTACAGCAACACGAACTACGTGCTGGCCGGCCTGATCGTGGAGAAGGTCACCAGCCGACCCATCGCCAAGGAGCTGGAACGGCGCATCATCAAGCCCCTCGGCCTGCGCCACACCTACTTCCCCGCACCCGGTGACGTGACCATCCGAGAGCCCCATCCCCAGGGCTACGACCGGGAGTCGGCGAGCGCGCCACTGCGCGACATCACCGAGATGGACCCCTCGTGGACGTGGGCGGCGGGTCAGCTGATCTCCACCAACTCCGACCTCAACCGGTTCTACACCGCGCTCCTGTCCCCCGGCCGCCTCCTCCCGGCGGCCCAACTCGCCCAGATGCGCACCACCGTGCCCGCCGAGAGCACCTTCGGCCCCGGCGCCCGCTACGGACTGGGACTCGTGAGCAAGCCGCTGTCGTGTGGCCGCGGCGGCCTCTACTGGGGCCACGGCGGCAGCTTCCCGGGCTACGAGACCCGCGGCGGCGCCACCGACGACGGCCGCGCGGCCAACGTCGCGGTGACGATCCAGCCGACCGACAAGTCGGCCATGACGCGCGTCGACGCCGTCGTGGAGACGGCCTTGTGCGGCTGAAGCCAGACGTCAGATGACCTGGACCACCGTAATCACCAGCTCACTTGCCGTGATCTGGTAGACCACGAACACCGAACCGCACGTGGCCTCTCGCCGGTCCTTGCTGTAGGTGGGACTGGATCCGGACCCGTAGGGATCGCAGGCGATCCGCGCGATTCCGCTATCCAGATCCCGCCGCTGCGCCGGATTCAGGTCGCGGCGGGCCTTCTCGGAGACGGGACTGCACCGTACGGAGTACGTCATCGCGGTCCTCCCCCATGATCATGCGTACTTCGGCTTCCTCGTGGATTCCTTGCACCCAGTCGTGGACACGCTCCACCGCCTCCTGCATGTCGGTGGTGGAGCGTGACCACCGCACCATCGTGGCGAGCATGTCCCGCGCCGGGGTGTTCTCGATCGCCTTCGTGAAGTCGCCGCGCCGGCCCTCGGGCAGCGACTCACGAATGCCCGCGATCGTCGCCGGAATGACGTACCACCGACCCTCTTCGACCTGCGTCACGAACAACCGACCACCCTGGTCGTCGGGCCGGTCGGAATCAGGTCGTTCAACGTGCTCGTCCATAGGCTTCCTTCGAAGTGCGTCACAGCCCGACTACAGCCAGTGTGCATCGAATCGGGCCATTCGTGAAGCCGCGCACGCTCACCTCGCGCCGCGCCACACCACGCCGAGAAATGGGTGCGCGCGGGCGAACTCCCCACCGCCACGCGGTCCCGCGCCCCCTCGGCCGGACCCGTCCCGCCGCCCAAGATCGGTGCCGGCTCGGGACACCAACAGGCGTAGGAGGCATCATGAGCGTGACCACTTTCGAGGGGGCAACCATGGACGACGAGGAACTGAGCCAACGCCATGAGGGCATCGCTCGGGCGCTCGACCTGGCCGACCTGGCCGACGCGATCATCGAGGACGCCGAACGCCAGGGCTTGTCCCCGATCCCGGCCTATGTCGAGGCGTTCACTGTGGTGCCCGCCGAGGACGACATCACCCCGGACACCACCCTCGACGCCGGTGGGATTTGCCCCGTGTGTCGCGATACCCGGGTGATCATTCGGCAACAGCCGCTCGGACGGCGCTACTGCGTCGAATGCCAATCCGCGTGGTTCCTCGAAGAGAACTGACGCGTACCCTCGTTGCATGACGTACGAGCGGGAGCCCAGACGTGAGCCCATGCGATGCCCCCAGTGCATGAGCATTCACGTGATGCTGCGTATGGAACCGCATCCTCGGTTGTGTGCGGACTGCCGGCACGAGTGGCCCCGGGACGACGATCTCAACCCACTGCCCACGGGTTGGGACACTCTCCCGCAACGCCGCACCACGAACTGACCCCGCCTCAGGGTCGGCACGGCGGATAACGGACAGGCAACCGACACACCGCCCACACACCGCCACACACAGCCGACACACCGCCGACGCAGACCCGATCGCGCGCGAACTTCCCGGCGACCGCGGCGTGATCGAGCGTCGCGCGGCTCGCGCCGGCGGTCCGCACCCGGCTGTCGGCCCGCCCCCGTACGATCGTTGACTCCGTCGCGTGCGCCTCCGCCCGGCCCGCGCGACCGATCCGGGCCCGCCGAAGCCCGTCGTGGACGACCTACGGAGCCGCATGATCAACGACATCGTCATCACCGGCGCGCGCGAAAACAACCTCAAGGACGTCTCGCTGCGCATCCCGAAGAACCGGATCGTCGTCTTCACCGGCCCGTCCGGATCCGGCAAGTCATCCATCGTCTTCGACACCGTCGCGGTCGAGTCCAAGCGGCAACTCAACGAAACCTTCTCGGCGTTCGAGCGCAAGTTCCTCCCCCGCCACGAACGCCCGCACGCGGACGCGATCGAGAACGTATCCCCGGCCATCGTGGTCGATCAGAAGCCGATCGGTGCCAACTCCCGCTCCACGGTGGGCACGATGACCGACATCAACCCGCTCCTCAGGGTGCTCTTCTCCCGGATCGCCGAGCCCTCGGCCGGCACCCCCGCGATGTACTCGTTCAACGACCCCGGCGGCATGTGTCCCACCTGCGCCGGCCTCGGTCGGACCGTACGGGCCGACCACGCACGCCTGTTGGACACCGCCAAGTCGTTGGACACCGGCGCGTTCCGGGTCGGCCTGCTCGCGGTCGCGATGTACCAGGCCTCCGGCCTGTTCGACAACGCCAAGCCGCTCGCGGACTACACCGACGCCGAGTTCGCGCTGCTCACCCGCGGCGACCCGGACCGGGTGATCAAGTTCAAGTGGGTCACCCCCGACGGCACGGTCAACGTGACCTTCGAAGGCGTGTACAACCGCTTCGACCGGCTCTACCTCAACCGCGACGTGTCCACGCTCAGTGCCAAGACCCGCGAGGTCGTCGAGGGCTACCTGACCGAAGGGCCGTGCCCGGACTGCGCCGGCGCCCGCCTCAATCCGGCCGTACTGGCCGCCCGCATCGACGGCTACCACATCGCCGACTACTGCGCCCTCGAAGTCGGCGATCTGATCGGGGTGTTGACCAAGATCGAGGACCCGATCGGCGGGCCGGTCGCCGAGGCCGCCGCCGCGGCGCTGCGGCGGATCGTCGACATCGGCCTGTCCTACCTCAGCCTGGATCGGGAGACCGGCACGCTGTCCGGCGGCGAGGGGCAACGTCTGAAGATGGTCCGCCACCTCGGCTCCAGCCTCACCGGCATGACGTACATCTTCGACGAGCCGAGCGTCGGCCTGCATCCGCGCGACGTGCACCGGCTCAACGAACTCCTGGTCGCACTGCGGGACCAGGGGAACAGCGTGCTGGTCGTCGAGCACGACCCGGACGTGATCGCCGTCGCCGACCACGTGATCGACATGGGCCCGCACGCCGGTTCGCACGGCGGCGAGCTGGTCTTCGCCGGCACCGTCGAGGAACTGCTCGGGACGGACACCCTCACCGGCCGCTTCCTGAACCGGGGCACGGTGGTCAAGACCGACTTCCGCGTCCCCACCGGCCGACTCCCGATCCGCGGCGCCAACCTGCACAACCTGCGCGATGTCGACGTGGACATCCCCACCGGCGTACTCACCGTGTTCACCGGCGTCGCGGGCTCCGGCAAGAGCAGCCTGGTCTCCGAGGTGTTCGCCGCCGCCTATCCCGAGACCATCGTCATCGACCAATCCGCCATCGCGGCCAACTCCCGTTCCATGCCCGCGAGTCACCTGGGCATCATGGACCCGATCCGGGCCCTGTTCGCCAAGGCGAGCGGGCAGAAGCCGGGGCTGTTCAGCTTCAACTCGGCCGGCGCCTGCGGGGCCTGCCAGGGGCGCGGGTCGATCACCGTCGAGATGGCCTTCATGGACCCGGTGACCACGATCTGCGAACGCTGCGAGGGACTTCGCTTCGACGCCGAGGTGCTGAAGTATCCGCTGCGCGGCAGGTCGATCGTCGACGTGCTCGCCCTGACCGTCGAGGACGCGCAGGAGTTCTTCACCGAGAAGCGGATCCGCCCGCACCTGGCCGCGCTCACCGAAGTCGGCCTGGGCTATCTCACGTTGGGCCAGCCGCTCGGCACGCTCTCCGGCGGCGAACGGCAACGCCTCAAGCTGGCCGGCGAGTTGCCCAAGACCGGCGGCATCTACGTACTCGACGAGCCGACCACGGGCCTGCACATGTCCGACGTGGACACGGTGCTCGCCCTCCTCGACCGCCTCGTCGACGGCGGCAACACCCTGCTGGTGATCGAGCACAACCTGGACGTGGTCGGCCGCGCGGACTGGGTGATCGACCTCGGCCCGGACGGCGGCAAGCAGGGCGGCACCGTGGTGTTCGAGGGCACTCCGACCCAACTGCTTGCCGCAGCACACTCGTTGACCGGCGAATACCTGCGCCGCAACCTGAACCGAGGCGCGGCCCGAGCCCAAGCCTGAGTCTTGGCCCGAGCCCGAACCCGAGCGGGGCGACTCACCCCTCCCGCATACCGAAATCCCCCAGTCCCTCCGCCAATTGCTTGAACGCCGCCTCCGCCTCGGCCACCGCCACCGGGTACACCTCGTCGGCGGTGGCGCCGGCGGCCAGTCGTTCGGTGGTCCGGGCGACCAGGATCTGCCGCACGTTGAGGATCTGACTCGCCGCCAGCCGGCAGGCCAGGTCGCCCGGCCGCCCGACCACCCGCTCGAACTCGGCGACCAACAGGTGCTCGTTGCGCTCCCGCATCGCCATCGCGCCGTGCCGCAGCGTCGGGGTGTCCAGGATCAGCCGATGCACACTGAGGATCTTCGGGTCGTCGCTCAGTCCGACGACCGGGTCCCGCTCGCGCAGCGCGGTCAGGAAGTGCCGGCGCAGCGCCTCGATCACATTCTCCCCGACCGCCCGATCCCGAACCACCCGGGCCGGCTCGCCGACGTGTGCCTCCATCGGCGCCAGGATCAGGTCTTCCTTCGCGGGGAAGTAGTTGAACACGGTCATCTTGGACACATTCGCACCGGCCGCGATCTCGGCCACCGACACATTGTCGAAGCCTCGCTCCAGGAACAGCCGTACTGCGGTGTGCCACAGCGCGCTCCGCGTCTCCGACTTCTTGCGCTCGCGCAGCCCGGGTTCCTGGGTCATGGCAGGACTGTACCAGGATGATAAATTGGTCGAACCAAAAGATTGACCCGACCTAAAAATCAATCCTATGGTCCTGCCATGAAGACGACACGGGGTTCGCAGCCGACGCCGAAGACCCCACCGAACCTCCCATCGAGCCCCCCACCGAAAACCACAACCGACACCGCAACAGAGACCACAGCAGAGACCACAACGGACACCCCACCGAACGCCGCGACCGAGCCCGACGGGATGACCGACTTCCAACGCCGCGTCGGCACCATCCTGTGCCTGCTGACGATGGTGCTGGCGATCCTGGACCAGAACATCGTCTCCGCCGCGATCGTCCCGATCGTGCACGATCTCGACCCGGCGCACGGCGTCGACCACGTCGCGTGGCTGGTCGCGGCGTTCTCCCTGGCCGCGAGCGTGGTGCTGCCGCTGTATGGCCGGCTGTGCGACGCGTTCGGCGCCAAGCAGGTCTATCTCGCCGCGATCGGGACCTTCCTGCTCGGCTCGGTGCTGTGCGGACTCGCCCAATCCATGGGCCAGTTGATCGCCTTCCGGGCGATCCAGGGAATCGGCGCCGGCGGCCTGATGAGCGTCACCATGGTCGTCATCGCACAGCTGCGCAAGCCCGGCGACAAGGGCGGATCGAGCGCGCTCGCGGGCATCCTGGGTGGCAGCGGGATGGCGCTCGGGCCGTTCATCGGCGGCGTGTTCGCCGATCACGGCAACTGGCGGATGATCTTCTTCGTCAACGTCCCGCTCGGCGTGCTGATCATCAGCGGCGCGGTGTGGATATTGCGACTGCCCAAGCACACCACCACCGAGACCCGGATCGACTTCGTCGGCGCGGCACTGGTCGCGGTGTTCGCGAGCGCGATGATCCTGGCCTGCCAGTGGGGCGGCACCGAATATGCGTGGGATTCCCCGCTGATCCTCGGCCTGCTGGTCACGACGGTCGTCGGCCTGGCGCTGTTCGTCCGCCGCCAGGCCACGGTCGCCGTACCGATCCTGCCGCTGTCGCTGTTCCGCAGCGCGTACATCCGCAACGGCTTCCTGCTCCAGGGCCTGACCGGCGCCGGGATGCTGGGCACGATCGTCTACCTGATGATGTACCTCCAACTGGCGCGCGGCGTGACGGCCACCGGCGCGGGATCCTACCTGGCCTTCATGGCGATCGGCATGATGATCGCGGGCATCGTCGGAAGCAAGCTCCCCTGGCAGACCCGGACCGGGCTGATCACGGGTACGGCACTCGCCACCCTCACGTTCGCCGCCTTGGCGCTGCTCGGCACGGACACCCCGCTGTGGGTGCTGCGCGGCGAACTCCTGCTTCTGGGCCTCGGGTTCGGGCAACTGGTGGGCCGGGCGATCTTCGCGGTACAGCGGGCCGCGCCGGCGGCGCAGCTGGGCGTCACCACCACCGGCATCCGCTTCTTCCAGTCGCTGACCGGCACGCTGAGCGTCGCACTGTTCGGCACCCTGCTGGGCCGCGCGTTCGCGGCGAAGAGCGACGTCGGCGACATCTCCGCAATCGCCCACCTCGCCCCGGCCGAACACGCCGACGCGGTCTCGGCCTTCGTCTCCAGCGTCGACCTGATCTTCGCGGGCGCAGCAGTACTGATGGCACTCGCCGCGCTCTGCGCATGGCGAATGCCCGACCCCCAGCCACCTACGACATCCACCGAGGAGCTCACCGAACCGGCCCGGGCAACCTGAAGCTCCAGCCCATCCGGCACTCAAGGACAACCAGGCCGGGGGGCCGCACCACAGCCAACCAATCCGGGGCCGAACCGCGCAGCCAACCAAATCCAGCCCGTCCGGCGTTTGAGGACAAGCCAGCCGCAGGCCCGGCAAACCAACCGCAGCCCAACCACGCAACCAACCAAATCCAGCCCGTCCGGCGCTTGAGGACAAGCCGGCCGCAGGCCCGGCAAGCCAACCCGCAGCCAAACCGCACAGCCCACCAAATCCAGCCCGTCCGGCGTTTGAGGACAACGCAGACCCGGCGAGCCAAAACCGCAGCCGCCCGTTGTCCGTCGATCGGTGGACAACCGGCGTCCGTCGTTCGTACGTCCCGCACCCCACCCCCCGCGCGGGATCGTCGAGGCATGACAGGGGAACCCACAGCGCAACACACCGACGCCGAAACGGCGATCACCGTGCGCGGGCTCCGGCGCGAATACCGGGGACGACCGGCCGTGGACGGGCTCGACCTCGACGTCCGTCGCGGCGAGATCTTCGCGCTGCTCGGCCCGAACGGCGCGGGCAAGACCACCACGACCGAGATCCTGGAGGGCTACCGCTCGCGCGACGCCGGCGAAGTGGCCGTCCTGGGCCAGGATCCGGCGACCGCCGGCCCACGCTGGCGGGCCCGGATCGGCATCGTGCTCCAGGAGTCGGCGGACGTATCCGGGCTGACCGTCCGCGAAAGCGTCCGGCACTTCGCGCACTACTACCCCAAGCCCCGCGACCCGGACGAGGTGATCGAGGCAGTCGGCCTGACCGACAAACAAAACGCCCGCGCCGGCGCCCTCTCCGGCGGCCAGCGACGCCGGCTCGATGTCGCGCTCGGCATCCTGGGCGACCCCGAACTGCTCTTCCTGGACGAGCCGACCACCGGCTTCGACCCCGAGGTACGCCGCCGCTTCTGGGCGCTGATCGCCGGCCTGCGGGACACCGGCACCACGATCCTGCTCACCACGCACTACCTGGACGAGGCCGAACACCTCGCCGACCGGGTCGGGGTGATCCGCGCCGGCCAAATCGTCGACGTGGACTCGCCCGAGCGGCTCGGCGGGCGGCACCTGGCCCCGTCGACGCTGCGCTGGCGCGACGCGGAGGGTACGCACCAGCTCCGCAGCACCGCACCCGCCGCCGACGTGGCCCGGCTGGCCGCCCGCTTCGGCGGCGAGGTACCGGAACTGACCGTCACCCGCCCGTCCCTCGAAGACGTCTACCTCGACCTGATCGGAGCCGAGTGATGTCGATGCCGGCCCTCGTGGCGGAACGCACCCGCCTGGAACTCAAGATGTTCGCCCGGCACCGCGAACAGGTGGCGGTGACCTTCGGGATGCCGGTACTGATGCTGGTACTGCTCGGCCTGATCAGCGGCGGCACGGTGGACGGAACGAACGTGCCGCTGAGTCGGGTACACGCGGCGGGCATGATCGCGGTCGGCATCGTCGCCGTCGGCTTCCAGGGCCTGGCCCTCGCGGTGGCCGCCGAACGGCAGGACGGCACCCTCAAACGGCTGCGCGGCACGCCGATGCCGCCCGCGGCGTACCTGCTCGGCAAGATCGCCCAGGTGCTCACGGTCACCCTGGCCCAGGTCGCGGTGCTGCTCGTGGTCGGCGTGCTGTGGCTGGATCTGACCCTGCCGCACGACCCGATGCGCTGGCTGACCTTCGTGTGGGTCTTCGTCCTGGGGGTGACCGTCGCCACACTGTTCGGTCTGGCCGCGAGCGGACTGATGAGGAAGGGCGCCAACGGCGCGGTGATCATCCTGCCCTTCACCGCGCTCCAGTTCGTCTCCGGCGTGTTCGTCAGCTTCAGCCAACTGCCGAACAGCGTCCAGGAGTTCGCCGCCCTCTTCCCGCTCAAGTGGCTCACCCAGGGGATGCGCTCGGTGTTCCTGCCGGATTCGTTCCGGGCGGTCGAGCCGGCGGGCGCCTGGGAGCTGGGACGAGTGGCCCTGGTGCTGGGCGCGTGGGGTGTGGTCGCCTTGGTCGTGTGGATCAAGACCTTCAGGTGGAGCGAGAACGAGCGTTGAGCACAGTGGGCATTCCGGGGGACTACGACCCGGAGGAGCGGGCCTTCGGGACCAGGCTGCTCACCGCGTACCGCTACGCGTACTTCGTCCTCGCCGCGATCACCGCCGCCGAGTTCGCCGGTCACGACCAGCCGATCTGGTGTTTCGTGGTGATCGCCGCACTGCCCGTGGCCTTCTGGGTGATGTTGCCGCCCGGCGTGGATCCGACCGATTGGGACCGACGCGGCCGGGCACACCTGCTGGTCGCGTACGCCGGGGTGATCGCGCTCAGCGCCTCGCGTCCCGACGGAATCCTGATCATGTACCTCCTGATGCCGCTGACCTTCACCTTCATCGAGGCGATGACTGGGGCGTTGCTGGCGTGCATCTGCCTCTTCGGCGTGAACGGCGCGTTCCAGGCCCGGCAGGCGCACTGGGCGCCGGACCGGGTCGTCAGTCTCCTGATCGAGGTGACGGTCGTGCTCGGCTTCAGCTTCATGATGGCCCGGTTGATCAACTGGCTCGCCGACCGGGTGGAGGAGCGCGGGAACCTGGTGCGCGAGTTGGAGGCGACCCGGGCCGAGCTGGCGGACACGCACCACGAGGCGGGGGTGCGGGTCGAGCGGGAGCGCATGGCGCGGGAGATCCACGACACCCTCGCGCAGGGCTTCACCAGCATCCTGATGCTGATCCAGGCGGCCGGGATCACCGTGGACACCGACGCCGAGGCCACCCGCAAGCGGCTGGACCTGGCGGAGCGGGTGGCCCGGGACAACCTGGCCGAGGCCCGCGCCCTGGTCGCCGCCCAGGGGCCGGCCGAGGGCGAGGGCACCATCGAGCCGCTCGCCGACCTGCTCGGCCGAACCGTGGCCGGGCTCGGCGAGGAGTTGGAGATGGCCGCGACGTTCAAGGTCAGCGGCGCCGAGCACGAGTTGTCCTCGACGGTGCAGGTGGTGCTGGTCCGGGTGCTGCAGGAGTCCCTGGCCAACATCCGCAAGCACGCCGAGGCGGGTTCGGTGACGGTGGAGTTGGCCTACCGGCCGTTCGCCACCCGGCTGACCGTCACCGACGACGGACGGGGCTTCGATCCGGGGCCGGGGAAGGGGGGATACGGTCTTACCGGCATGCGAGCCCGACTCGCACAGGTCGGCGGCGAGGTGGAATTGCACTCGACGCCCGGCCGGGGCACGACCGTACGCGTGGAGGTACCGCAGTGATCCGGCTTCTCATCGCCGACGACCATCCCGTGGTGCGCGAGGGATTGGCGGGCATGCTCGCGGCAGAGCCCGACTTCGAGGTGGTCGCCGCCGCCGAGGACGGTGCACAGGCTGTGGACAGGGCCGCCGAACTGCGGCCCGACGTGGTGCTGATGGATCTGCGCATGCCGGGCACCGACGGGGTGACCGCGACCCGGCGGATCGTCCGCGAGTTGCCCGGGATCCATGTCCTGATCCTGACCACGTACGACACCGACACCGACATCGTGCGCGCGGTCGAGGCGGGCGCGACCGGATACCTGCTCAAGGACACCCCCCGGGCGGAACTGGCCGCCGCCGTCCGGGCCGCGGCCCGGGGCGAGACGGTCCTTGCGCCGCCGGTGGCGGCCAAGCTGGTCACCCGGATGAAGGCGCCGGTCCGGGACGCGCTGAGCCCGCGCGAGACGCAGGTGCTCGGCCTGGTCGCGCGCGGGATGACCAACGCCGAGATCGGCCGCGAGTTGTACATCAGCGAAGCCACGGTCAAGACACACCTGCTGCGTACGTTCAACAAGCTCGGCGTGGACGACCGCACCGCCGCCGTCACGGTGGCCATGGCGGACGGGTTGTTGCCGGCGGCGGGCGGCTGAGCCGAAACCCGGTCGGGGATCGGTCGGGATCGGTCGGGATCAGTCGGGGATCGGTCGGCGGACAGCCGAGCCGGGGCCTATTCGGCGACCAGGCGCGCGTACCGGCCCCGGTGGAACAGCAGCGGCGCAGTGTCCCGCGGCAGGTCCAGGGCGGTCACCGCGCCGATCACGATCACGTGGTCCCCGCCGGGCAGTTCGTGCGCGATGTCGCACTCGATCCAGGCCAACGCGCCGGCGAGCCGCGGTGCGCCGTTGTCGGCGGGGGTCCAGTCGACGCCGGCGAACTTGTCGCCGCCGCTGCGGCCCATCGCGCGACAGAGGTCCTGCTGGTCCTCGGCCAGGACGTTGACCACGAACCGGCCCGCCGTGCGGACCCTGGGGTAGGTGGTCGAGGTGAGCGCCGGGGCGATCGAGATGTACGCCGGGTCCAGGGACAACGACGTGAACGACTGGCATGCCATGCCCACGGGTACGCCGTCGTGGCTCGCGGTGACCACCGTGACGCCGGTCGCGAAGTGGCCCATGACCTGGCGCATCCGCGCCTGATCGAGCCCGGCCGACGACGACGTCCTTGCGTTGGACATGGCTGCCCCCAGGGATCCGTGGCCGGAGATGACCACCGGTGAATATGACTATTAGTCGTATGCCTGTTTGTCCCCGCCATTGAACGGCGGATCTGACGAACCGTCAATAACGTGGCGTGCCTCCCATCCGGTGATCACCGCCACCTTGACGGCCCCTTTCGGCGCGTTCGGGAACTTAGGCGTGCGTGCCACACGTCCGGATCAGTAGCAGTAGCGTCGTCCGCGACGTCACACACCTCTGGAAGGACACCATCCATGGCCGTGAGCCTGAGCAAGGGCGGAAACGTATCTTTGACCAAGGAGGCCCCGGGCCTGACCGCGGTCGTCGTCGGCCTCGGCTGGGACCTGCGCACCACCACGGGTGAGGACTTCGACCTCGACGCGAGCGCGATCGTGGTCAACACGACCGGCAAGGTCTACTCCGACCAGCACTTCGTCTTCTTCAACAACATGAAGACCCCGGACGGCAGCGTCGAGCACACCGGCGACAACCGCACCGGCGCGGGCGAGGGCGACGACGAGCAGATCAAGGTCAACCTCGCCGGCCTGCCCGCCGACGTGGACAAGGTCGTCTTCCCGGTCTCGGTCTACGACGCGGAGACCCGCAAGCAGTCCTTCGGCCAGGTCCGCAACGCGTTCATCCGCGTCCTCAACGCGGCCGACAACACCGAACTGGCCCGCTACGACCTCTCCGAGGACGCGTCGACGGAGACCGCGATGCTCTTCGGCGAGCTCTACCGAGCGGGCACCGACTGGAAGTTCCGCGCCCTCGGCCAGGGCTACGCCTCCGGCCTGGCCGGAATCGCAAAGGACTTCGGCGTCAGCGTCTGAGCCTGCGGCCTCCATTTTGGCCTCATGCGCCGGCCGGGCTGTCGATAGCCCGGTCGGCGTTTGAGGCCAACGCAGCGCAAGCAACGCCCGGGGTCGGCCGAACACTTTCAGCCCGGCCGGCGTTTGAGGCCACTCAGCCCGGCCGGCGCATGAGGCCAACGCAGCGCGACCAACGCCCAGGGTCGGCCGAACACATCCAGCCCGGCCGGCGTTTGAGGCCACTCAGCCCGGCCGGCGCTTGAGGCCAACGCAGCGCGACCAACGCTCAAGGTCGGCCGAAGACATCCAGCCCGGCCGGCGCATGAGGCCAAGTAGCCCGGCCGGCGCTTGAGGCCACCCCGGGACACCGGCGTGTTCAGTCGGCCCACGTGTAGCCGACGTAGTTCTCGGCCAGCGAGTCCATCGCCGCCTCGGAATCCGCCACATAGGCCAACTGGGCCAATTGACAACGCTGCTCGAACTCCGCCGCACCCGGGTCGAGGTGCAAAAGCGTCGTCATCCAGTACGAGAAGTGCTCGGCCCGCCAAACCCGCCGCAGACACGTGTCGCTGTACGCGTCCAGCCCACCCCGCGAACCCCGCTCGTACCACTCGCCGACCGCGTCACCCAGCACCCGCACATCCGCCATCGCCAGATTGAGCCCCTTGGCCCCCGTCGGCGGCACTATGTGCGCCGCGTCGCCGGCCAGGAACAACCTGCCGAAGCTCATCGGCTCCGCCACGAAGCTCCGCATCGGCGTGATGCTCCGCTCGCTGATCGGCCCCTCGTCCAACGTCCAGCCCGGCAGCGCCAACCGCTCCCGCAGCTCGGCCCAGATGCGCTCGTCCGGCCAGTCGGCGAGGTCCGCGTCCGGGGCCACCTGGAGGTAGAGCCGACTCACCTCCGACGACCGCATGCTGTGCAGCGCGAAGCCGCGTTCGCTGTACGCGTAGATCAGGTCGTCCGTCGACGGCGCGACCTCGGCCAGGATGCCCAGCCAGGCAAACGGATGGACCCGCTCGTACGTCCTCAGCACGTCGGCCGGGATCGCCGCCCGGGACACCCCGTGGAAGCCGTCGCAGCCCGCGATCAGTTCGCAGTCGAGCACCTCCTCGACCCCGTCCCGCACGAACCGGACCCGCGGCGCGTCCCCGTCGATGCCCTCGATCGAGGTCACCGGCGCGTCGAAGTACAGCCGCGCTCCCTCCGCCACCCGCTTGGCGATCAGGTCCTTGACGATCTCGGTCTGCCCGTAGACGGTGACCGATCGCCCGCCGGTCCGGCTCGGGAAGTCGATGTGCCGGTCCGTACCCGCGAAGCGCAGATGGATCCCGTGGTGCACGAGGCCCTCACGATCCAGGCGATCCGCCGCACCGGCCGCACGCAGGACATCGACCGTGGCCTGTTCCAACATGCCCGCACGCTGCCGCCGCTCGCAGTAGTCCCGACCGCGCGCCTCCAACACCACCGTGTCGATCCCCCGGTCGTGCAGCAGTTGCGACAGGAGCAGACCCGCCGGACCCGCACCGATGATCGCGACCTGTGTCCGCATCCGCCCGCTCCTCGTCCCGCCGGTACCGATCCGCCCCAGGCTCGCCCATCGCGCGCACCGGCCACCCGCTCCCCTTCCGGTGACCGGAAACCCGGTACGGCGGGCGGAGTTTGGCCCGCCCGGGTCCGGCAAGGCATGAGATGTCGAGCACACACGGAAAGCTCCGAGATAGCCGGAAATACGGAGTAGATCCGCGGTTCCACCGAAAGGCACCACCCGAGATCGAGACCCACCATCCGGGAGTCCCCGTGAACACGACCACGACCACGACCGTCATCCTGATCGTGGTGATCGTCCTCGCCCTCGCCGCCGCGGCCGGCCTCGCGGGTCGCCTCGTACTGCGCCGCAGGCACCTGCAAACCCGCTTCGGCCCCGAGTACGACCGGGCCATCGAACAGTACGGCGACCGCCGGGTGGCCGAGCGCGACCTGACCGACCGCGAGCGCCGGCATCGTGAGCTGGACGTCAAGCCGCTGGACCCGGCCGCGTGCGACGCGTACGCCGCCGAGTGGACCGAGGTCCAGGAGCGGTTCGTCGACGCTCCGGACGACGCGGTCCAGGCGGCCGACGAGCTGATCACCCGGCTGATGCACGAACGCGGTTACCCCACCGGCGCGCACGACAAGCGCATGGAACTGCTGTCCGTCGAGCACGGCCACACGCTGGAGCACTACCGCACGGCACACGAGATCGCCCGCCGCAGCGAGGCCGGCCACGCCGAAACCGAGGACCTGCGCCTGGCCATGATCCACCACCGAGCCCTGTTCACCGACCTACTCGGCCGGCCGTACCACCGCCCGCGCGCAATGCCCACCGACGCACCGCCGATCCCGGTCGACACGACCGAGCCGAACCACAACTGACCGGCGTACACCCGCACCACCGCGCACCACCACCAAGGACGGTCGTACCGCCGCGCACACCGCCACGGCCCCCGCAGGAACGGCGCCATCGCCCAGTCGTACCGGACGAGAGGACCCACACCGATGCGCAAGCAGAATCCGCCGACCGGGCCGAGCGCCACCGGTCCCGGCCGCGACGACGCGCCCGTCGTCGAACGCGGCGACCGAAACCGCGCCACCCGGCAGGCGCGCGTGACCGACAGTCCCGGCCCGGGTTCCGACGGGATACCGCCGGCGCCCACCGAACCACCGCCGACCCCGGTCGCGCTCCCGCCGGAACCGCACCGACCGCACGACGACGTGGAGCCCTATGGCACGTCGGTACTGCCGGTCCGGGTCGTCGGGAAGAGCGCGCCACCCGCCCCCTCGGGCCCGCCCGCGAGCCGAACTCCCGCGCCCCGCACGGCCACCGCCCGCAAATCGACGCGCCGCACCGCCGTGCACGCCGAACCCCTGCTCGACCGGGACACCGGCGACGAGTTGCAGGCCCGCTTCCGGGAAACCCTGGTGGCCTTCGTGGACGGCCCCTCGGACGCGGTGTCCGACGCCGACGAAGTGGCCGCGCAGATCGCCAAGTCGGCCGTGGACGCGATCCAGGTCCGGCGCGCCGAACTGGACCAGATCCGGCGCGCGGCCGGGGACGACACCGAGCAACTGCGGCTCGCGCTGCACAAGTACCGGGCGTTCGTCCAGGCCATGCTGAAGCTCTGACCGCCGCACGCGCGGAGGGAGCCCGGGGGCGGGGGCCTGGGCGGGACTGTCACCCACGTAGGGGACCATCACCCACGTGGGTGACAGTCCCCGCCCGCGCCCTCGTCCCCACCGATGTCCCCGCTGCCCGACCAGTGCAGTGCCACATCCCGCGACAAGGCCCGAGCCGCCGTCGTCACACTCGGCACCAACCGCCGCAGATCGGCCGTCCGCCGCCCGGTCACCAGGGACAACGCGGCCACCACCGTGTCATGCCGATCCCGAATCGGCGCCGCCACCGAATGCGCGCCGACGGTCATCTCCCCGGACGTGGTGGCCACACCACTTCTCCGTACCTCCGCCAAACACTCCCGCAGCCGGCCCGGGTCGGTGATGGTGCGCCCGGTATGCGCCGCGAGCGGCCCGCCCAACACCCGCTCCCGCAACTGCCGGGGCGCATAGGCGAGCAGCACCTTCCCGACCCCCGTCGCATGCAACGGCAACTTGGTACCCACCCGAGTGACGATCGGCATCGACCGGGTCCCGCGCAGCCGCTCCAGATACAGCGCCTTGCCGTCCCGCAACACCGCAAGCTGCACATTCTCATGCGTAGCCTCGTACAAATCTTCCATGTGCGGCAGCGCCAAATCCCGCAGATCGGTCGCGGCATGCGCCTGCGCGCCGATGTGCCAGAGCTTCATCCCAACCCGATACGACCCATCATCGAGCCGCTCCAAAAACCCACCGCCCACCAACTCCCCCACGAGCCGATGCCCGGTAGCCAACGCCAGATCGGCCCGCCGACAAACCTCGGTAAGCGTCAACCGCCCATCCCCGGCCGCAAACGCCCCAAGAATGGCCATCACCTTGCCGGCAACCGACACGGGCGCCATCAACACACCTCCAAACTCACCAACCCCCAATCCCCCAACCCAACCAAACCCCAACCCCACAAACCACCCAACACCCAGCCGACCACAATCCCGATCAGCCAAACCAACAATCCAGCCCATCCGACACCGGAAGCCAAGCCGGCCGCAGCTCAACCCACCGACTCAGCCCAAAAACCCAGCCCGTCCGCCGCTTGAGGCCAAGCCCACCGCAGGCCCGGCACACAGCACCACAGCCCAGACCACCGAGCCCACCAACACCCAACCCACCAACCGCAGCCACCCACGGAACCGGCACAAGAACCCAGCCCGTCCGGCGCCCGAGGACAAGCCCACCCCAGACCCGACGCACCGCACCGCAGCCCACCCGGCCGAGTCACCGCAATTCCAGCCCGTCCGGCGCTTGAGGACGAGCCGGCCGAAGGCCCGGCACACAACACCGCAACCCAACCCGCCAACTCAGCCCAAAATCCAGCCCGTCCGGCGCTTGCCGACAAGCCAGCCGCAGGCCCGGCACACCGCACTGCAACCCGCCAACTCAGCCCAAATCCAGCCCGTCCGGCGCTTGAGGACGAGCCGGCTGCAGGCCCGGCACACAAGACCACAGCCCAACCCGCCGAGTCACCGCAAAAACCAGCCCGTCCGGCGCTTGAGGACAAGCCGGCCGAAGGCCCGGCACACAACACCGCAACCCAACCCGCCAACTCAGCCCAAATCCAGCCCGTCCGGCGCCTGAGGACAAGCCCGCCGCAGGCCCGGCACACAAGACCGCAACCCAACCCGCCAACTCAGCCCAAATCCAGCCCGTCCGGCGCTTGAGGACAAGCCCGCCGCAGGCCCGGCACACAAGACCACAGCCCAACCCGCCGAGTCACCGCAAAAACCAGCCCGTCCGGCGCCTGAGGACAAGCCAGCCGCAGGCCCGGCACACAACACCGCAACCCAACCCGCCAACCCAGCCCAAATTCCAGCCCGTCCGGCGTTTGAGGACAAGCCGGCCGCAGGCCCGGCAAGCCCGCCCACCCAACCGCAGGCCGGCCTACTCCCCCAGCTCCCCCCGCACCCGCTCCGCCACCCCGAACGCGCTGTTCGCCGCCGGCACCCCGCAATAGATCGCCGCCTGCAACAGCACCTCCTTGATCTCGTCCCAGCTCAACCCATTCGTGCGCGCCGCGCGAAGATGCATCGCCAACTCGTCCATGTGGTTGCGCGCCACCAACGCCGTGAGCGTGATGCAGCTCCGCGTACGCCGATCGAGTCCCGGCCGAGTCCAGATCTCCCCCCACGCATAACGCGTGATCAGATCCTGATAGTCGGCGGTCAATTCGCTCGTCCCCGCGACCGCCCGGTCCACGTGCGCGTCACCCAACACCTCGCGCCGGACCCGCATCCCCTCCGCGTACGCCTCCGGGTGACTCACCGCGCGCCCCTCCACATGCCCCTCCACACGCCCCTCCGCGTAACCCCCACGCGACCCTCCACGTGCCCCTCCGCGTGACTCACCGCGCCACCCCCGCCACCCTCGCCAGATGCGCCGTCATCGCCGCCGTAACCACCTCGGCCTGCTCGATGTTCGCCAGGTGCGCCGCATCCTCCACCTCGACCAACGTCGCACCCGCGATCCCGGCAGCCAGTTCCCGGGCGTGCGGCATCGGCGTGGACGGGTCCCGCGAAGCGCCGATCACCAACGTGGGCGCGGTGATCCGGCCCAACTCGCCCCGCAGGTCATAGCCCGCGAGCGCGTCGCAGCAACCCGCATAGCCCTCCGGCGGACACGCGTACAACATGTCCAGGACCCGCTGCACCGCAGCCGGCTCCCGCTCCACATACTCCGGCGTGAACCACCGTCGAATCACCACATCCGCCAGCTGCCGCATCCCCTCGGCCCGCACCGTCGCGGCCCGCTCCCGCCATGCCTCCGGCGCGCCGAAACACGCCGACGAACAACACGCGATCAGCGCGGTCAACCGCTCGGGGTGATGCGCCCCTATCCACAGACCCACCGCACCGCCCAGCGAGACACCGCCATAGGCGAACCGCTTGATGCCATACGAGTCGGCCAGCGTGAGAACGTCACCCACCAGATCGCCGACCGAAGCGGTCCCCGGCACCGGGTGCGACCTCCCGTGCCCGCGCAGGTCGTAGCGCAGCACCCGATACTCCCGGGACAACTCCGGAATCTGCGCGTCCCACATCCCCAGTTCGGTGCCGAGCGAGGGGCCCAGTATCAGCACCGGAGCGTCGGCGGGACCGTCGAAGCGGTGGTTGAGCGTGGCGATCGTCATTGATCCTTCTCTTCGTGCGCGTGGAACACGGTGCGGTGGTGCGCGAGCGCCCGGTCGAGCAGCGCCGGGGCCGAGCCGAGGTAGGCCGCCGGGTCGAAGACCGCCTCGTCCAACCGCCCCAGCAGATCACGAAGGTGCCGGCCGGTCCGCGCCGAGGTCCCCGATGCCTCGCCGAGCATCCGCCGCGCCTCGTCGCGACCCACCCCGACGGCCAACTCCGCGGCCAACCGCTCGGACACGATGCGCCCGTGGGTCAGCTCCAGATTGGCCCGCATCCGGTCCGGGAAGACCACCAGCCCTTCGGCCAGTTCGGCCGCCGTCTCGGCCGCGCCACCGGCCAGCCGCAGCGCCGCGCGCAACGGTTGCCACTCGGCGTGCCACGCCCCGGCCGGCCGCTGATACTCGGCACCTGCCATCGACGCGGCCAGGATCGACCCGTACCCGGGCAGTTGCCGCGCGGCCGACACGATCAGCACCGACAACACCGGATTACGTTTGTGCGGCATCGCCGACGATCCACCACGCCCCGCGCCCGCGCCCGCCGGCTCGGCCACCTCGCCCACCTCGGTCTGCCCGAGCAGCGCGACATCCCCCGCGAACTTCCCCAGCGCCCCGGTCACCTGGGCCAGCGCGCCGGCCAGGTCCAGAATCGGCGTACGCAGCGTATGCCACGGCAACACCGGCTCGGCCAGCCCGAGTTCGGCCGCGAACGGCCCGAGCAGCGCGATCCCGGACGCGCCGAACGAGGCCAGCGTGCCCGCCGCACCACCGAGCTGCGCGGGCAACGCGTCCCGAACCGCACGGGTCCGCGCGTACGCGTCGCCGACCAGCACACACCACCCGGCGGCCACCAGCCCGAACGTCGTGGGCACCGCGTGCTGCGTGAGCGTACGACCGGCCTGCACGGTGTACCGATGCCGCTCGGCCAACCGGGCCAGCGCGGCGGCGGTCCGAGCCAGGTCGGGCAGCGTGACGTCCAGGGCCCGGGCGGCCACCAGCATCGCGGCGCTGTCCACGATGTCCTGGCTGGTCGCGCCCAGGTGCACATGCTCGGCGGCGGCCGGATCGAGCGCGCGCACGGCCGAGGTCAACTCGCGCACCAGCGGCACCACCGGATTGCCCGCCTCGCGGGCCCGCCGAGCCAGGTCGACCGCCTCGAAGCGGCCCCGGGCGACCACCGCGTCGATCGCGGCGGCGGAGGCGGGCGGGATCAGCCCGATCCGGGCCTGGGCCCGGGCCAGCGCGGCCTCCACCTCGAGCAGCGCCCGCAACTGCGCCGCGTCGCTCGTGGCCGCCTCGACGGCGGTCCCGGCCCGAACCGGCTCAAGCAGCCCGGCGTCCATAAAACCGGCATCGCCACCGGCATCGCCACCGCCGGCAGCACCAACGTCAGCGTCAGCGTCAGCGTCAAACAGCAAGGAAAACCGTCTCCCGCTCGCCCTGGATACGCACGTCGAAGCGGTAGGACCCCGATTCCTCCCGCACCGCGATCAGCGTCTCATGCCGGGTCGCCGGAACCACCGAGAAGAGCGGGTCCGCGCGTCGGTCGTCCTCGGGGAAGTACACCCGGGTCACCGCCCGACGCAACATGCCGCGCGCGAAGACCGACATGGCCAGATACGGATTGGCGTCGCCGCCGGCCGCACCGGGTCGCAGGGTGCTGAACGTGTACCGGCCCAGCCGGTCCACCGCCGCCCGCCCCCACCCGGTGAAGGTCGCCCCGTCCCGCGCGAACGAGCCGGGCGCCTGCGGAAGTCGGCCCGCCGGATCGGCCTGCCAGATCTCCAGTACGGCATCCGGAACCGGCACACCGGCCCCGTCGTACACCGTCCCGTGCACCCGAATCGCCCCCGGTACGTACGGCGGCACCAACTCCGGTCCCCCCACGAACGGCAACGCGTAGCCGAAGAACGGCCCGACGGTCTGCGCCGGCGTCAGTCCACCGTCCCGGTTCGGCGTACCGCTCTCCGCGTCGCTCGGCCACGTGTTCACCGGTGGTCCTCCCTCGGGGTCGCGCTCGCGCCGCCGAGCACGATGTCCCACCGATAGCCCAGCGCCCACTCGCTCTCGGTGGTGTCCAGGTCGAACCCGGCGATCAACCGCCGTCGGGCCCGCTCGTCCCGAACCGAGTTGAAGATCGGGTCGTGGACGAACAGCGGATCGCCGGGGAAGTACATCTGGGTCACCAGACGCTGCGTGAAGGCCGTGCCGAACAGCGAGAAGTGGATGTGCGCGGGCCGCCACGCGTTGTGGTGGTTGCGCCACGGGTACGCGCCGGGCTTGATCGTGACGAACCGATAGTGCCCGTCGGCGTCGGTCAGGCAACGACCGGCGCCGGTGAAGTTCGGGTCCAGCGGGGCCGGATGCCGATCGCCCGAATGCCGGTAGCGGCCCGCCGCGTTGGCCTGCCACACCTCGACGAGCTGACCGGCCAGCGGCCGGCCGGACTCGTCGAGCACCCGCCCGGTGACCACGATCCGCTCGCCGAGCGGTTCGCCGACATGCTGCCGGGTCAGGTCGAAATCCGCGGGATGTACGTCGGCGGGGCCGAAGACCGGCCCGGTCAGCTCGGTGTCGCCACTCGGCGGGATCACCAACGGCTGGGCGGGGCTGCGCAGTTCGGTGCTCTTGTAGGCGGCGAACGCGAACTCGGGCAACCGGCGCGGTGGTTCGCCGGGCACGGATCGATCCGGTGGGCCGGCGACATGCGCTTGGCCGGTGCTCATCAAAGGTTCCCTCACTTCACTTCTCCAGCGTGACGGCGAGGCCCTGCCCGACGCCGATGCACAGCGCGGCCAGCCCGAACCCGGCGCCGCGGCGGTGCAGTTGGTGGGCGAGCGTGCCCAGGATCCGGGCGCCGGAGGCACCGAGCGGGTGGCCGAGGGCAAGTGCGCCGCCGAGCGGGTTGACCACGGCCGGGTCCAGCTCCGGCCATTCGCCGAGGCAGGCGAGCGACTGCGCGGCGAACGCCTCGTTGAGCTCGACCATGTCCAGGTCGGCGAAGCCGCGACCGGCCTTGGCCAGCGCCCGGCGGGCCGCCTCGACCGGGCCGATGCCGAAGTAGCGCGGGTCGACGCCGTGCACCCCGCTCGCGGTGATCCGGGCGAGCGGCTCCCGGCCGAGTGCGCGCAGGCCCGCCGCGTCGGCCACCAGGACGGCGGCGGCGCCGTCGTTGAGCGGCGAGGCGGTACCGGCGGTGATCGTGCCGTCCGGACGGAACGAGGGTTTCAGACCGGCCAATACCTCGGGCGTGCTGCCGGGTCGGATCGACTCGTCCCGGGGCAGTTCGACGCCGGGAACCGGGACCACCTCGGCGGCGAACGCACCGGCGGTCCAGGCCGCGTCCGCCTTGGCATGCGAGGCAGCGGCGTAGGCGTCCTGGGCCTCGCGGGTCACCCCGTGCCGCGCGGCCAGTTGTTCGGTCGCCTCGCCCAGGCCGACCGTCCACTCGGCGGGCATCCTCGGGTTGACCAGCCGCCAGCCGAGCGTGGTCGAGTGCAGCGTCTCGTGGCCGGCGGGATAGCCGTTGCCCGGCTTGGCCAGCACCCACGGCGCGCGCGACATCGACTCGACGCCGCCGGCGACCACGATCGACGCGTCGCCGACCGCGACCGCGCGGGCGGCCTGGATCACCGCCTCCAGGCCCGATCCGCACAGCCGATTCACCGTCACGCCGGGCACCGAGGTGGGCAGCCCGGCGAGCAGTACGGCCATCCGCGCCACGTCCCGGTTGTCCTCACCGGCTCCGTTGGCCGCGCCGAACACCACGTCGTCGATCCGCGCCGGATCCAACTCGGGCGCACGGTCGAGCAGGGCGCGCAGCACGGTCGCGGCCAGGTCGTCGGGCCGTGTCCCGGCCAGCGCGCCGCCGTAGCGACCGATCGGCGTGCGTACGGCATCCACGAGGTAGACGTCCTCGAGCCCGTTCATACAGCCTCTCTCCCCTGCGCACCGGCGGCGATGTCCCTCCCACACGGTGCCGCCTCCAGGCCGCCCGCCCCTCGCCGGCATTCCACTCAGCGGAAACGAGACCGGAAGCGAAAGCGCCGGCGAGCCAAAACGTCTCGGCACGGCCGACGACTCACCACGCACGCGCAGGCCAGCTCCACACTCTCCGACCCGAAGCTCAACGCGACCCGGGGCCGGATGTACATCCACTTCCCCGGCTGAACCAACCACGCCCGGCCGGCCACATGCAGCTACGGCTGCCGTTACCGCTACCGCTACCGACTACCCACGCAGTGGCAGCGGCAGCGGTACCGCCGGCAAGCCGTCGATGCTGGCCACGTTGTACGGCTTGTTGCTCGTGTACTCGACGAACTCCTCGTCCGTCTTGCGCGACATGAACTCCTCGTGCAGCGTGCGCTCTTCGCGGTAGTCCATGAACGGCACCGCGTAGCCGCACGTGTCGCTGATCAACTTGGCCCGAACCACCACGACCGCGCGCAGCCCGTCCGCGTCCGCGTCGCCGAAGCGCGCAACCAGGTCGGTGAAGCGTGGGTCGTCGCGGAAGACCGCCTCGCCGACGCCGTGTACCCGGACGATTTTCGGCGGGCCCTCGAACGCGCACCACATCAGCGTGATCCGGCCGTTCTCCCGCAGGTGCGCGATGGTCTCGGCGTGGCTGCCGCCGAAGTCCAGGTAGGCCACGGTGTGTTCGTCCAGGATGGTGAGCGTGCCGGCGCGCCCCTTGGGCGACACGTTGACATGGCCGTCTTCGGCGAGCGGCGCGCTCGCGACGAAGAAGACCGGCTGGGCCTCGATGAACTTACGCAGACGGTCGTCTATGTGCGCATACGTCTTCCCCATATCGCCATTATCAAAGCCGAAATCAATCAAGCCCACCAAATACCCGAAGAATCTCGCCCCCCGGACACCGCCTCCGGGCCACATCAGGCCGCCCCGAAGCCTCAAAAACCCCAGCCATCGCACCCGAGGTGACGGGTGGGCGGGTGGGCAAAACAACCCCGAACCACCGCCCGCACAAGCGCCAGCGCCGAGGGCGCCACCGACACCGCATCACAACCGAGCCGGACCAGGTGCGGCAACACCGCCGGATCCGCCGCCGCGTCCCCGCACAACGACACCGCCCGCCCATGCGCGTGCCCCGCCCGGATCGTCCGCGCGATCGCGTCGAGCACACGTGGATCGGCCGCCGACGCCGGCGTCAGCCGCGGATCGTCCCGGCGCAACCCGAGCAGCCGCGAGGTCAGGTCGTTGGTGCCCAGCGACAGGAAGTCGGCGTGCTCGGCCAGGTCGTCCACCTGGTCCAACACCTGGGGCAGTTCGACCATCGCGCCCAGCGGCGGCGGTGCCAGCCCCAACCCGGCACACGCCTCGGCCAACAACACACGGACATGCTTGATCCGCCGGGGATGGTCGACCATCGGCAACAGCAGCGCCACCTCGACCCCCGTATCGCTCGCCGCCCGCATGACGGCGCGCAACTGCGCGAGCAGCGCGTCCGGTCCGGGCAGCGTGATGCGCCGGTCCCGCAGGAACGGCGGACGTTTGTCGCCGGTGAAGTCGAAGGTGCGGACCACCACCGGCCCCGGCGGCACCGCGGCCAACACCGGCGCCAACGCGGCCACCTGCCGCTCCTCGTCCGGCCAGCCGAACTCCTCGGCCAGGAAAGGCAGTTCGGTACGCAGCAGGCCGACCCCCTCGGAACCCTCCGCGCCCGCCGCGAGGGCGTCCGTCACGGTCGCGACATTGGCCCGGACCCGGATCCGGCGTCCGTCCCGGGTGATCGCCTGCCCCGCCCCGCCGCCGGGCACCCGCCGAGACGCCGGGATGGTCCGCACCCGGGCACCCGCGTTGACCTCGACCGTGCCCGCCTCGCCGTCCACCAGGATCAGCTCCTCGGCCAGCTCGGCCAGCGCCGCTACCGGGATGCCGAGCACCAGCGGAATCCCCAACGAGCGGGCCACGATGGCCAGATGCCCGGTCGGTCCACCCCGCTCGGACACCGCCGCCGCCGGCCGCACCCCACGCAGCAGATCCAGCGCGGCCAACTCCGTGCCGACCAGCACCGCCGGCGCCCCGCCCGGCAATCGACCCCCCGTCGGATCCTCGCCGCGCAACAGCGTCTCGGCCTGCCGGCCCACGTCGCGTACGTCCACCGCGCGCTCGGCGAGCAGCTCGTCGTCGAACCCGGCCACCAGCTCGGCGAATTCGTGCACCGCAGCGGCCAGCGCGTCGATCGGCGCGAGCCCGGCCGCGAGTCGGCGGGCCGCGCCGTCGCGCAGTTCCCGGTCCCGGGCGATCAGCGCGGCGAACTCGACGACGTCCGCCTCCGCCGCCCGCCCCCGGGTCCGCAACGCCCCGGCCAGGTCGTCCATATGCCGGGCCACCGTGTCCAACGCCTCGGGGATCCCGGCCGGCGGCGGCGTGGCCGGCACCCCGCGCGGTTCACCGACCCGGGCCACCACGAGCCGGCCGACCGCGGAACCCGGCGCGACGCCCGTACCGCGCAACACCGCGCTCACCCGAGCCGGATGCGGTCGTGGCCGGCCCAGTGCAGCTCTCCCACGGTGCGTCCTCTTTTCACTTGACCCAAACCGCCCACGTCGCCCACTTCGCCCGACTCGCCCGCACCTCGGCACGCGCATTCGTAGGCGCGCGAGTTCGGCCGAACACCGGGCAACCACCCGGTCCCGCGACACAGTCTGCTGGACGCACAATCCGTGTCCAGCCGAGCCACCCGCAACGAAGACCGTCGGAAACGGACGGAGACGGACGGAGACGGACGGAGACGGTGAAGCGTACGGAAGGGGAAGTGGGGGCGCGCCCCGCCTCGGGTCAGGCCGGGTCGTCGGCCTCTCGATAGCGCACCGCCGAGAGATCGTCGACGAACCGGCCCATCAGCGCGCCGAGTTGCGCGAGGTCGTCGTCCGTCCAGCCGGACAGTGCCTCCTCGAAGTGCCGGTCGCGCACCCGGCGCAACCGCCGCACCACACCTCGGCCCTTGGGGGTCAGGCCGACCCGGGTGATCCGCCCGTCGCGCGTGTCCGTGGTCCGGGTGACCAGCTCGTCCGCCTCCAGCTTGCGCAGCTCCCGGCTGACCAGCGACATGTCCATCCGGGCCAGCTTGGCCAGATCGCCGATCGCCAGCCCGCCGCCGCCCGCCTGCAAGCGAGTCAGCAGCACCACGGCGGGCTGCGAGACCTGCGCCCGCGAGGCGGTGGTCAGTTCGCCGTGCACGCGCCGGCTCTGCTGGAGCCGGATCAGCCGTTCGAGGGTGGTCTGGACGTGGTGCCGCGACTCGTGTCGTTCCGGCGGGGAAGGCGGCTCGGCTGACGGGGGCACTGGACGTGTCCTCCAGAAGGGGAGCAACGCCATACGGTTTCGTATGGCGGAGTCGGGCGTTCCACAGTCTAGGTGCGCTCCAGGGCCCGCAGAAGGTAATTGATGGAGTCCAGCATTGACACGTGTAGAGGCCGATGCCGGGCTGCGCGAGCGGCACCGTCGACGCCGCGCACAGCCGCCGCCGACGCGCCCATCGACCACCCCGGGGGGCTCGCCTGTCCGCATTCCCGGCCGCCACGGAACGCCGCCGCAGACCCTGGCCCGGCACACCCGGGTGTGTTGCACTGATACCGAACCCGCGAGTAACAACGCGCGATCGGAGTGACCGGATGACGGCCGAGCAGCCCGGCCCGAGCACGACGGACCCCAACCCCAGGACCTGGCCCACCGACATACCCCTCGCCGACCTCGACTTCTGGTCGGGCCCACTGGCGCAGCGCGAGGCCGGCTTCGCCCGGTTGCGCGCCGAGTGGCCGATGCCGTACTACCCCGAACCGGAAACGCCGCTCCCGGCCGGCCCCGGCTTCTGGGCGCTGACCACGCACGCCGACGTCGCGGAGGCGACCCGGCGGCCGGAGGACTTCTGCTCGGGGCGCGGTGCGACCCATATTCCCGACTTCCCACCGGAGTTCGGCGAGTTCTTCGGCTCCATGATCGAGATGGACGACCCTCGCCACCAGCGGCTGCGCCGGATCGTCGCCCGCACCTTCACCCCCAGGATGATCAAGAAGTTCGCCGACGACGTGGACCGGACCGCCGGCGAGATCGTCGACGACGTCGCCGAACGCGGCTCCTGCGACTTCGTCACCGACATCGCGGCCCGGCTGCCGCTGACGGTCATCTGCGACATGATGGGCATCCCGGCCAAGGACCACGGCTTCGTCTTCGACCGCTCGAACGTGATCCTGGGCATCGCGGACCCCGAGTACGTCCCGCAGACCGCCGGCGGCCACCTCGAGGCGCTGTTCACGGCCGGCACCGAACTCGCCCAACTGATGGGCGACCTGGCCGAGTTCCGGCGCGGCACGCCGACCGACGATGTCACCTCGGCGCTGGTCAACGCGGAGATCGACGGGGAGAGCCTGAGCAGCGACGAACTCGCCTCGTTCTTCATCCTGTTGCTCGCCGCCGGCAACGAGACCACGCGCAACGCGATCTCGCACGGCATCCGCCTGCTGACCGAGAATCCGGACCAACACCGGTTGTGGTGCTCGGACTTCGAGCGGTACGCGCCGACCGCCGTCGAGGAGATCGTCCGCGTCGCCTCACCCGTCGTCTGGATGCGGCGAACCGCGACCCGGGACACCGAGCTGAACGGCAAACCGGTGCGCGACGGCGACAAACTGCTGCTGTTCTACTGGTCGGCCAACCGCGACGAGACGGTATTCGCCGACCCGAGCCGGTTCGACCTCACCCGCGACCCGAACCCGCACGTCGGCTTCGGCGCACGCGGCCCACACTTCTGCCTCGGCGCACACCTGGCCCGACGCGAAATCACTCTGCTGTACCGCGAGTTGCTACACCGCCTACCGGACATCCGGGTGGTCGGCGAACCGGAGCGCCTGCGCTCCAGCTTCATCAACGGCATCAAACACATGACCTGCGAATTCACCCCGACTTCTCGGACCCCCCGGAGGACTTGAGCCCGGACGCAGGCGGAGCCGAGGACCCGGGCCCGGGTTCGGACCCGGACTCGGGCCCGGACTCGGGCCCAGACTCGGACTCGGACTCGGACCCGGTTTTCGGCTCCACCTCGGGCACAGGCTCCACCCCGGATCCGCCCTCCGGTGCGGCCACATGCTCCACCTCGGATGCGGGCTCGGCCCCTGGCGCGGCCTTCGACTCGGCGGTGGGCTCGTTCGGCGCGTCCTCCACCGGCGCACCGGACACCGACGTCCCGGCCTCGGTCGCACCCTCCCCCGCCACCCGCTCGTCCGGGGCCACAGGCGCCTCGGCTCCCGCAACCCCCGCCCCTACCCCTGCCCCCGCGCCCGTGCCCGGATCGATCAACTCGCCGATGTCCCCTACTGCCGGCAACTCCCCGTCCGGCGTCACCGCGTCCACCACCCCCGGGAGCGTCGCGGCCAGCGCGGCGGCCGTCTCCTCCTTAGTCATCCCGGCCTGCCCGGCCAGCCGTACCATCTCGTCCTCGCCGAGCGCGTCGGTGAGTTCCTTGCCGCTCACCGGCTGATTGCGCCCGACGTCCACCCACGACCTCGCCTGCTCCTCCAGCCCACCCGCCCGCAGCCGCTGCAGCAACGTGCCGAGGCCGCCGGCCCCGCTCACCCCGCCCGGCCCGGTCAGCAGCCCGAGCAGCACCCGAACGAGCCCCTGATCGCCACCACCACCCCGCCCGCCGAGCAACCCGCCGAGAAGTCCGCCGAGTCCACCGGGAAGGCTTGTTCCGCCGCTCATCCGTCCACTCCCTGCGCAGATCGCCATATCCGACTCTCGCCATATCCGGCTCTCATAGTGGGGTAAATAGGACAGTTCTTCGCGGTGGGCACGACGGCGGTACGCCCATCGGGCGACGCCCGGGTCAACGAGTGAGGTCGCGCAAAGCCAACCCCCACCCACCCCCGAAGACCCGGAAAGCCCCGGCGTGACCTTCGTCCCACGGTCCGCCGACCGCCGCGCCCACGTCGGTAACGTGCACCCATGTCGCTGTCCCAAGCCCTGCGCGGGCACGCCCGGGGGGCCCTGTCCCGCGCCGCGCACCGAGGCTGGCGGGCGCTGCAACGCGTCGGCGCGATCACCCCCGAGCAGCCCGGTCCGTACCGCTTCCGACGTCTGGGTGCGGGCAGCAAGCTGGCCTTCCCGGTCGGTTCGGTATTCGGCGAGCAGTGGATCATGGTCGGCGCGGGCTGCCTCATCGGCGAACACGTCACGCTGTCCGCCGGCCTGGCCCCCGGGCACGACCTGGGCACGGCGGCGGTGGTCACCATCGGCGACCGGTGCACGATCGGGCGCGGCAGCCACATCGTCGGCCACCACTCGATCACCATCGCGGACGACGTGTGGACCGGGCCGTACATCTACATCACCGACCAGAACCACAGCTACGCCGACCCGGATCGACCGATCGGCACCCAGTGGCCGATCAACGACACCGTGGAAATCGGCCCGGGCAGCTGGATCGGCGCGGGCGCGATCATCCTGCCGGGCGCCAAACTCGGGCGAAACGTGGTGGTCGCGGCCGGCTCGGTGGTCCGAGGCACCGTCCCCGACCACAGCGTGGTCGCGGGCGTACCGGCCAAGGTGGTCCGACGCCGCACCGAATCCGGCTGGGACCCGCCACTGCGGTACACCCCCACGCCGCTCCCCGCCGGCATCACCCACGACGAACTGGTGGCCCTGCTCACCGAGTACGAGGCCTCCGGCGGCCAGTAGCCCGGGAGTTCCACGTGAAACCGAGGCCACGGGCGGAGCGACCCCGGAACCGCCCCGCCCGCCCGGCGGCTCAACGCCTCGACGTCAAGCCTTCACACTGCCAAGCTTTCACACCGCCAAGCCTTCACACCGTCGTGCCGGCACACCGGCACACCCGTCGCGCCGTCACGCCTTCAGCCCGGACAGCCGCAACTGCACGCCGACCGCGTCCAATACCCGCACCTGCTGACCGCGCTGCCACCCCGGCACCGTCCAGTCCGCGTCCAACATCGAGATCGACACCGATCCGT
The DNA here is from genome assembly GCF_049739465.1 of Embleya sp. AB8. Taxonomy (NCBI): domain Bacteria; kingdom Bacillati; phylum Actinomycetota; class Actinomycetes; order Kitasatosporales; family Streptomycetaceae; genus Embleya; species Embleya sp. AB8. The sequence goes on from NZ_JBMHHY010000012.1 coordinate 97,677, forward strand.
TGTCGATCGCGGTGGTGTCCGCGTTGCGCACCGGCTCGTTCGTATCCGGCGCCAGTCCCAGGTTCAGCTTGTAACAGGTGTCGCAGGACGGGTCTTTGACGTAGCTCACCTCGAGCGGGTCGGCCTCGCCCACGTTGGTCATCTCGACCCGACCGGTCGGCTTGGCCGGGTAGTTCACGTTCAGCGAGGTGTGCGCGGGCAGCACCGGGCCACCGGCCCTGGCGGTGACCGCAAGCCGGTCCACCAGTCGGGTCGCGAACGTCATCACCTGCGCCATCTGCGGGAACGGATTACGCGGATCGGCAGTGTTGTACGCGGCGCTGAACGCGACCGCCGGGATGCCCTTCTCGGCGGCCGTGATCGACGCACCGACCGTGCCCGAGTGGTTGGTGGTCGCGCCGACGTTCTGCCCGGGGTTGACCCCGGTGACCACCAGGTCCGGCCGCTTGCCCCGGAAGACGTTGGCCAGCGCGAAGGAGACCGAGTCGGCGGGGGTGCCGTCCACCGACCAGATGCCGGGCTCGACCTCGGCCGCCTTGACGATCGAACCGGGCGTCGCGTTGATCCCGGTGCCCTTGCCGGACTGATCCGTCGCGGGCGCCACGATCACCGCGTCGTGCCCGGCCGCCTTGAGCGCCTTCTGCAGGGCGCGGATGAACGGGCCCTGCTGCCCGTCGTCGTTGCTGAGCAAAATGCTCAGCCTGCGCGGCGTCCGGGCGTCGCGGGCGCCCCGGGCGTCGTCGCTCGCCATCGCGACGGGCGCGCTCGCCGCGAGTAGGGCGGCGGCGGTGACACCCGCCGCGAGGGCGGGCAGTTTTCTACCGAACTCGGCCATCTCGTCCTCCGTAGGCAAGAAGGTCTGCGCACGGGAAGAGGCCGAAGCCCGCAAGCCCCATGCACGAAAGCGAAACCACAACCGGAACCAGAACCGGAACCGGCCGGGCGGAATCCGTTGTCGACCCGACGCCGATGGCGGGTGAAATGCGGATCGCACTACGTGTACGGAGGGGTGAATCGGACGGAATGCACCCTGCGATTCGACACGTGTCGGCCGGCGGATAGCGAAAATAGGGTCATCGGTCGGACATTGCAATGGGCAATGCCGGGCGATTCGTCCGGCCGCATGTTCCTTCGCCGCACCGGGTGATCGGGGTCGTCCCGCGAGGGAGGCCCCAGCCGAACTCGTGGCGCCGATGGCCCTGCCGAAACGGCCACCGACGCCGACCCGGTAGCCGCCCCACGCGCGCCACCTCTGGAATTCAACATCATTTCGGTCAAAACGTCATCAAGCACCACACGTGACACGCCATCCTGTTCCAGGTGTCATCCGAAAAGATCACCGCACGGATAAGCACCGCGCATCCGGGGCAGTAAACCCGCCATGTTGGGGCTTCCGAACACGATCCATGCGCTTCTCTTCGACCTCGACGGGGTGTTGACCCAGACCGCCAAGGTCCACGGCGTCGCCTGGAAGGAGATGTTCGACCGCTTCCTGCGCGACCGCGACGGCGCCGGCTTCACGCCGTTCGACCCCAGACGCGACTACGACACCTTCGTCGACGGCCGGCCTCGACTCGACGGCACCCGCTCCTTCCTGGCCTCGCGCGGCATCGAGTTGCCCGAGGGCGAGGACGACGACGCGCCCGGGACGCCGACGGTGCACGGGCTGAGCAACGCCAAGAACGACCTGGTGTTGCAACTGATCCGAGAGCAGGGCGTCGAGACGTATCCCGGCTCGGTGCGCTACGTGCACGCGGCGCGCGCCGCGAAACTGCCCTGCGCCGTGGTGTCCTCCAGCGCCAACTGCGAGGACGTGCTGCGCGCCGCGGGCATCCACGACCTCTTCGACACGATCGTGGACGGCGTGGTGGCCAAGCGGGACAAGCTCGCCGGCAAACCGGCCCCGGACACCTTCCTGGCCGGCGCCCGGGCGCTCGGCGTCGCGCCCGCGCACGCGGCCGTGTTCGAGGACGCGCTGGCCGGCGTCGCGGCCGGCCGGGCGGGCGAGTTCGGCTGGGTGATCGGCGTGGATCGGGTCGGCCAGGCCGAGGAGTTGCGCAAGCACGGCGCCGACGTGGTGGTATCGGACCTGGACGAACTCCTGGACACCCCGGCGGAAGGCACGGCATGAGCACCGGACACCCGTACACGGTCGAGCCGTGGGGCATCACCGAACAGGCCCTCGATCTCGACCATCTGCCCCAGTCCGAGTCGGTGTTCGCGCTCTCCAACGGCCACATCGGCCTGCGCGCCAACCTGGACGAGGGCGAGCCGCACGGCCTGCCCGGCACCTACCTCAACGGCGTCTTCGAACTACGCCCACTGCCCTACGCCGAGGCCGGCTACGGCTATCCCGAGTCCGGGCAGAGCGTCATCAACGTCACCAACGGCAAGATCATCCGACTCCTGGTCGACGACGAACCGTTCGACCTGCGCTACGGCCAAACCCAGGACCACGAACGCTCGATCGACTTCCGCGAGGGCGTCCTGCACCGCCGCGCGCTCTGGACCTCCCCGGCCGGCCGCACCGTACGGGTCACCTCCAAACGCCTCGTCTCGCTCACCCAACGCTCGATCGCCGCGATCGAATACGAGATCGAGCCGATAGACGGCCCGGCCCGCATCGTGCTCCAGTCCGAACTGGTCACCAACGAGGAACTCCCGCTCCCCAACGCCGATCCACGCGCCGCCGCCGTCCTGGAGGCGCCGCTGCGCGCCGAGGAGCACACCCACAACGCCTCGAAGGCGATCCTGGTCCACCGCACCGAACACAGCGGCCTGCGCGTCGCGGTCGGCATGGACCACGAGATCGACGGCCCCGAGAGCATGTACGTGGAGACCGAAAGCGCCGCCGACCTGGCCCGATTCAGCGTCACCACGGTGCTCGATCGTGGGCAGAAGCTGCGCATCGTCAAATACATCGCGTACGGCTGGTCCTCCACCCGCTCACTGCCCGCGCTGCGCGATCAGGTCGCCGCAGCGCTCACCGCCGCGCGCTACACCGGCTGGCACGGCCTGGTCGACGAACAACGCGGCTACCTCAAACAGTTCTGGGACAACTCCGACATCGAAGTGGAAGGCGACGTCGAACTCCAACAAGCGGTCCGATTCGCGATGTTCCACGTACTACAAGCAGGCGCCCGGGCCGAGGAGCGGGCCATCCCGGCAAAGGGCCTGACCGGGCCCGGCTACGACGGCCACTGCTTCTGGGACACCGAGGTGTTCGTCCTGCCGGTGCTCACGTACGGGCTGCCGCACGCGGTCGCCCAGGCGCTGCGCTGGCGGCACTCGACACTGCCCCTGGCCCGCGAGCGGGCCGCGCAACTGGGGTTGGCCGGCGCGCTGTTCCCGTGGCGGACGATCCGCGGCGAGGAGTGCTCGGGCTACTGGCCGGCGGGCACCGCCGCGTTCCACATCGGCGCGGACATCGCGGTGGCCGTCGCGCGCTACGTCCGGGCCACCGGGGACCGCGACTTCGAACGCGACTTCGGCCTGGAAATCCTGGTCGAGACCGCCCGGATGTGGCGCTCGCTCGGACACCACGACGCGGCCGGGCAGTTCCGGATCAACGGGGTGACCGGTCCGGACGAGTACAGCGCGCTCGCCGACAACAACGTGTTCACCAACCTGATGGCCCAGACCAATCTGTTGGCCGCCGCCGACGCGGTGGTGCGCCATCCACACGAGGCACGCGCGCTCGAGGTGAACACCGAGGAAACCGCCAGCTGGCGCGACGCGGCAAACGCGATGTACATCCCCTACGACGAGGAACTCGGCGTCCACCCACAAGCAGACGGCTTCACCAAGCACAAAGTCTGGGACTTCGAAAACACCCCGCCCGACCACTACCCCCTGATGCTCCACTACCCGTACTTCGACATCTACCGAAAGCAAGTCGTCAAACAGGCCGACCTGGTCCTTGCCATGCAGGTCCGCGGAGACGCCTTCACCGACGAGCAAAAACGCCGCAACTTCGACTACTACGAGGCGCTGACCGTCCGCGACTCCTCACTCTCCGCCTGCACCCAGGCAGTCCTGGCCGCCGAGGTCGGCCATCTCGAACTCGCCCTGGACTACACCGCCGAAGCCGCCCTGATGGACCTGCACGACCTGGCCAAGAACACCAAGGACGGCCTGCACATGGCCTCCCTGGCCGGCACGTGCCTGGCCCTGGTCGCAGGCTTCGGCGGCCTACGCGACCACGGCGAATGCATGTCCTTCAAACCGCGTCTCCCGATCGGCCTGACCGGCCTCGCCTTCTCACTGTCCGTCCGAGGCGCCCGCCTACGCGTGGAAACGACCCACACCCAAACCACCTACACACTGCGCGAAGGCGACGAACTCCCCATCCTCCACCACGACGAAAGCCACACCCTGACCCCGGGGAAACCGATAACCCTAAAAATCCCCCAACTCCCAAGAGACACCCCACCCACCCAACCAACGGGCCGCTCCCCAGTCCACCGCCAAGGCACCCCCGACACCCACCCCACAGGCCCCAGCCCAAGCTGACCCCCCCCGGGCCCCCAAACCCCAGCCCGGCGAGCGTTCGAGGCCACCCCCAGCCCGACGGGCGTTTGGAGCCACCCAGCCCGGCCGGCGCTTGAGGCCACCTCCAGCCCGGCCGGCGCTTGAGACCACTCAGCCCGGCCGGCGCATGGGGCCACCCCAGCCCGGCCGGCACTTGAGACCACCCACAGCCCGGCCGGCGTCTGAAGCCACCCAACCCGGCCAACGTATGGGGGCACCCCCAGCCCGGCCGGCGTTTGAAGCCACCCAGCCCGGCCGGCACTTGAGACCACCTCCAGCCCGGCTGGCGCTTGAGGCCACCCAACCCGGCCAGCGCTTGGAGCCACCTCCAGCCCGGCCAGCGCTTGAGGCCACCCCCAGCCCGGCCGGCGCTTGAGGCCACCCCCAGCCCGGCCGGCGCTTGAGGCCACCCCCAGCCCGGCCGGCGCTTGAGGCCAAAAAAACCCGCCCAAAGCGCAAGCGCAAGTGCACTGGCCTTCACGTCCACGTAAAGGTCTACCGTTCCCACCATGCGCATCGGAGAACTTGCGGAGCGCGCAGGAACCAGCACCCGAACCCTGCGCTACTACGAGGAACGCGGCCTGCTGTCCGCCCGCCGCACCAGCAGCGGTTACCGCGACTACGACGAGGACGACGCCCGCCTGGTCCGCGAGATCCGCGCCCTTCTCGGCATCGGCTTCGACCTCGAAGAGACCCGCCCCTTCGTGGAGTGCCTGCGCGCCGGCCACGACGCCGGCGACGAGTGCCCCGCGTCGGTCGCCGTCTACCGCCGCAAACTCGCCGAACTCGACGCGTGCATCGACCGCATGCAACGCATCCGCTCCCACCTGGCCGCCCAACTCGACCAGACCGAGCGCAACCACGGCACGGCCGAAAAGCCCGACGGCGCCAACCGCACCCCCACCGAGGCCGCCGCCACCCTGCCCGACCCACCCGAACCCCGCTGCGCCCTGACCCCGGGCCCACCCACGCCCACCGCCACACCACCCACCGAGGAGCCCCGATGAGTACCCACGTCCACGACGCCACCGACGCCGACTTCGACGCAGTCGTACTGCGCGGAGAGCGCCCCACCCTGGTCGAGTTCACCGCCGACTGGTGCGGCCCCTGCCGCCAGATGGCCCCGGTCCTGGACCAACTCGCGATCGAGGAGCCCGGCCTGGCCGTGGCCAAGCTCGACGTCGACCACAACCCGGCCGTGGCCGCCCGCTACGGCGTACTGTCCATGCCGACCTTCATCGTCTTCCGCGACGGCGAACCGGTGAAGCAGTTCGTCGGCGCCCGCCCCAAGCGCCGCATCCTGGCCGAACTCGCGGACGCGAACGTACTCGGCACCAACGCCCACGCTCGCTGAGCAGTGCCGCGCCCGGCGACAGAGGCGGCCTCGGGCGAACTCGTCGCCTACCGGGACTCCGCCGAACTGCTCGCCGTCTCCGGCCACGACGGCGACACCGCGCGCCCGCTCGGCGTCCGCGCCGGGGATCGGCTGCCGGTCGGTCCTACTTGAAGTCCGGCTTCTGGTCGGACACCCAGATCTGATCCAGCGAAGCCTTGCACTTGTCGCTCGCCGTGCAGGTGAGCTGGATCTCGTTGGCCCCGTCGACCAGGGTCACGTTGTTCCAGGTCCCGGTGACGCTGTTCCCGGTGCCCCACGACTTCAGCATCGACTGCTTCTTGGTGTTCGTACCGTTGACGATGATCGACAACGTCTGCTGATCGCCGGAAGGGGCGGGGTTCAGGTATCGCACCGCCAGGTAGTACGTCCCGGCCTTCGGGGGCGTGACCTTCAGCGTCACCGTCGACCCGACGACCTGCATGTCCACCATGTTGCCGCCGGCGGAGTTGGTCACGCCCGGCACCAGGGCCGCACCGCCACTGGGCGCGGCGTCCTTGGCCTCGAGGACCGCGAACTTCCCACCGGGAGCCGTCGACGGCGCGGCCGGCTGCGTCGCCGGCTGTGACGGCGTCGAGCTGGTCTGCACACCGCCGGTCGTCACCGGCGTCTTCGCCTTCTTGTCCTTGTCGTCGCCGCTGTTGTTCGTCAGCAGGACCGCGACCACGCCGATCACGACCACCACCGCCACCACTGCGGCGATGATCGCGCCGCGCCCGCCGCCCTTGCCGCCGCCGCGCGTCGGCGGCGCCTGCTGGGGAGGCGGCGCGCCGCCGTGTTCGTGCTGGGCCGGAATCGCCGCCTGGGGCTGCGTATGCGCGGGGGGCTGACCGTAATTCATCTGCCCGACCTGCACATATTGCGGCATCATCCGATTGGCGGGAGAACCGTACGCTCCGGTTGCCCCTGTCCCCTCGCCCGCTTCCTCACCCGGCGCCGGCCGATAGAGGTACCCGTACGGGTCTTCAGGTTCACCGTTGGTACCCGCCGTCATCGGGTAGTCCTCCCTACGTGCGCCAGGCCAAGCGTTGTCAATACCAGGCATCACACTAACGGGCGACGGGCGACGCAAGTGGCGATGTCCGCGTGACGGGACTGTCACGAAAACGCCCTACCGACGCGTATGGAGACCGGGCACACACCCGCCCCCGGCCTGTTCACAGCCGCTTCGGCCGGTCCCAATTCCACACCCGATCGGTGACCGAATTCACCCGAGACGCGCAAGAGATCCACCCATGCGGAGGTGGCCCGCGCCAGGGCCGGCCAACCGTCCGCCCGACCGGCCGCAGCCCGACCGACCCGCGCCTACCCCGCCCGACGTTGCGCGCGATCGCGGCGGCGCTTGTTCGCGTACATGTGCTCGTCGGCGATCCGCAGCAGGTCCTCGGGCTCGGCCGCCTCCTCCGCCCAGCCGATCCCGAAGCTGGCCCCCTCCAGCGGCACCGCGAGCCCCTCGGCCGGAATCGGCACGGACAGCGCCCGGCGCAGCCGGACCGCCATCTCCTCCGCCTCCTCGCGCCCGATCCCGTCGGCGAGCACCACGAACTCGTCGCCGCCGAGCCGGGCCACCGTGTCCCCCTCGCGCACCGCGGCGGTGAGCCGCTCGGCGACCGCCTTGAGCACCACGTCGCCGATGTGGTGGCCGAAGTTGTCGTTGATGTGCTTGAACCCGTCCAGATCGCAGAACAGCAGCGCGACGCCGCGCCGTTCGGCCGCGGGCGGCTCGTCGACCACCACCACCGCGCCCTCCGGCAGGCCGAGGCCGTCCGGGATGCTCAGGATCGCGCTCGAGGGCATCGTCCACTCGTCCGCGTAGGGCTCGTGCACTTCGCCGACGGACCCCACCGCCCCGCCCGGCACCCCGGCGGGGATGCCGGACTTCACCCCGAACCGCGCGGCCAGCCGAGCCCGCAGCTCGCGCCCGTTCGGCAGCCCGGTGAGCGGATCGTGGCTGGCCTCGTGCACAAGCGCCTGTTCGCGCTGCTTGCGATCCTCGATGTCCTCCACGTGGGTCAATCCGAACCGCAGATCGCCGAGCCCGTCCGCGACCTGCGAGGTGCGCAGCGAGACCCAGCGATACGTTCCGTCGCTGCGTGCCAGACGCAGCTCGGTACAACCCGCCACCGGGACCGTCCCGCCCAGGTGCCCGCCGAGCAGCGGCCGATCCTCCGGGTGCGCCAACGCGCCGAGGCCGAGCCGCTTGAGCACCGGCGCCGGGTAGCCCAGCATCCGGCACAGCGCGTCGTTGGCCCGCAACAGCTGCCCCTGCTCGTGCCCGCGCACCCCGGTCATCACCATGCCGCTCGGCGCGTACTCGAACGCCTGCCGGAAGCTCTCCTCGCTGGCCCGCAAGGCCAGTTGCTCCCGCTCGAGCCGGGCCACCGCGCGCTGCATGTCGCTGCGCAGCCGCGCGTTGTCCACCGCGATCGCCGCCTGCGCCGCGAACATGCCGAGCACCTCGCGCCGCCAGGGGGCGGGCCGCAGGCCGTCCACCGGCAGGTCCACGGACAGTACGCCGACCAGGTCGCCCTCGGGCGTGTGCAGCGGCGCGAGCAGCGCGTCGCGCGGGTGCCAGGCCTCGGGGTGGTCGCCGATCGGCAGGTCCGGTATCCAGCTCGGCACGTCGCCCATGTCGGCCGGCCCCGAGCTGTGGTGCCCGAGGAAGCGCAGCGGGCCCCACGGCTCGGCCGCGGCCAGAATTCGATCCCATCCCTCCCGTGAACCGATCTGGCCGGCCATCGCCTTGCGCAGCTCGTCGTTGCCGGCCACCGCCGCAACCTCAAGATCGGCGTCGGCGCGGACGAGATTGACCGCCGCGACCCCGAACCCGAGGCCCGAGACCACACCGTCGACGACGGCTTGGAGGGTGTCCTTGAGGTCGCGCGTGGCGTTCAGGTCGGCGACGACGCGGTTCAAAAGGCGCAAAGTCGCCAACCGGACGTGGGTCTCCGTCTCGGCTGTCATGGGTCTCCCCCAGGGGTCGACGCCGGTGTCTTCTGAACAGATATCGTCCGTTTACCAGAGAAACTGAATCACAGCGGGCTTCGAATTGGCGACGTTCCGTCATCGATCCGACTGTCACTGTGAGCCACTTCACGCTTCATACCGTATCGAGTCGGACCGCCGGGCCGCCCCGGAATCAGGTCCTCCGCCGCCGTCCAAGGCGCATCGTACGAGGCGGGAGCCCACTTTCGGGAAATAACCCCGGGGTTCGCCGGGGCCACCTGACGCCCAATCAGAAACGGATGGCCGCTCCGCTGTGTGTCACCGGGCTGCGGCACAGCCGATCGGGCGCCGGGATCACCGCCCGCCCGCACCGCCGCACACCCGGCGTCGGTCACCGCCGCCGGGGCATCGGGGTCGGCCGCATACCCTGGAGGCGTGCCCCAGTCTCCCGCGCCTCCCGTCGAGGCCGACGTGTTCAAGATGGCGATGTCGCGGTTCGCCGCCGGGGTGGTGTTGATCACCGCGGTCGAGGGTGATCCCGCCGACGGCGGACCCGTGGACGACGTGGGGATGACCGCGACCGCGTTCATGTCGGTGTCCGTGGCCCCGCCGCTCGTGCTGATCAGCCTCCGCGAGGAGGCCCGGATGCGGGACGTGCTCGACGAACAGCCGCTGTGGGCGGTGTCGCTGCTGTCGCAGAGCCAACGCCACATCGCGGGCCGGTTCGCCATCCCCGGCCGGATCAGCGACCGGCTGATGTTCGCCGACATCCCACACCGCCGCGGCCCGGCGTCCGGCGCGGCGCTGGTCGGCGGCGCGCTGGCGACCCTGGAGTGCCGTACGCATCAGGTCGTCGAGGCGGGCGACCACGTCCTCTACGTCGGCGAGGTGCTCACCGCCGAGTTGCCCAGCCCCGAGGGGCTGCCACTGCTGCACTTCCGCGGCCGCTACCGGAGCCTGGGCTGACCCCGCGCGGTCCGTCCCGATCCGGCCGGGGCCGGCACATCCCATGGGTCGGCCACCGCGATCCTCGGCCACCTCGACACTCCACCGGCCATGGCCCCTTGATCGCAGCCCGTCCACCGCAGCCCGTCCGCCCGCCGCCCGCACCGTCCCTGACGGACCGTCAGCTCCAGCGGGGAGTCAGCGCCGGGCTCCCTTGCCGGTGAACTTGACCACCAGCGACACCAGGAAGGCCGCCACCGCGATGCTGATGATCCAGCGGATCCAGTCGATCCCCTTGGTGTCCTCGACGCCCAGGCCGGCGGCGATCCCGTAGCCGATCAGCGTGCCCACGATGCCCACCGCCATCGTGGCCAGGAAACCGATCTTCTGCTTCCCGGGGAGGAAGAGCCGCCCCAGCGCGCCGATGATGATGCCGGCGAAGATCAAGCCAACGAACGTCACAGGTTCCTCCACCGGGCGGGCAGCAGCGTTACAAAACATCCCGACCCGGGCTTTTCCGGGCAGGTGTCTCCTGTTCCCCACGATCACCGCGCGTTAACGCGAACACGCCCAGGCCACAAAGCTCTAAGGTGGTTGCGCCCGCCGGGTGACCGCAGTGCAAAATGGTCCGGTACACGCCCCGATAGCTCAGTTGGCCAGAGCACGCGCCTTGTAAGCGCGGGGTCGTCGGTTCGAACCCGACTCGGGGCTCAAAGGGCTTCTGACCAGCGGAAACGCGATCAGAAGCCCTTTTTGGCTTGTAGCACGTCGGTTGAACAGTAGGCGCCTGCCGATTGCTTTACCTTCCGGACATGACCACCGAAAACGAACCGGATCCCCCCTACGACTTGCGCCCGATGGTCGCTTCGTGGTTGAGGTCGATTCGCGCGCGCGGCCTCGCGGACAACACCGTCCGCATCTACCGGGCCGCCGGTATGGGCCTCGCCAGGCATCTCCTCGCCTACGTGCCCGAGGAGGATGCCCGCCCCGCGCCGACGACGCAGGAGGAGATCCACCGGGAACACGTTGAGAGCTACATCACAGTTCTGCTCGATAGCACGTCGCCCGGCAACGCCCACCAGCATTTCCGCTCGCTCAAGACCTTCTTCAACTGGATGACGGACATCGAGGAGGAGTTGGACAGATCGCCCATGGCGCGGATGAAGGCGCCGATCGTGCCCGAGCAGGAGGTGGAGATCGTCCCCGAGGACGCCCTGCAACGGCTCCTGAGGCGCTGCGGAGGCCGGTCGTATACCGACCGTCGCGACACGGCGATGATCATGCTCCTGCTCGACACGGGCGTTCGGCGGGCCGAGTTGGTCAACCGGCTCATCAGTGACGTGGATCTCGACCTGAAGGTCATGTTGATCGTCGCGAAGGGCAAGCGGCCCCGGTCGGTGCCGTTCGGCAAGCAAACTGCGGTCGCCCTCGACCGGTACTTCCGCGCGTTGCAGAAGTTGGCCGGGCCCGACGCATTGGAGAGGGATGCCCCGCTGTGGCGCGGCGTGCTGAAGAAATCGACCTTCACGGTCAGCGGCGTGAACCAGATGTTGGAGCGGCGGTGCATCCAGGCGGGGATCGAGCACGTGCATCCCCACCGATTCCGGCACACCTTCGCGCATCTGTGGCGATTCCACGGCGGAGGCGACGACGAGTTGATGAGCATCGCCGGGTGGAAATCGCGGGCGATGCTGAACCGGTACGCCGCTTCGACGAGCAAAGCCAGGGCGAAGGCGGCCCACGCGCGCTTGAGTCCCGCGGACCGATTGGGAGGCGCCACCGCCCGAGGGAGGTAGGGCTGCCACCCTGGCCACGGTCCCCGCGACAACTCGCGGGGGCCGTGGCCAGGGTGGCTCACTTGGTTGCCCAGAGGCCCGATCCGTCTCGTATAGCGAGGTTCTTCCGCAGTGCGATGGTGAGCGCTGCGGCAAGAGTTTCGGCGTCAGCTCGCGAGTCGAGAATGATCCGGACCTGCTTGGGGTGGTCCAGAATCACAACTGGCGCGCCATCGTCGAGGACTCGGGCTTCAACACAAAGCAGGGGCCGCGGAACGTCACCGTCGGGGTGATCGAGTGTAGGTGAATCTGTCGTAGGCCCCCTCGAAACACGCGGAGTTGTCCGAGGCCCGCCACGTAGGACCTGCAACGAGGCCATTACCCTATGCAGTGGCAAACAGCTAATGTGAAGAATCTTCCCGATCCGTTCGAGTTTGATAATTTCGGTATTCGCTGTTCGAAGGACCAGCAAGTTCTCCCAAAACCTCCTCGACAATTGCACGAGTCCTCGGCAGGTCGTCGCCGCTGAGCCGTGGATCGTGAACCACCGTCACGACGACCTCGGGGCCGTGCGCGTCAGGCCATGGATCGTCGCCCTCGAACCGCAGACCAACGTATTGGCGGGCAGCCGCTCGACCTGCTCGTTCTGGGTCTATTCCGAGACCCGCTGCGACGGCTCGGACGACCGACGGTGAGACCATGATGGGCAGGCCCTTGGCGATTTTCCATAGGACGTTCCGGCTTGGCCGCGTCCGCTGCTTGGGGTCGACGGCCGCTTCCTCGAAGCGCGTAAAAGTGAGCTTTCGGCCAGTGCCCACGCGGGCAGCCACCAAGTCCGTAAGTGTCTCCGGTGTCGTCATCGTGCTGATCACACTGCCTTGGTTTCATTTTCTTGGCTCCCGCGTCGATTGCGTAGCTACGCCCCGCGCGACACGGTGGCTCCCCACATCCCAGTGTCCACGTTCGCGAACGCGTACACCAACACCAACCTGCACTGCTCGACCGAAAAACACTCGCGAGCGTGCACGACACGCCGATCGTCCCATCCCAACTGGACACGTGCGCACCAACGTGCTTGCATGTTCCCGTTCGCGAACGCGAATACGAAAGGTTGGTTTGCGTGGCCCGAGCTCGCGGCGAGTTCACATTGCGCGATGGTCCCCTGCTTCTTCGACTGATGAGGGGACCGATGGAGGGCGGCACGGTCCACAGCGTGCGAACCCTTGCGGCAGCGGTTGACCTGTCGACCAGGAAGATCCACGCCCTGATCAAGGGCGAGCGCCCCACTGTGGGCGCCGAGACGGCCGCCCGGATGGCGTGGGCCGTCGACGTCCATCTCGATGCTCTGTTCGTGCTCAATCCGTTTTTCGTGCTCAATTCGTTCGCGTACGCGAACGAAGATGTGGAGGAAGGTCATGATGACCCCGGCACAGCGGTCGATGCGGGCACGGCTCGCGTCACACACGAGCTGGAGTAACACGGCGGATCGACGCGCTCGCACGGAGCCAGCGACGCGGGCCGGCAGTTGGGATCGGTTCGAGAAGGCGATCCGGGCCGAGGCCGCCGAGCGTGGTGAGTCGCTGACCGACGAGCAACTGCGGTCCATGGTCGAGTCTCGGCGCAGCGCCTATTTCACGCGGCTGTCGATGCAGGCCGCCGCCGCGCGCCGGAAGAAGGCGCCCCGGCCGAAGAGCGGCGAGTCGAAGCCCGAAGCCGCTTGATCTCGCCCCCCGTCCACCGGCCAGCGCTTGCGTTGTCGGTGGTCGCGGCCCCCGGGGACGGCCAGCCGTGCCGGGCCGTGATGCCGCCCCCGAAGTGCCGCAGGAACCTCAACCACCTACGAATCGAGGAACCGTGAAGGACTGTACCGAGCCTCACAAGGCAGGAACCTGCGACCGATGCCGGGAGCTGCGCCACCCGTCGCGCGTACGGACGCGGCGGACGCTGGTCGCAGCGCTGCCCCGGCAGGCCAAGAGCGGCACCGGCCGCGCGAGCGGCGGTGGCCGCTGATGGCGCGGACGTCGTTCCGGCCGGGGCGCGATGCCCCCGTCGGTGACGCGGCGGCTGGCGACTACGCAGCGTTCAACAAGTACCTGCGGGCTGTTGCTGTCGCCCGTATCCCGGCGCCCGAGCGGACTGTCGCCCTCCCCAAAGGGCTCGCGAACCGCGCACCCAGCCTCCACGTCGGCGTGGCCGTTGGCGCGCTCGACACCGCCGGTCTCGGCGCCATCGCCCGCCTCGTTGACGAGGAGCTGACGACACGCGGGGGCTGGATGTCCGTCCGCCGGGCCGTCCAGTTCCTCGCTCACGCGTGCCGTAAGGACTCGAAGTGACCACCTGCATGCCGGAGGCACCGACCGCGCGCCTGCTGCTCTCTTCGTCCGCGCCGGATGACGTGTGGAGGGAGACCCGCCGCTCCGGGATCGGTGGGTCTGACGTGGCCGCGATCCTCGGTCTCGGCGGCGGTAGGTACACCAGCCCGCGCCACGTCTACGAGGAGAAGCACGGCCGACCCGACGAGGTGACCTCCGAGGCCGCCGAAGTCGGAAGCGAGATCGAGGGGTTCGTGGCCCACCTGTTCTCGAAGCGGTCCGGCCTGGCCGTCGCGATGCCGCCCGGGACTCTCGTGCACACCGATCACCCGTGGATGTTGGCCAACGTTGATCGGTACGTCCTTGGCCAAGATGGCGCGGTCATGGGGCCGTTGGAGTGTAAGAACCGCAGCGAGTACCAGATCGACGACTGGGAGGAGTGCGTCCCAGATGCCCCCGCGATCCAGCTCCACTGGTATCTCGCGGTCGGCGGCTGGTCGCACGGCTACGTGGCTGCGCTCGTCGGTGGGAACAAGCTGCGCTGGCACCTGATCGAGCGTGACGAGGAAATGATCGGCTACCTCGTCGACTACTGCGGCCGGTGGTACGAGCGTCACGTCGTGGAGGGCTTCCCGCCTCCGGCCGACGGTTACGAGGCGACGACGAACCTGCTGGCGAAGCTCTGGTCGGTCAAGCCGGAGACAATCACCGAGATCGACGTCTCCCAAGCCACGGAACTGCGCGCCCGCCGCCACGACCTCAAGGTCCGGGAGAAAGCGCTCGCCGCCGAGATCCGCGCCGTCGAGAACGAGATGCGGCTGCTTTCCGGCGAGAACGACATCGCCAGGGCTGGTGGCAAACCGGCATGGACCTGGAAGGCCAACGGCACTTTCGCCAGCCGGAAGTTCAGCGAGGCGGAGCCCGAGTTGGCCGCCGAGTACACGCACATGGTGCCGGCCCTGGACCTGGACCGCCTCAAGGCGGAGAAGCCCAAGACGTACGACGCGTACCGAGCCCGTGTCCTCCGTGTCCCCGCGAAGGGGGCCTGACCGTGGCCCTGACCACGTTGAAGGACCGCGTCCGAGCGGCCACCACCGAACGGCCCGAGCCCACGGCAGATATCCGACCGGCCCAAGTCGTGGCGGACGCGACGCCGGAGGAACTGCACGCCGCCGAGCAGGCCGAGGGCGGAGAGACCACCGCGGCCATCATGAAATGGCTCGACCAGTACGGCGAACACTTCAGCGGCGCGTTGCCCGGGTGCGTGCCCGCTGCCACGTTCATGGCGGCGACGCGGGCGGCGCTGCCGTCGCTGACCCGATGCACTCCCGCAAGCCTGCTGCAAGCGCTGCTGACCTGTGCTCGGTTCGGGCTGCTTCCGGACGGTCGCCAGGCCGTGATCCGGTGCGAGGACGGCCGGGCCGTGTTCGTGCCGATGTATCAGGGTTACGTCGAGCTGATGTACCGCTCCGGCCAGGTCGGGTCGGTGCATGTCGGGCTGATCCGCGCTGGCGACGAGTGGTCGGTCGAGCCGTCTGCGCCGGCCCCGTTGGATTTCACGTTCAAGCCAGCGCTATTGAAGGATCCGGCGGAGCGTGGAGAAGCGGTTCTTGCGTACGCGTTCGCGTGGCTCGCGGGCGGGGCGCGGTCGCAGGTCATCATCCTGACTCGACCGGACGCGGAGGCGATCCGCGATCAGTACAGCCAGGCGTACCAGCGCTCCGAGGAGTCCGGGGCTCGCGATTCGTTCTGGCACACCCACTTTTACGAGATGTGGCGCAAGTCCGCGCTGCGTCGCCTGTTCGGGCTTGTCCCGACGTCATCGGAGCTGACCGCGCTGGAGCGGGCCGACGACGCCGGTGATGGCGGGCAGGTCCAAGTCGTGCATGCGCCGGGCGAGGACGTCCAAGCCCTGGCGAAAGCGGTTGCTGCTCACAGGGCGGCCGAAGGGTCGCCGGAGCTGCAGCCGGCCGCGATCGCGATCCGGCCGTCGAGCCGAAAGAAGTCCCTGCCGCCGAGGTCACAACCGAAGCGGACCACGCGCAAGTCCCGGAAGGGCAAGGGAAAAACGCGATGAGCTGGGACGTCATGTGTGGGGTTGACCTGGAGACGACAGGTCTGGACCCGGAGCGGGATCGGGTCGTGACGGCCGCCGTCGTGCACTACGGCGCCGGGGGTCGGTCCTTCGACGAGTGCACATGGGTCGCGGATCCAGGGGTGGAGATCCCGGCGGAGGCGACCGCCGTGCATGGGTACACCACGGACGCGGTTCGCGAGTCCGGGTTGCCAGCCGGGCAGGTGGTGGCCGAGGTCGTCGCCGAACTCGTCGACGCGGCGCGGCAGGGGTTGCCGATCGTGGTCATGAACGCCGCCTTCGATCTGACCCTGTTGGACCGCGAGGCCGAGCGGTACGGCCTCGAATCGCTCACCGATCTGGCGACGCGGATCTGTGTCCTGGACCCGCGCGTGCTGGATCGGTTCGTGGATCAGTACCGGCCGGGGCCCCGCCGCCTGGCGGACCTATGCAGCCAGTACCAGGTGACGCACGACGGCGCCCATGACGCCTGCGCGGATGCTGTCGCCGCGTGCGCGGTCACCGAGGCAATCGGCCGCGAGAACTCGTGGCTGCCGGAGGCGCCGCTGTACGAGGTGCACGAGGCGCAGGTCCGGTGGGCGGCCACCCAGCAGGAGAGCCTTCGGAACTACTTCCACCGCATGCCGAGCAAAGCCCACCTTGCGCCGGGTGTGCGGACGGATTGGCCGGTGATCCCGCGCAGGGTGGCCGCGCCGCGCCGGTGGGGTTGGCGTTGACCGATCACCTCCTGTCCGGCGACACCGCGTTGCCGGGCGTGAGTCGGCGGCTGCTGATGACGGCGCGCGACGCGCGCCGCCATCAGCGGCCCGGCCCGCCCACCTCCGGATTTCGGCTCGGCCCGGCCTGGGCCTGGTGCCCGGCCGAGGCGTGTCAAACCCCCCAACGTTTCGACGCCGGGCGGCGGCGCTGCCTGGCGTCCAGAACCACCACGATCAGGGAGACACCCCGTGGATGAGCCCTTCGGGCTGGAGTACGTACGTCCGGCGCAAGCCGATTGTCCTGACTGCCCCTGTTGCACCGCCGCGCTGTGCTGGCGAGGCCGGATCCACACCATGGGGTGCGTGGGGTCCACGCCCCCCGAGCATCAGGAGACCGTTCGCAGTTGTCCGTGCTCGGCGGCGGAGACGCCGCACACGGCCGCGTGGCGGCTCGCGCGGCTGGTCACGACCCTGCGCGCGCGTGAAAGGCCGCTGGCGGTCGACGTCGAGTCGTACCTGCGGCACGTGGCGGACGGCCGGGAGTGGGTGGGTGGCGACGTCTCCGGGGTGCCGTGGGAGAACTTGGGCCTGGTCACGTTCGTGGACGGGCGGCCGGCGCTGACCGATCTCGGTCGGCTCTACCTCTCCGCGCGGACGGACATCCGGGTCGTGACGCCTGTGCGCGTGCTCGACGTGGACCCGAGGACGCGTACCGCACGGGTCGAGGTGCCCGGGTGGCGGGCAGGCGAGACGGTCACGGTTCTGCTCGACCAGCTCATGGGCGATCTCGACACTGCGGCCGAGGAGTTGCCACGGTGGGTGGCCGCCGAGGCGAACTGTGCGGCGCCCGACGCGGACGCACTGCTGTTGACGAGGTTCCGACCCCACACGAGCGGCAGCACGGTTGCGCCGGGGACGGAGCAGGACGACGGGACGGCGGTGACGCGGGTCGAGATGCTGGCGCACGAGTGGCGGATCGCGCCCCGGTTGCAGGACCCGCCGCCGCTCCCGGTCCCTGTCCCGTTTCTGCTCGACGAGTCGGACGGGGATGTCCTGTGACCGCCTCGACAACGTTCCTCAAGGTCGTGGCTGTCGAGCAGGCTGGAGGACCGAGCGACGACGACGAGACCGCGTACGTGTGGGTGTGCGTCCCGGTGTGGTCTCCGCAACGCGCATTCCTGACGAAAGCGGACCCGTTCATCCGAGCGGCTGGCGTTCCGGTCGACGCGTTGAGCGCGTTGACCGAGCGGGTGTTCGTCGCGGACCTGGACGTCGACGATCCCCCGGACACGGTGGGTTCGCTGGGTGAGCGTCTGACGTGGCCGCGGTTGTGTGCCACGCCGCGGATCCCCCAGCAGGCCGGTCCGAGGATGGAGACCGGTGCGACGGTGGCGACCGGGGCGCTGCTGTCGGTAGCGGTGCACGGGACGCCCGCGCCGCAGGGCTCGAAGCGGCATGTGGGCGCGGGGCGGATGATCGACTCGTCCGTTGGCGTCAGGCCCTGGCGTGAGGCCGTGGTGTGGGCGGTGCGGCAGGAGATCAACCGCCGCCGTGGACAAGGCCCTTGGACCCCACTCACCGGGCCGCTTGAGGCATCGATCGTGTTCACTGTCCGGCGTCCGAAAGGGCACTTCGGGACGGGCCGCAACGCGGGCGTGCTGAGGGCATCGGCGCCGCTCCGGCCGCACGTGATCCCCGACCTGGACAAGCTGCTGAGATCGACCGGCGACGCGATCACGACCGCCGGCGGATATGTCGACGACGCCCAGATCGTCGGGTATCGCCGGGCGGAGAAGCGCTACGCCACCGACTACGGCCGGGTACCTGACGTCCTCGCCACCGAAGGCGCGGTGATTCGCCTCTACCGGGTCGAAGACACCCGGCCGGGCTCATCGGCGCGGAGCGGGGACGGCTCGTGATCCCCGGCTCGGAGTGGACGTGCGCCATCGATGAGGTCGCGGTCGCACTCATCCTCGCGGGTACCGTGCCGCGCCCGGAACTGACCGAGCGGGAGCAGCGTTACGCGGCGCGCCTGATGACGGAAGAGCGGCGCTCCGCGAAGTCGATCGCGAAGGCGGTCGGTGTGTCGGCGAAGACCATCGAACGCTGGCTGGTGGCCGGTCGGGGTGCGTCGTGATGTGGGCCGACGTGGTGATGGCAGTCGGCCGGATCGTAGACGGCGTGCTCGTGTGGTCGCCGCTGCCGCTGGGCGTGTTGTTCGTCGGGTGGGCGCTGTTCGGGGTGCCTCGCCGGCCGCTCCGCGGCGTCCGTCCGCAACCGTCCGCGTCCATCCGCGCCCGACCGCGTTCGTGCGGACTCGTCCGCACACCACGCCGGCCGGGCCCGCTCGTCAGCGGGTGCCCGTGCCTGTTCGGACACGGAGCGGACATGTCCGCCGGACACGCGGACACGCTGCCCGGACGCACCGTCCGCGCCGCGCGCACCCGCCCCCTGACCTGCGCGGACACGTGCCCGGACATGTCCCATGACGTGGCCGTCGAGGCGCCCCCGGACGGGTTTAAGCGGACGTGTCCGTACGTGTCCGGCGGATCATGTCCGTGCCTGTCCGGACGTGTCCACGACGACGACAGGAGCTGACCATGCCGCGCCCGAGTCGCTACGCCCCCAACAACCTCGATCGCGATCGGCACTGGACCGACGACGCCGCGTGCGCCGGCAAGGCCATGGACGGCATCGAGTTCTTCCCGCTCCACGACAAGAACAAATCGAGCGCGAAGGGCGACGCACGCCACTTGAAGGCCACATTCTGCGGCGGCTGCCCGGTGCGGATTGCCTGCCTCGAACACGCTATGACCTTCCCCGAGACCCATGGCGTTTGGGGCGGCCTGGACTGGGAGGAGTTGGCCGAACTACGTGGCGAAGTACAGGCCGCCCGGGCGGAGCAGCAGGAGCCGGAGCAGGGCCGGGCAACGCGGCCGGCGGGCACGGAGGCGGCGGCCTAGGGGCGTCGCGACTGCGCGGCCCGACGTGCCAGCGCAGCGCACGGGGAGGCCCGAGCCGCCCGACACACCAACCGGGAGGACGACGATGACCGAACCAATCAAGCAGGAAGACTCCACCGCGAGACGGCGCGGTCCGAACCGGCGCGGAGCGGAAGGCGAACGACTGCGCCGGCCTCGCGGACGAGTACAGGACCGGGTTGTCGATCCGAGATCTGGGCGACGAACACGGCCTGTCGTACGGGCTGACGCACACCCTGCTGGCCGAAGCGGAGGTGAAGTTCCGCCACCGCCAGCCGCGTTCGAGCAAGGGGTGGGCGCCCGGCGTCTTGCCGTCGCTGCCGCGGTCCTGGTGGCGCTGCTCGTCTTCGCCGTGCTCCTCGCAGCGGCCGAGGGCGACGGACCCAACGACTGCGATGAAGGCTGCTTCTCCCTGGGCACTACCACGCCCCCGACCGCCGACGGGCCGTTCCTCGCCGGCCCAGCGTCCGCGCGCGTGATCGCGCTCGTACGCCGCAATCCACCGGCGCCGGCCGAGACCCACAAGCCCACACCGTCGAAGCCGGTCAAGCCACGGAAGCACCACCACGGCGGCGACGGCGATTCGTGTGACTGACCGCGCGCGACACGGGTCCGGGGCCGACCGGTCCCGGGCCCACCCCACTGACCACCGAGGAGGCTAGGTGAGGATTTGTCGTACCCGCCTCACCCGCGACTACGTCCAGGTCCCGAACAACCTGGCGCAGGACGACCGGTTGACGCACATGGCGCGCGGGTGTCTGGTCGACATCCTGAGCCGTCCCGACGGCTGGAGGATCACCGCCGACGAGATGTGGGCGGCGTCGAAGCGGCGTCTTGGGCAGCGGAGTCCAGGTCGTCGGGTGTTTCGGCTCGCGTGGGCCGAGTTGAAGGAACACGGCTATCTCGAAGCGGAAGTTTCACGCCTCGATGGCGGCCGGTTCGGGACCGAGTTGACCGCGCGGAACATCCCGGTGGCCCGGGTCGCTGCGGTGCCGGATCGCGGCTCGGCGGCCGTCGTGGCCCCGGTCGAGGCGACCCGCACCGACGTACCACCTGCCGGTACGCCGGTCCGACCTTCGCTGATGGATGTTTCCGCAGGTCAGGCCGATGTACCACACGGTGGTACGTCTACTACAGAAAACGATCTTGAGAAGAAAACGGTAAAGACCCCTACTACCGGCCGTAGGCCATCCAACGTAGGTAGGGGCGCGCGTTCGAGCGGCTGCGCCGCAGCAGGCAGTGTCCGCGATCTCAACGTGGGCATGGTCGGTGCGATCATCGGCCGGTTGCCAGCGGATCTGCGCAAGTTGCTCCCCGAGTTGCTGCCGGATGTGATCGCCAATGCGATTCGTGCGGAGTTGGACCGGGACCTGACCGTCGAGCAGTTGACGGCGCGTGCTGACCGGCGGTGGTTCAACCACGGTTACGCGGCGGCTGACCCGGAGTTGGGCGGCCCGGGTATCCGGCGGCCGGTGGGTGTGGCTGTTGCGCTGGTACGGCGCGGGAACTGCGCGAGCGCCCGGTGTGACGATGGGACCGACCTCGACACCGAGAGTCTGTGTCGGACGTGTGAGCGTGAGGCGGAGGACCGCCGCGCCACCCAGCAGCCGCCCGCACAGGTCGCGTTCGGGGCGTGGGTGCCCTCGTCCCCGTGGACGGTGATCCCGGTCCAGCACACGCCCGCACGGCGCAAGCCCGGATGGTTGCCGCTGGTGACCTGCGACCGCTGCGATCGGGCGCATCGGTCGGCGAACCGCGGTGACCTGTGCCGGGACTGCCAGCAGGAGTCGGCCGCGCTGGCCGAGTTGGCGGTCAGCAGCGCATGAACCCCCAGTTCCTACCCGAACTGTCCTACTCGCTGCGGACTCTGGGCGCGTACACGAGATCCACGACGTGAACGACACCACGCTCGCGGACATCACCGCCGAACTGGACAGGCCGGGGCCTCGTCGAGTCGGCTTGTGGCGCGCGGCGCGCGGCGCGCGAACTGGTGTGTTCGGCACCCCGCCGGGCCGGGCGACCCGATGGCCGAGAGCGGGTGCCTGCTGTGCGGTCCGCCGCAGCTGCGGCCCGTGCTCCCCGTGCCTGACGACGTCGACCCGGAGGACGTCCTGCGGTGCCTTCACCAGTCGGACCGCGAGGCCGCAACGGAGCGATACGGGCCGTGTGCCGTGCCCCGGGCACTGGCGAGCAGCGCCAGCCACCGCTCAGCCCAGCGGGCCGCGCCGGACGACGCCCCGCACCACGAAGGAGAAACACCTTGAGCAGTCACGACAGCCCGACCGCGCCGCCGCCGGTGACAAATGAGCTGGACCTCGAATCGGCGGAGGCGGTACGGGCGTTCTGCGGCCTGTGCCTGGATCCTGGGCCCGGCCGGGTGAGACGCACGCCGAGGCACTTCGTGGAGATCATGCCGCCGTGGCTTGGGAGGGCGGTCGCCGAGCGCGCGCCGCACCTGCGTGACCACGTGAGGCGAATCGCTGCCCAGCGCGCGGAGATCGAGCAGGTCGAGGCGGCGATGGCCGCTGAGCAGACCGTGTTCGCGGAGGCGCTGCGCGCGTGGATCGCGGGCAAGCCGCAGTCCGTCCCGGCGAAGTCGGCCGCAGTGGGGGATGGTGCGGCATGACCGGCCTGTTCCTCGCGGGCAGCGATCCCACCCCGTACCGGCGCCGTCCGTGTGCACGCTGTCTGTGGCGGCGGGATACGCCGACGGGGCAGTTCACGACCGAGCGGTACGTGCAACTGCGGTCGACGAGCCCGCAGCACGGGCACGACGAACCCGGGTGGGGCGCGCCGATGTTCTCCTACCACAAGACGCCCGAGGGCCGCGAGATGGCTTGCGCGGGTTGGATCGCGACGGTGGCAGACCGACACCTCAGGTTGCGCCTGGCGCTCGCGCAGCGGCGGATTCCCCACCGGGTGTTGACCCCCGGCAAGGGCTGGCCGGCACTGTTCGAGACCTAGCCCGAGATGGAAGCCGCGCGGGCTCGGGTGAAGAAGTGGTGATGGGCACGGGCGCCAACGAATACCACCCGGCCGCTGGCGCCGAGATGTGGATCTTTGGCAACCGCGTGTTCCTCGTCCATGCACGTGCCGACGTCCCCGCCCGCACCTGCCCTTGGCCCCGTCCGAGATGACCCGGCCGCACGCCGACGACTGTCCCGCACTCGCCGCCGATTCCCCGACCACCACCAACGCCGACCAGCAGGGAGCCACCCGTTGAACCCGCCCCGCACGCTCGTCATCGCTTACTACCTCGTGATGTACATGGCCTCGACCTTCGCGGCGGTCACCGCGTTCGACGAAGGCCACACCCTCAAAGCACTCGGGTTGGTCTGCCTACCCGCCGCGCTCCTGACTGCGATGGCCCGCGAGTTCCGCCACAGGGCGTGCGTGGCGCTGGTGACCAGTGCCGCACCCAGTCACAACCGCTGCACCGTCGCCGAACAGCCAGGCGACCACCGCGAGGCGAACCAGGCCGAACAAGGCGCGTCGTGAGCATCGGGGCGGCTGGCGCCCGAGCGGTTCGTGTACTACACCGACCCGCGTATCGCCGCGCTGGCCCGGACCACGCACGCCACCACTCCGGGCGACCCCAGGTCCTGGCGCGAGCTGGGCGACGAGGAACAGCGCGCGTGGATCACCGCCGCCCGGGACTGACTTGGCGCCGCCGTTCGCCTCGGGCTCCTGCCGCTGATCGACCACCGCACCGGCACCGCCTGCGAAACCGTGTCGCTCGACGTCGACCCGACCGACGGCCGCCCCCTGCACACACCGAAACGGAACACCCCATGACCACAAGGAACTTCACCCGTGACGAACTTGCCCATCACGGCGTACCGCCGTACAACCCCGAGGACATCCAGTTCAGCCAATCCATCCGCCACGACGAGCAGATCACGATCCTCAAGTACAGCCAGTTGCGGCTCGTCGTCTTCGTCTGCGACGACGACCACAAGACCTACGCCGTCGAGTACGAGTCGCCCATCGACGTGGGTGACCACGAAGTCGGCTACGGCCCTGACGACCACGGTTGGCGTGGCAAAACGATCGAAGGCACGGAGGTCCGGCTGCGGCCCGTCGTCGTCGACCGATGGGTGACCGTCACACCCGGCGACGAACACCACCGCGGCGGAACCGCCCTCCACCAGCTCACCGAGCTGTACGAGGAATGCGGCGTGGCCGAGCACTACGCGAGGCAACACGCCGCCGAACTGTTGGCAAAGCACGCCGCCGAATTGCGAGGCTGACAGATGACCCTACTCGCCGATCAGCAACTCATCGCGATCCGCGGGGACATCGAACTCGCCGTCACGATCGGCCAGACCGGCGTCGTGACCGGTGCCCTGGCCCACGAAGCATGGGGGCGCGTGGGCAACGAGCACGCCGCCGCGCTCCTGGCCCACGTCGACCACCTCACCGGCGAACTCGCCGCCGCGCGCGGCCTCCTGGGCGGCTACGGCACGCCGGTCACCAGCTTCCCCCGCTCCCGCCCCCGGACCCGGCCAACGCCCGGCGCCGCGCCCTGCGCGCGCAGCTCGAAACCGGCTTCGTCACGCGCGAATGGGCGGTCGGTCGCCGTGATCTGCCCAGAGGGCTTCCGCTGTCCGGCCGGGCCGCTTGCGGTCTTCAACTTGACCAAACGGGGCTTGATCCCCGCGCGCCGGAGCCAGCGCGGACATCTGCCTCGGTGCCAGCAAGAAGGCCACCCCGCTACGCCTCGCTCCGCAGCACACCGGCGTTGTCGAAGAGCCGGGATACCGCTGCTCGCCTACGTGGCTCGGGCGTCCGAGTCATCTGCCCTCTTTCTGGGGCGGTCGCGGCCGGACCCGGAGTAGTCACGCTCGATGTCCTGGACGGTGCCGAGCGACACACCGAGCTCGGCCGCGATCTTCCGATAGGGCACCTTCGCTGTTCGCTGGTCCAAGACGTACTGACGGCGAAGCGCCTTCAACGTCTTGATCACACGCGGCTGCTGCCGAAGGACCTCGCTGATGGCCCGCGCCCGCGCGGCGGGATCCTCCATCGCCGCGAGGTCGTCTAGTGCCGCCATCACACGTTGCGCCTCCTCCCGGACCGCCTCTTCTTCGGTCATCCCGTCCCTTTTCTCGGGTTGACGCTTGCATAGCGTATGGGGATCCCATACGCTTCAGCAAGCAGCCCACGCTGCTCGGCAAAAATGCCCCGGCCCTCGCGGTCGCACGCGAGGTTCCGGGGCTGCTGAACGGCCCGGTAGTCGCATACCGGGCCAGCAACCTCGGGCCTGAGCGCATGCATGCGAGGGCCGGAGTGCCAGACACCTGCCATATACAGGAGCTGACACGGATGAATGCTACTGATCTGAAAGCGCCCCTTGCGGACGCGCGATCCGAGGACGTCATGCGCGTCCTCGGCGCGGTTGCCCATCACCTGACGGTGAGTCGTCCGGACGGGAAGTTGGGTCCGGACGCGCTGGCTGTCGTGGTGAGTTCGAAGGCGTACGAGATCTGCGGCCCGCGAAGCGGTGCTTCCCTCCTGGCGGACGCGGCGATGAAGGCCGCGCCGGTGGGGGATTTCGGGATCACGCGCGGTGAGTACGCGCTGCGGGTGCGTCGGGTGATCGCGGACGCGGGCTACGAGTGGTCGGACGAGGACAACGAGCCGGTCATCCCGAAGATCCCGGCGCCGCGTTCGCCAAAAGGCGGTGGCCGCTGATGGCGATCTCCGATGAGGCGGCCCGGCTCCTCGCCGAGGCGAAGGCGGACTACGGCACCAAGAAGGAGCGCGCCGACCGCGAGGTCCAAGCCCGCTACCGGAAGGGCATGGACCAAGCGCGCGCGGTCGAGGCCGCGAACATGCCGGGTCGCAAGGGGCCGCAGCGGTGAGCATCACGCAGCGGATGAGCGACCGGGACGCGCGGCTGGCCGCCGGGAAGTTCAGCGGTCGCGAGTCGGCGACCGAGTGGGCCGAGCGCAAGCGCCGTGAGGATCGCGCCGCCCAAGTCAAGAAGGCAGCCCGCGCCGGTCAGGCGTGGGAGGACGACGACCGTCGCCGCAACGGCTGACGGACGTCGGCACAACGACCGGCCCGTCCCCAACTCCCCGGGGGCGGGCCGGTTTCATGCCACACACGCGAGAGGTTGAGCAATGGACGAGACCACCGACGAGCGGCTGCCCGGGGTGCGGTACCGCAAGGTGACGCGCACCCGGCAGGAGTCCGTGACGATCGACGGTCACACCAGGACGCGCGACGTGCCGTACGACGCTTGGGTTCCGCGACAGCCGCGTGACTGGGACGCGGTGGTTCTGCGTGGGGTGACCGGGGTCGCGGCCGTCGTGACGGTCCTCACCGTGACCGGGACGACCGCAGCCATCGGTGGTCTGCTCGCTCCGCTACTCGTCGGTGAGATCGCGTACAGCATCGCGGTGGTGTTCGACGTGGTCATGTTGTGCTGCATCGCGCTCGAATGGTTGGAGCGGTTCGACCGGGCGCGGGCTTGGGCGCCGCGCAACGCGGGGTGGACCTGCCTGGCGATCTCCATGGGCGCGATCATCACATTCGGCCGGGAACACGGACACCTCGCCGCCGGAGTGGCGGGCGCGTTCCTGCCGCTGCTCGGCAAAGTGCTGTGGGCGCTGGTGCTGCGGCAGTACGCCGTGCCGCTGTCGGATGGTGTGGCGTATTGGCTGACCGCGCGTCGTGAGGAGATCGGCGCGAGGGCCGCCCTGTCCGCGCAACTGCGCCGGCTCGACGCGCAGACGGCGCACACACACGCCGCGTACGGCCTGGAAGCCGCAGCTCGGACGGCGGCGATCACCGCACCCCCCGCTGTGCTGTCCCCGGCCGCGCAGCTGCCTGCCCCCGTGGCGGTCGCACCGGCCGCTGCACCTGTGCCCACCACGGCCGTCGCGGTGGCGCCCGTGCCTTCGCCGGTGATTGCCCCGCCTATGCCCAACGTGCCCGCCCCCGTGCCGGTCGCTGCGGTGCCCGTGGCGCCCGCTCCGGTTGTCCCTGCGACCACCGTTCCCGGACACCCGGCATGCACCCCGGAAACGCCCATCGCAGACACCACCGGACAGCCGTCCCGGACGGTGTCCGCGCAGCTCAGCGCGCCGCTCACCGCTCCCGCCCCGACCGTGGACGGACACGCCGCGAACACCACGGACACGCCCGCTGCGGACGTGTCCGAACATGTCCGCGAGGCCCCGCAGACGTCGACCGTGCAGCCGATCAGCGCCCTGACGATCGCCGGGACGATCCGCGAAATCCTGCGCGTAGACCTCGCCATCTCCGACGACGACCTCACCACGCGCGTCGCAACGATCCACGGCCACACCCCGCGGCTCGCGGAAACCGTTCGGCGCACCCGCGACCGGATCGTGAACCCGAAGAACAAGAAGAAGAGGCGGGCGTCGTGACCCTGCTCATCGCACTGTGCGTGATCGCCATCGGCTCCTGGTGGTGGCGCAGTCGCAGCGGGGGAGCCGGAACATCGACCGCCGCGCAGGCTCGTCGCCTGCGCACGCCCCTCGTTCGGGTCGCCGATGCCTTCAACATCGAGACCTCGGCCGGTCGCCGGGCTGTCCGCTGGGAGGCCGGCGCAGCGGGGGAGCGGCGCACCGCAGCCCGTCTGGACCCGCTGCGCGCCGAGGGCTGGACGATCCTCCACGACCGCGCGCTGCCCTCCGGTCGCGCGAACGTGGACCATCTCACGATCAGCCCGAGCGGCGTCGTGGTCGTCGTCGACAGCAAGCGCTGGTCGGGCCACTACCCGCTGCGCGTGGTCCGCGGCCGGCTCATGCACGGCGAACGGGACGTCACCGACCGACTCGCCGGCATCCGACACGAAGCACCACCGTCGCCAGGACGCTCGGCTGCCCGGTCGTGCCGCTCGTGTCCATGGACGGCCCGTACATCGACGGCGGCGAACTCCGCGTCGACGGCATCCGCATCATCCCGGCGCAGCGCACCGCGCCCGTCCTACGCACCCTCGGCCACGGCCGGGCGACGCACGGGGCGCACCCCGGCAAGGCCGCCGGTCGGCTCTTCCCGCCCTACCGACAGGACTGACCGATGGAGATTCCCCCCACCGAGCTGCTGCGGCGCGTCACCGAGGCCAGGGAGGCCGCCCAGCACAGGGTGCTGGACCCGGACGAGGAGCCGTTCCACACCTCCATCGTCCGAACCCCCGTGGTCCAAGAGGTCCGCGAGCCGGAGACCCAGGCCGGGCCCGACGAGGGCGATCCCCCCGAAGCGCCCGACACCGCTCCGGATCCACCTGCCCCAGGGAAGCTCGCTCGCGGCTCACTCATCCCGGATTGGCGGCATGGGCCGCAGGACGACCTGACCGAACTGGTGGCCCCGGCTGAGCAGGACGCCGCCGACGACCAGGACCAGGACCTCCCCGACGACCCGACCAACTACGACGACCACCTTGAGGTGGACGACGACGGGAAGGAGGAGCCGACAAGGGCGTATCCCGGCCGTCGCTCCCGGGCCCGACGCGGCGCTCCTCAGCGGGTCTACCGCCGGCCGCCCTACCTCGACCAGCCGTTCAACCCCCGGCAGTCCGGCATCCAGTGGTGGGCGCAGCTCGGGCACACGCGCCAGCATTTCCTCTACAACGCAGCCGCGTTCACCGGCGGCGTGATGCTCGACTTCCCGCAATTCGTTTCGCGCCAGGCCGTGTACCTCGTGGCCACCTACGACGGGCCGAACCCGAACCACGTCGTGTGGAGCGTCGTCGTCGCCGGAGCCGTGTGGCTGAACTGGCGGACGCGCCGCCTGTGGCCGCCCTTGGCCCTCCTTGGCCGCGTGCCCGTCGTGTCCCTCGTCATGGGCCTGCTCCTGTACGGGCCGCGCGTCGTGGCGCTGGACAAACTCCGCGAGTTCCTGCTGCTTCTGCCGTCCCCGTCCTGGTTCTGACCGACCCGACCCGATCGGAGATCCCGTGCACTTCATCGGCAGCATCGGCGCCCCCGGTATGGCGGCCATCCTCACTCTCTGGCTGTTCCTCGGCACCAACGGCGGCGGAAAGATCAAACCCTTGGGCTGGGGAGGCGCGTTTGGGATCGGCAGTTTCGCCGGCGCCGCGTACAACGCGGGCGGCTCGCCCTGGAACATCATCAGCGACCTGGTCAACGACCTTGTCGGGTTCGCTTTCGCTGCGGTTCCGGGCCTGACCATGCCCGCGGTGGCCGTGTGTATCGTGCTCTGGTTGGCGTACCGGAAGTTGACGCCCCGAAGGGTCGGCATCTGGGCGATCTTCTTCTGGTACGTCGCCAGCGGCGCTGGCGGCGTGTGGGCGCTGTTCGCCACCCAGGTTTCCCAGCTCATGCAACGGTTTGCAGTCGCATGAGCCATGCCCACCTTCGCGCGCTACCCGACCCCAAGCCCGGCCCCGACGAGATGCCGAGCCTGGGGGAGGGACCGCTCCCCGCCGCGACTACGACCAACGCCGACGAGCAGCCCGACGCGGGGGAGCTGGCGCTCCCCGACGGCCCTCCCCCGGGTCACCGCAACGACGACCTGGACGTCGAGCCGCGCGGACGAGGCATCATGACCGTGCCGAGTGACCTCCGCCAGTACTACGACGTGCGGCAACTGGCCGCGTACAAGCCGCTGATCGTCGAGGCTGGCCGGCGCGGCGGCCCGTTCTTGCTCCGCACCCTGCGCACGCTCGCCAAGGGCGTGCGCGTTCTCGGGTCCTCGGTCTACGCGTGGACGGGCGGCACCGTCGGTCGGGGGCCATCAAGCGTCGGCGCCCGCATCCTGTGCGTCGTGCTCGGCATCTACGGCGTCGCACATCTCACGAACGTCCACCCGGCCAGCCCATGGGCAGTCGCGGCGCTCGCCGTGCTTGTCGTGACCCTCGCAGGTCTGGGCCGCCTGCCACTCCCGGGCGCGGCCACCGCGAGGAAGTCGACCCGCGCCCGGCCCAAGGAGCGGAAGAAGCTCGCCCCGGCGCGGCGGGCGAACACCCCCTTCACCGGCGCCCTTGCCCGATTCGGGAATCGTCGCGGCTCGAACCGCACTCCCCCGGTCGCCGCCGACACCGCCCCCGAAGCTCCCCCGGAGGCGGCCGGGGAGAAGGGCTACGAACACCGCTACGACGAACGCGGGGAGCACGGGGAGCGGGACGGGGAGGAGCCCCACAGGGAACCCCCCGGCAAGGCCGACGAGACTCCCGTCGAAGCCCCGCCGGCACCCCACCCGATGACCCTGCTCGAAGCGCTCAACCACCCCCGCCGCCGCGGCCGGGGAGTGCTCCTCACCGCCCTTCGTGACGACCTCCAACTCCCCCACACCAGGCAGGTGAAGCAGGCGCTCGACGAGGCCGGTATCCGGTGGCGGGCGGGGGTCCGCACGGCAGCTGGCTCAGGGCCCGGCGTGCACGCCTCCGATGTCCCCCCGCTCCCCTCTCCCCAGGGCCTCCCGCAATCGCCGACGCGCGATGCGTTGGTGCAGGTCAGCGCGCCAACAGCCAACGCCAACAACGCTGCCAACACCACTGCCAACTCTCCCGGGGAGGAGTTGCGTGCAGAGATCATGGATCTCGACTCGGTGACCATCCGCCCGAACCCGAGTCGCTACTTCCCCGTCGAATGCCCTCCCCGATCGAACGAGTCGACGGGATCGTGATGATGCCGAATACGTCTGCGGTCACCCCGATCTCGGCCATGATGAGCGGTGATCTGAAGTGAGGGGGCCGCGATGGGCTGGCGCTACCGGTGCACGTGTTGCCGCACGACATCACCCCATGTGTACTCCCGCACCGCGCTGGCCGACGAGCGGCGGAAGCACCGCGACCAGGCCCACGGGGGGCACATCCCCGACGGGGAACAGGTACTCGAACCCGAGTCGCTGCTCACCTCCTTGAGCAACGTCCCGCGCGGCCAGCTCCTCACAACAGTGGTCATCGCTCTGGTGATCGTGGCCGCGCTCTGGCTCCGATAGAGGCCATGGACGCATCGCGTGTGCGGCTTCGCTGTGTGTCGGGCGGCGTGGCCTCTCCGATAGGCGTCCCTGGCCGTGGCCCGCAGGCAGACGGACGTTCGTGTGACCGCGCCCGCCCCTGCCGCCATGGCGTACGCTCCTCCGGCCCAGCAGTCGAAGAAGAAGCGATGGCGGGTACGACGGCGTTCGTATCCAGACTCCCATCCCCTGCCGCCGGTGACCGGTATTCCCGGATTCAGCGATATCGCCGGGGTACCGACCGCCATGATGGATGAATGACCACACCCCCACCGGACGCCACCATGGACCCCCGGATCGGACTCCTCGGATCGCTGGTGCTGACCCTGCTGGACCGGTACGACGAGCTGCGCGTCACCGTGGCCGGGCATCTCCCCGACCGCGACCGCGAGGCATTCGCGCTCGTGACCGACACAACCATCGCCGACGTACGAACCCGCCTCGCGGAGATTGTCGTCATGACACCGAAAGCACCAACCGTTGACGGATGACGAATTCGACGACATGGACCGGATCCGCGAGCACTTCGCCCGACCCGGGGCCGCAGCGCGGGAGACCGCCGAGTACCTCGCGGCCCGGCGGGAGGCTGCGCGTCGCGCCAGCAGGCCACCGCCGCTCGACATCGTCCCCGCACCCGAGTTCCCCCGGTTCGGCGTCGCCCGGTACTCCTGCCCGCGCCGGTGCGGCTGGTGGC
The DNA here is from genome assembly GCF_049739465.1 of Embleya sp. AB8. Classification (NCBI taxonomy): domain Bacteria; kingdom Bacillati; phylum Actinomycetota; class Actinomycetes; order Kitasatosporales; family Streptomycetaceae; genus Embleya; species Embleya sp. AB8. The sequence continues at coordinate 128,999 of NZ_JBMHHY010000012.1, forward strand.
ACGACGAACCCACCGACCCCGGCCCGACCCGCCTCATCCTGCCCACCAAACCCGGCGCCGACCCCGAGGCGTCCCGCCTCGCCGACCTGGTCGACCTCGACGAACCGGGCGCGGCGATCAGCCTGGACTCCGAGAGTCGGCTGCTCGCGCTCCGGTCGCGGGTCGCCGCCGCCATCGAGGAGCACTACGCCCGAGCGCACTGAACCCGGCTGCGGCCGTGCGTCCGGACGTCCCGACGAGTAGGAGAACCACCGTGCCCGACGAGAAGATTCTGCGCGGCCCGGACGGGCGGCATTGGGTGAAGACCGGCGAGCGCTTCGATGAAGTGGGCGGCCAGTGGTGGAAGGAACTCACACCGGCCGCGCAGGGCCGGACCGGGCGGTGGCAGGCCACCGGTTCCGGCGACCCGATCGAAGTAGCCGTCCCGGTATCGGAGGCCGGCTACGTGAAGGTGTCCGCGGACTCGTTCGCCGAACCGGCGGTGGCCCGGCTCCACTCAATCGTCGGCGAGCTGCTGGCCGACTACGCACGCGACACCGGGCGTCCCCACCCCCGGGCAACCGAGCTGCACAATGCCGTCGAAGACGTGGCGGCGCTGCCCGAACAGATCCGGCGTGGCTCCGGCGCAGCACAGCAGGCCGCGCGGTCCGGGTACCGCCGCGGGGCCCGCCGGCGCTGACGCCGGGCGGCCGGCCCTCGAGGTGGCCGGCCAACGAACGCACGACGGCGGCCGAGTCCCGAAGGACCCGGCCGCCACAGGCGGCGTGTCAGCCGTTGTCGGCCTTGCGCTTGCGCTTCGGCGGGACGCCGTACTCCTTGGCAATGCCAGCGACCGTGGCCTCGGTCCAAGGCACGAATTTGGCCACGGCCTGATGGGAGACGCCGGACGCCTTGAGTTCGTCCGCCACCGCCTTGCGCGCGGCGTTGCGAAGCCGTAGTTCCTCCTCGACGCTCCTCTCCCATGCCGCGATGGCCTCCGCCATCGCCGGGGCGGGGGTGTAGTCGGCGTAGAGGTTGCTGGGTCCAGGTGCACGGCTCATGCCCCCGAGTGTTCCACAACTCAATTTGCCGAAACCAGCTTCGGCCTGTCGCGCGAGTCGAGGCGCGGCACCCGCAGTCGAACGTAACGACGCCCCGCCCTCCGCGCGCCGAGGGCGGGGCGTCGTGCCGTTCGGGGGTTGAGCGGCGGGCCGCCAAAGGGGCGGCCACCTTGGCGCATTCTTTGCCAAACCAGCTTACCTAAATGGATTTACCTAAATTGACTTTGGTATAATTAGGAGTGAACCACTTCCCGCCACCCACCAAGAGAGGCACTCCATGAGCCACCGACCAACCCCCACCGGGCCAACCATCACTTCCCCGACCGTCCACCGCTTCGACAGCACGGGCGACGCCTACGACGCCACCCAGTGCCGGGACGACATCGCAGACGGCGACGTCCTCGTGGTCGCCCGAGAGGGAGTCGTCGGCTTCCTTAACCGCGCGTGGCCGGCCGCGCTCACCACCGAGCACGGCGAGTTCCACACCCTCGGCGTGTTCGCACACGAGGTGGAGGACGGTCAGTACGCCGCCAGCGTCCGAGTCGCCCGAGAGCAGGCCGAAGCGCTCGGCATCCCCCTCGACACCCGGTACCGCCCGAAGCCCGGACCAAAGCCGAGGCCGGCTGTGGTCGGCGACCGCATCCTGTGCTCCGACGGCACCGCGCACACCGTCTGCTCGGTGGACACGATCACCAGCCACTCCGGCGTGACCCGCAGGTGGCTGTTCGTCGAGGGCGGCTCGGCATGGCCGGCCGACACGTGCAAACTGATCGACACCACCCGCGTCGCCCAGGCATGCGAGGACGCCCGCCGGGCAACCGCCTCCATCCACTGGGGGATCGACGGTCAGTACGACCTCGGCGACGCACTGTGCTACCTCGGGCAGGCCGCGCCCGACGTCCTGGCGAAGATGGCCGACGAGGCCACCGGCCGGATCAGGCTGGAGATCCCGCGCCTGGACATCGCGCCCACCGACATCCTGTACGCCCACGGCGCCCGGCTGAACGTCCTCGCCGTCGGCTTCGCCACCCTCGGCGACGGCGCGCAGCAGTGGTGGGCAACCGTTCACGGGGTCACCGAGGACGACCGGCGCGCCACCTACCCCGTGCCCTGGGACACGGGCATGGCCGTGGACTACGCCGCCGGCGACTGGGTCGAGGTCGAGCGCATCCTGCCTGGCCTGCCCGCCTGACGCGACCAGGCCCAAGAGGCGAGGAGATTCCCATGTTCCAGGCCATGTACGAGGTCACGGTCGAGCACCCGGCCGTCCAGGCGGAGCGCTTCACCTGCAAGGGCACGCCCGAGCTGTTCACCACGACGTACCGCGTGGCTGGCGCCCAGGGCCAGCAGGGCAAGGACGACGTGGAGTTGGGCAGTGCGATCAGCTCGGCCCTGTGGCAGGCCGACCTGACGGGCACCGCGACGCTCGTCGTCCACGCGGTCACCCTCACGATCGAGCAGGCTGACCCCTCCGCGTACGAGTGCGAGGGGCACGAAGACCCGGCTGGCCCGCTCGGCGAGAGCGTGATGTGCGACGGGACGTGCACGAGGCGGCCGTTCACAGTCAAGGCGGCCCTGGGGCTGATGATCGCGATCGACGGCGCTGAACTCGACGCCGAGGGCGGGTGCGGCGTGTGCGACGTCGAGGCCGGCCAGATGTGCGCCGGATGCGGCGGGTGCAACTGCGAGGAACACGGCTCGTGCGAGCGGCCGGTGGAAGCCGCCGGATAGCCGGTCCGAACGGCGCGCGACCACGCCCCGCACCTCCCTCGACGAGGGGGAGGGCGGGGCGTCCTGTTGCCCGAATGCAGGCCTCGGCCGGACGGCGCACATCCTTTGCGGACCCTTTGCCCACCCAAGTTACACAAATAGATTTACCCAAATTCACTTGGGTATATTGAATGTGTACACACAACTACCCCAAACGAGGCGAAAGCAGGCTCCCATGGGCCACACCGCTCCCATCACGGACCGCACCACGGAGACCCAGCGCTGCCTCAAGTGCCGGCGGGTCCTGCGCCGTCTCAGCCCCGACGGCTACGGCCCGAAGTGCAGGCGGATGGTCCACCGGAAGCCCTCGCACCGGCTGAACGACTACAAGCCGTACCAGGTCGCGAAGGCGATCGAACTCCTGGAGATGGGCGCGCTCATCCCCCTTCGCGGCAACCGGATCTTCCTCACCGTCTCGGACGACGGCAGCGAGGTCTACCGCACTGCGGCCACCGGCCAGTGCAACTGCCCGGCGGGCCTGCGCTCGGTCGCGTGCTACCACGCGGCAGCCGCGCGCCTCGTCTCCGCCGCCTAACCTCACCCACCCTCTGAAGAAGGAGCCGCCGTGTTCCGCGAGCTCATCACCCACTTCGGTGGGACCACCGAGGGCACCGCAAGCGAGGCGCACGCCGAATCCCTCCTGCGCCGAGCGGTCAACCGGGGCTTCCGGATCGAAGCCGCCACCACCGGCGGCGCCCTCATCACCTGGACCGCCGTCACCTTCGACGGCCCGACCCGTCAGACCCGAGCGATCCAACTGCTGCCCCTGATGCCCGTCGGGAGCAGCCTCACGGAGAGCACCCGCAAGGACCTCGACCTGATCCGCTCCGGCCCGGCCGACTACGTGATGCGCAACGGAGCACGCGAGATCACCGGTCTGTTCTGGACGATCCCCCAGGGAGCGACCGCCCGACTCCGCGCACGAAGGCTGGTCACCGAGGGCGACGGCCCGGTGCGCGTCACCCTGACCGCGCGCCTGGCCCTCCTCGCGCTGAACCACCGAACCTGCACCACCGAACCCGCCGGGTGGGAGCACCCCGGCAACCGGCCGAGCGCGGGCCTGTGCAAGCCCGGCCGCCGCGCCGGCCTCCTCTACTCCCGTACCAGCAGCGTCGTGTGCGAGTGCGGCTACTCGAAGATCTGCGGCGACCGGGACGAGGCGCGGCGCGAGGCGAGCGACCACCGCGCGAGCGTCGCCGCCGAGTTCGCCAAGGCCCTCCCGATCCGCACCCGCGCCTGACCCGTTCGCCAGGCCACGGAGAGGACCCCTCACATGGACATGCCCGAGCCGAAGCCCCCGCCCCAGCCCAGGCGTTCCGAATGGCGCGACGCCATCTGCGCCGATTGCTTCGACGAGATCGAGATCGATCGGGACGGCTGGCGCACCCTGTGCGCGTGCGATGCCGCCGAGTGACCCGCCTACATCCGCACTCCGGGAGGACCCTCCACGTGATCAGCACACACCCCACCACGAGCCACGGACCGGCCCCGGTCGTCGTCATCCCCTGCTCCCACGGCCAGTTGCCCACCCCCGCGCCGGCCGCCGAGCTGTACGTCGGCAGCTATCACCGGTGGTGCCGCGCGACCGCCGAGGCGATCACCGCCGCGAACGGGGGAACGATCCTGATCCTCTCCGCCCGATACGGCCTCCTGCCTCTGGACGGGGAGCGGGTCCTGACGCCCTACGACAAGCAGCTCACCAAGGACCACATCGACATCATGTTCGAGCTGCGGCTGTTGACCCAGGCTCGTGACCTCCGCCTGAGTCACGCTCACAACGTGACGATCCTCGCCGGCGCCACCTACGCCGAGGCGGCCCGTCTGGTCTGGCCCCACGCCACCGCGCCTCTGCTCGGCCTGGGCATCGGCTACCAGCGGCAGCGCCTCGCCGGGCTGCGAGCGCGCGCAGCCCGACCCCGGGTGGAGGCGGCGTCGAAGCCGCCGTACGCGCTCCCGAACGACTGGAGCAAGAGGCGGCGGACGTTCACGGTCACCATCGCCGGCCCCGAACGGCACGACGGACAGGCCCCGTTCACGGTGGTGGTCGAGGACCACAGCACCGAGAAGGCATGGGCGCAGGCGCTGGCCTGGTTCCTCGTCACGCAGGAAACGATCGACGGGCACGTGATCGCCGAGAAGTCCTACGAGGGCCTGCCCGTGGTCGGCGACGAGCGAAGCATCGTATGGAACGACCTGCGCAGCGAGCGGAACTGACCCGCCCGATCTCTCCCAACCCCCGGGGTTCACCCCGGTACCCCAGGAGCCACCAGACGTTAGAAATAGTGCCTACCCACTAAATTGGAAGGGTTCCCATGCGCGTACCAGAGACCACCGCCCCGCCCGTGGACGCCACCGAAGCCGTCGCGGCCGAGTACGAAGCCCGGCAGGCCATCCGGGACATGTGGGAGTTCGGCTTCCCTCGCTGCCCCCTGACCCGGTACGCGGAGAGCGCCGGACGCCTCGCCGACCGACTCGCCGCAGACGAGAGGAGCCGGGCTTCGCTGCGCTCCGACGAAGACCTCCGCGCCTTCGCGCGCCGCCACAACCGGCGCGAGCGGTTGCTCCAGATCACGGTGTTCGCCTACGCGTTGCTCCTGATCGCGGCGGCCGGCGTGTTCCTCGCGGTCACCTCCCCGTACTGGGCCGCCCGCTGGCTGTACCGCGCGCCGCGACGCTCCGCCGCGAGCTGACCACCGCGACCCGTCCGGGCCCACGGCCCGGACGGGTCCTGCTCCGCCACCACCGACGTAACGAGGAATCGTGACCACCGACCAGCCCCAGGCCACACACCTCACACCCGAGCGGATCGCGGAACTGCGCGACACGGCTCGCCGCGAAGCTGGCCCCTTCGTGAATCCCAAGGTGCTGAACACCCCGATCCACAACGCGGAGTGGGCCTCCACCATCCTCGGCCGCGCCTACTGCGGCCCGCGCTCGGTCACATGGCAGGAGCGATACCTGCTGTACATCGCCACTCGGGCCGAACCGGCACCTCCCCCGCCACCGCGAGCCACCGCCGCGCGGGCGCGATACCGCGCGGAAGAGGAGACGCGGCGCACGGTGGCCCACGAGAAGCACCGGAAACTCGTCGCGGTCTGGGAGGCAATGGCGGAGACGCTGAGGAAGCGCCACGGCGTCCGGGTCGAGGTGCGCCACAACTACACCAGCAGCCGGCACCTCGACGGCTTCACGCAGGGCGTCGACCACGTGTACCTCCTGGACGCCCTGACCGCCGGACGCCTCCGGAGGGACGCTGGACGAGTCCTCTGCTGGACCCCGAGCAGGGCTCGCGATCTCCAGGTCCTCGACGACCCGAACGACGACCGGCTGCCCACCTGCCGGGCGTGCCTGCGCATCGCACACGGCCTCACGAACCGACCCGTCTGAAACCCGCCGGGTTGTGTCCCGACAGTGTCCGGACACGCCTGAACAGCACAAACACAGGATCGAGGACAGGTGTCCGGACAGCCGACAGGTGCGTCCGGACACTGTCCGGACAGCCACAAGGAGCCTTCAGCCTTGACCACCCTTCCCCCACCCAAGTCCCCGACCGTCGCCATCGCGCGCATCCTGCGCGGCCGTCTCGGCCTGACCCAGGGGCGCGACTTCCGCGTACGCGGCGAATACAGCAACGGCGAGCGACTGCACTCCTACGTCGTGACCCTCAACGGGGTGGCCGACGCGACGATCGCCAGGCACGCCGACGACATCGAGCGGTGGTCGAACGAGGGCCCGTTCCCGTTCCGCGTGTCCGTGCGCTACCACGGCTCCAGCCCCAGGCCCCACACCGACATCGCGAACGGCGGACCCCGGGTCCGCGACACACCCCCCGACCCACCGACCGAGGCCCCGACCCCGACCGAGCCGGCCGGACCAGCGCCGGTCGAGGCACCGGGCGCTCCGGCGGCTCCCGACATCCCGTCGCCGACCACCGCGAGCGACGCCCTCGCGCAGGCACGCGAACGGGCACGCCAAAAGCGCCGGGCCCTCGCGCTGGAATGGTCCGCTGGCCAGGCCGAACTGGTCGCCGCCGCCGGCGCGGCCCAGCTCCATGTCGACCCGGACGGCGAGCTACGCCAACGCGCCCGGCCCGGCCTGGGCGGACAGCGGTTGGCCGCGCCCCGCCTGCGTCCGCTGGTGGAGGCCGGGTTGATCATCGTCGGCAACCCCGACGCCCTCGGCGTTCAGCGTGTCCAGGTCACCGCAGACGGCCGCACGGCGCTCGCACTGTGGCGACGGTGGCGACCGACACCCGTGGTGAAGGACCGCAGGCGAGAGCTCGGACGGCTGCCGGTGCTGATGGGCGGCGAATACGCGCAGTGGATCAGCCGGATGACCGCCCAGGAGGACCGGCGCCGAAAGGCCGAGCGAGAGCACTTCGACGCGGCGCTCGCCGCGCAACACGCCTGGTATGCCCGGGAGACGCCGCTGCGCGCGGCCTGGGCTGCGGTCAACAAGATCCTGAACCCGATCGTTCGCCGGCCCCTCGGCTGGACGCCGACCCCGGACGAGGTCACGCAACACGAGCTGGACCCCGCGGTCGTTGAGGAGTTGCGCGCCGATGCCATCTGCCCGCAGGAATGCCCGACGGTTCCCAGAAGCCAACCCCTGCGGCCGCTCCAGCTGCCACGATTCGACCCGGACACAAACGAGCCAGAGCAGATGGCCCTGTTCGGCGCGCTCGTTGCGTAGAGCGCCACCTGACCGGCACCAACGAAGACCGCACCCGGCATCGACCGGGCGCGGTCTTCGTCGTGTTCCACCCAACGGACCGAGGAGATATGCAGTGACACCAGAGCAGACATCGGCCGCAGCCACGATGGCCGCCGTGTACGTCGCCCTCCTCACAGGGCATCAGGTGGGGGACCACTGGATCCAGAGCCACACCGAAGCCATGCGGAAGGGCGGCCCGGGGTGGTCGGGCCGCTGGATGTGCGTTCGGCACGTCTTCACGCTGACCGCCACCAAGTTGGCGGCCGTGGCGCTGGTGTGGACGACGCTCGGGCTGTCCATCGGCCTCGTCGGCCTGGTCGTGGGCCTGGCCGTCGACGCCGTCAGCCACTATTGGGCGGACCGCAGGACGACACTCCGGCGCCTGGCCGAGGCGGCCGGCAAACGGGACTGGTGGGAGAACGACCCGCACGCGCCATACCTGCTCGACCAGAGTTGGCATTTGGGGTGGCTGCTTCCGAGCGCGCTGATCATCGCCACCCTGTGAGGGCGACGCCGCACGGAACCCGGGGCCACGTCAGGCGGTCGGTTCGGGCTTGGGGCGCGGCGCCTTCCTCGTGCCGTGGCCGCTGGCGATGTCCGCGACCCGCTGAGTCGACACCTTCAGCAGAGGAGCGATCTGCGCGTCGTTCATGTCCTGGGCCTTGAGGTCCCGCACGGCGAGTTGCCGCTGGTAGCGCAGCCACGCCTGAAGTCCCGGCACGGCATTCAGGGCCTCGGTCAGGATTCGGGCGCGTGTGGTCGCGTCGCGTCCCTCCACGAGGGTGAGGGCGACGGCGAAGGCTTCGGGCAGGTCTACGGGTTGCGGCTCGCGTGGGGTGGGCGCCATTCCCCGAATATAGGGGGTACCCACTAAAGACGGTGAGCCGATGGGCGCGGCGCAGCGGCGGGCGGCGCGAGCCCGCGACCTGGGGGAATGCAGGTGGGCAGGCCGAAATCCAGGAACGATCCTCACTCGATCGAGTGAACGTTCCACTGGGTCATATAGTGCCTACCCACTAGACTGAAAGTGTTCAAATCACTACAAAGAGTAAGAAATGGACCCGCATGCAGCGCAGCGCGCGAGACATCGCCTGCACCCTGGGCCGGCTCACCAAGCCCGACGCCTCGACCGCCGGCACGCTCTCCCCCGAGGTGGCCGCCGCTCTGGCCGAGGCCGCCTCGTTCCTCGACCGACTCGACCACACCACCACCGCGGTCTTCGGCTGGCTGGTTCGCGAGGGCACCGAGTACCGCGACGTGAACGCGGCCGTCCACCACGCGCTGAAGGAGGTCCCCGACGCGCGCGCCCTCGCGATCGTCGCCACGCACCTCCACGGCGATTTCGCCGGGCCGATCATCGAACACCTCCGGCACCTCGACCCGGCGCGGTTCGACCCGGACGCAACGGACCGGGAGGACACGAGCGAGGAGGAGGACGCGCACGCGATGGTCGCGGCTCTCGGGGCCGCCGGCATCCCGGCCAGCGCGATCCCCACCGGCAGCCACTGCTACGCGGCCGAGGTCGTGCTGCCCGGCGGGGACGTCCTCCAGTTGACGACCGCCACCGGAGCATGGTCCGGGACCGTCTACCGCGACGGCGAGATCACCTGGCAGGACGAGTGGACGGACACGGACACCCCGGAGGCGACCGTTCGGTGTGTCCTGGACAAGTCCTTCGGGCTCGAAGGCACCCGTCCCGTCGAGGCGACCGCGCGCGAGGGCGAAGACGGCGCCAGCACGCGCGTGACGCCCTGGGAGGTCAAGCTTCTCCACGACAGTCTCGATCTGGTCGACACGTGGCTCAGGGGAGAGTCGGCGGACGGATGGCGGGCCGACCTCGGCGACGCCTTGGTTGTCGCGGGACTCCGGGAGCAGCGCGAAGGCATCGTCAAGGACCTGGCGCACTGGGCCGCGATCCTGTCCCGAGGCGGAGCGGACGGCAGCACGGCATGGGGCCGGGGCGACTTCGAGCGCGGCGACCACACGCGGATCGACGGGCGTTGGTACGAGGTGGTGAGGGCCAACCCGAAGACGGTGACCGTGGCAAGTGACCGGCCGGGGACAACGCAGCGATTCCCCTACGGCCGGTTGAACGCGCGGATGACGGCCGAGGAGCTGCGCCGGTACCGGCCCGAGGACCCCCGAGCGTCCCGGCCGTAGCCGAGGGTTCGAGGCTCTGACCTGCGGCGATGGCCGTGGGCGGCGTCAAATTCCGGCCCGATTTTCACTCTTTCGAGTGATCGATTCACTGGGTCATATAGTGCCTACCCACTAGACTGAAAGTAGTTCAAACAACAACAAAAACCACCACCAACCACCGGGAGCACACAGTGACCAGCACCGAAACCCTCACCAGCGTCTTCACCTCCGTCGTCACCTCCACGTGGAAGGCGACGAACCTCGGCTGGATGGCCTCCGTTCGGGTCGACGGCTACGACTGGACGGTCCTCCTGCCCCCCATGGGCCGCGACGCGAACGGCGACGACGAACCGGCCCGCGCGGAGATCTTCGGGTGCGAGGGCTGGGGCGGGACCGAGTTCGTGACCGGACAGGCCACGTGGACCCAGAACGTCGCCATCGTGGACGCGGTCATGGCGGCCCGCCGCGCGCCGTGACAGTGCCGCCCATCATTTAGTGCCTACCCACTAGGAGGTGGTCCGGGGTGACCGAGAGGCACCTCGGGCCGACCCCCACGACCGGAGGACGCGCATGCGAAACCGACCCCTCACTGCCACCGAGGCCGTCGAACTGGGCGATGCCGTGGGCAGGATCGCGGCCCTAGCCGCGATGGCGATCAACCGCGAGTACCCACGCCACGGGCTCAGGGACCTGGTGGAGCAGTTCACCCGGGAGCACAGCACGACGTTCCTCGCGGGCCGCTACCTGGCCGGCATCGACAAGGGCATGCCGGCCGCCGAGGCCGCCGCCGACGCGGGACGCGAGCTGATCCGCGCGTGGGCGGACGCCCGGCGGGCGGCCATGGCCCACGTCAAGCCTCTGACCTGTGGCAATGCGGTAGGGGACGTCAAATCCAACGGCGATATTCACTCGATCGAGTGACCGTTCCACTGGGTTATATAGTGCCTACCCACTAAATTGAAAGTAGTTCAAATAGCAACAAACACCACCCCACCAAGGAGCCTGGAATGGACGCCAGCACCGCCCTCGACCGCGCCACCATCTGCGCGAACCTCGCCTTCACCGCAGACGCCGACGCTCGCGCCCGCCTCACCGAAGCACTCGCCGCCCCGCAGAACACCAACCTGGCGAGCTACATGCGGGACGTCATCACCACCGCGGCCAACGCGCAGCCGTGGCACAGCCTCCTGGAGCGCGCTGAGCACTGCGGCCTCCGCGAAGCCCTGATCATCGAGCGCCGCAAGGCGACCGAAAGCCTGCTCGTCTCCGGATACGGGATGAGCACCTGCATGATCACCAACGCTGGCCGGTTCGCCGAGCAGGAGGGGCTGCGCCGCTTCCTCAGCGGCACGGAACTCATCGACATCACCGAGACGCCGGCTCCGGTCGCCGAGCCCGCCCCCGAGCCGGCTCCGGGTCCCGCTTCCATTCCGGTCCCGCCGCAGAAGGTGACCCAGGCTCAACGGCGGGTGCTCCAGGTCATCGCCGAGGCCGGTGTCGCCATCTACGAAGGCAAGATCGGCCAGCGGCGGGTGGAGACCCGGAAGTCGGGCCACGTCCGGCCGCGCATGGACATGGTCCAGCAGGCCATCGAGCGGGGCTGGGCCGTCCAGGACCGCAGCATCAGCCTCTACCGCGGCCAGGACGTGAGCCTCACCGACGCCGGCCGGGCGATCCTCGCCGGCTGACCGGACCACCGGGCGGGGCCACCCGGCCCCGCCCCACTCCCACCCCAACCAGAAAGAGGGACCACCCATGGCCACCATCACGATCACCCACACCCGAGCGGAGGGCACGCTCCTCGACGGTTCCAGGAAGGGGGATGGCGTCTTCGACATCGTTCGCCACCACGGCTTCTGGTCCTCCCGTTCGCTCGGCTGCCTCTACATCCGGCAGTCGCGGGACAAGGAGGCGCAGACCTGGAAGATCAACGCGGCGGCCGAGGCCCTGCGCCGGGCCGGCCACGAGGTCGAGGTCCGGATCGACGAGGACACGCGGCGCACCTTCGCGGAAGCCGAGGCCGACCGCGCGGAACGAGCCGACGAGCGCGCCGACCGGTTCGCGAACCGCGCGGACCGCGCCACCTCCGCCTCGAACGCGCGGCGCGCGGCGTCGGACCGCATTTCGGACGGCATCCCCATGGGACAGCCAATCCTCGTCGGCCATCACAGCGAGCGCCGGGCCCGCCGGGACATCGAGCGGATGCACGGGCACATGCGGGCGTCGATCGAGGAGGGCAGGAAGGCGGGGTACTGGTCGGACCGGGCCCGGACGGCCGAGAACTACACCAGGTTCCGGAACGATCCGAAGCGCACCATGCGGCGCCTGGAGGAGCGGCGCGCCGAACTGCGCCGGCAGGAACGGCACCTGGCCGAGGCGAACGAGAAGGGCTGGGACGGCGCCCGGCACGAGCGGCTGATCGCGGACCTGAGGGATGAGATCACCCACTGGGAGGGCATCATCGCCCAGGCGGAGGCCGAGGGCGTGAAGTTCTGGGGCCCGGCCGACTTCGTGCCCGGTGACTTCGTGTTGTACTCCGGCAGTTGGTACGAGGTGCATCGGGTCAACCCCAAGACGCTGTCCATCGCCTGGAACCTGCGGCTCGCCCCCAAGCAGGTGATGACTGTGGAGGACGCCACCAGCGGCGCCCGGGTCTGGACCCATCCGGCCGACTACACCCGGGTGCGGGCCCGTTGCCCGGGTGAGGCGATGCGCGGGTTCCTCGCGGATGGCAAGGTCCCCGGAACGTTCGAGGCGAACGTGGCCTCGAACTGCATGCCCGCCGGTCCGATCCGCGAGGCGCTGGCCGCCAAGCCGAAGCCGAGGACGAAGCGGCGCGACCCGCGGATTCCGGCGGGCGTGAAGATCGAGTGCCCGTGGAACGCCACGGAGGCGAGGCTGACGTGGCTCAACGGCCGGAACCAGCCCCACAAGGACCGCGAGCCGGTGACGATCCAGGCACCGGAAGGCGAGAGGTTTACGCACTCCGTGTGGTCCCGGGCCCTGGAAGACGAGGTCACGAAGTATCTGGCTGCGCAGGGCTTCACGCTGCTCGACGGGCACAGCGGAGGCTCGGGGGAAGGCATCGTCCGCAAGATCACGCCCGCTCCGGGCGGGTGACCGGCGCGGCGCTGCTGCGGGCGCCGAGAGGCACGGCAAGCGTCTGACCTGCTGAAACAAGGTCGCGCGAGGTCAAATTACACAGCGATATCCACTCTTACGAGTGAACGATCCGCTGGGTCATATAGTGCCTACCCACTAAGCTGAAAGTAGTTCAAAGAACAACAAACACCGCATCGCTACAGGGGCACACCATGATCAACTTCCCGGGTTACGTCACGATCGGCAGCATCGACCTCTCCGACCACGGGATGGACCTCGAGGCGTACGCGATCGTCTACGCCGACACCGTCACCGGCGACGTGTTCACCCTCTACGCCTCCGGCTGCGTGTGCTGCTCCGACGCGCTCGACGACCTGTTGCCGGGCTACGGCGAGCGGGCCGCATCGCTGCGGAACCTGGGAACCACGCTGGTGGACCACATGAACGACACGAACCTCGACGGCGACGCGCGAATGCTGGCCGAGGAGCAGATGCGAGACATCATCCGGTCGGCGTCCGACCGATTCGCGCCAGCCACGTTGGACGCGCGGGAGATCGCGGCGATCGGTTCGTGACACACCGGGCGGGCGCCCCCACGGACGCCCGCCCGGCCCTCACCCGACTTGCATCTAGTGGGTACCCACTACCACCAGAGAGGCCAGCCATGACGACCGAACCCACCACCACGCCCCTCAAGAAGGCGACCGCCCCCAAGACCACCCGCGCGCGCAAGACGACCGCCACTGCGGCCACCGAGGCGGACAAGCCGACTAAGAAGGCGTCGACCCCCAAGACCACCCGCGCACGCAAGGCGGCCACCACCGCGGCCACCGAGAAGGCGACTGCCGCCGAGGTCATCGAACCCACCAAGGTCAGCAAGCGCCGCGAAGTCGCCGCCGCGAAGGCGAAGGCCACCTCAGATCAGGTCCGCTCGATCCAGAAGACCATCCCGCGCGCGCTGATCGACCGGGACCCGAACCAGCCGCGCGAGCTGTTCGATCAGCAGAAGCTCGATGGACTCACGCGGTCGATGAAGAAGCTGGGACAGCTCCAGCCGATCACCGTCCGCGAGGAATCCGTCGACGGCAAGCTCACCGGGCGGTACACCCTCGTCATGGGCGAGCGCAGGTGGCGCGCGGCCGAGCCGGCTGGCATCACCGAACTCACGGCGCTCGTCCTGCTCGGCGACCGGCCGCGCCGCGAGACCTTCGCCCAGGCGGTCGCGGAGAACGTCGGCCGCGTGGACATGACGCCCCTCGAAGAGGCCAAGGCGTTCGCGCAACTCCGGGACGACGACTACGAGATCGAGGAAATCGCCGACATGGTCGGCAAGAGCGCCGCGTACGTCGGGTGGCGCATCGACCTCCTGAAGCTCTGCGACTCCGCCCAGGAAGCACTCGGCAAAGGGCACCTCTCGGTGAACCTGGCCTGGTACGTCGCCCGGCTGCACTGCGACAACCAACGGCGGTTCCTCACCAAGTGGGTGCGCGGCCAGTTCAAGAGCACCCGCGACGCCGAGGACTACGTCAAGGCCGTGCTCGCCGAGGAGCGGCGTCAGCAGGACCATGGCCAGATCTTCATGCTCTCCCCGGAGGTCGAGGGCGCGCGCCTGACCGGGGACCAAGACGAGTTGCCCGGCGTGACAGACCTCCCCGAGGAGCAGCGCGAGCGCATCCTCGCCGATCGCGGTCGCCTCACCGGCAAGTTCGACAAGCTCGGCGGCGCGGGCGCGATCCTCGCGGAGTTGGCCACCGCGGACGCCGAGGACCTGGCGCTGCTCCTGGCCGGCGCCGCCGGCGGCGTGCCCGCCTACACCCTGCGGGTCGAGCACCTGCGGGACGTGGCGGTCAAGGCGATCCGGACGCTGCGCGAGGCGCAGTCCATCGCGTCGGTCCGCGCGGCCGGCGCCCTGGTCCTCAACGAGGACGCGATCTCGGCCTGACCTCACCCACCACCGGGCGCGCCGGCCCCCTCCGGCGCGCCCCCCCAACCACCTGCCGGAAAGGCGCCCCCATGCGGTTTCCCAGCGATGTCCTGAACGTCCTCACCGACCCCCGCACCGAGATCCGCCACGATCGGGTGAGCGTCCCGTTCGAGATCGACCGGCCCGTGTACCAGCGGATGAACAACGTGCTGAAGGAGATGGGCGGCCGGTGGGACGGCCGCAACGCGATCAGGGGTCACGTCTTCCCGTACCGGATCGAGGAGCACATGCGCCAGTGCCTCGCGGCCGGCGAGTACCCGACGCGGTACGACCAGGGTTGGTACCCGACCCCGCACCCCCTGGTCATGCAGGTCTGCGACCTGGCCGGGATCTACGCCGGGCATACCGTTCTGGAACCCTCGGCCGGTTCCGGCGTCCTCACCAGCGAGATCGCCCGGCGCGGCGGCGTGGTGGACAGCGTGGAGTACGACGAGCGGCGGGTCGAACTGCTGCACGCGCAGGGCGACTCGCGGCGCGTAATCCACGCCGACTTCCTGAGCCTGGACCCGCTGGAGTACGAGGAGGGGTTCGACCGGATCGTGATGAACCCGCCGTTCGCCAACGGACTCGCCCACGTGCTCCACGCAATCCGGTTCATGAAGGACGACGGGATTCTCGTCTCGGTCATGGCCAACAACCTGATGTGGTGGAGCGACAAGGCCACGGTCGCATTCCGCGAGACGGTCGAGGAAGTGGGCGGCGAGATCGAGGCCCTGCCCGACGACTCGTTCGCTGCGAGCGGCACGGGCGCCCGGACTTGCCTGCTCTTTCTGCCCGGGTACGCAGGCGGGCCCCTCCGAACGCACGACTGGTTGAGGCAGCAGCCGCGCCAGCTCGACCTGTTCGCCGCGTAGCGCCCTGACCTGCGCTTTCACCCGAAATACCCGAGGGGTTCCCGGTACTTCAGGGCGTAACCCGCGTTGAACATAGTGGGTACCCACTAAAAGCTCCTCCCATCCAACCGGCACTACCTTCCTCCTCCTCGGCCGGGCCACGCGGCCCGGCCGGACCACTTCATCCCGAGAGGACCCCTTGTGAGCAATCCCAGACTCGAACTCGCGACCTGCACCTTCCAGGAGTTCGCGTCCACCATGGGCGCGCCGATCCGGACCACTGCGGGCGCTCCTCGGTGGACCCTCGGCTACCAGCTCGGCGGGCACGCCCGGAGCATCACCCCGCCCCGGAACCTCCTCTCGGCCGAACTCCCGCAGGACGCCTACGAGTTCACCTACCGGCGCTTCCTCAACACGACCGGCGTCGACACCATCCGCGCCGAACTCGAATCGCTCGCGGTCGCGAACGCCAGCCAGCCGCTCGTCCTCCTGTGCTTCGACCGGCTGAACCAGCCCAACGGCTGGTGCCACCGCACCATGTTCGCCGCCTGGTGGACCGAGCAGACCGGCGATCAGATTCCCGAACTGGGCGCACAGATGCCGACGTACCAGCCGCAGATGTCCCTCTTCGACACCGAGTAGCGGCCGAGGCCAGGTGGGCCCGGGCTCCGGCCCCGCCCACCCCTCTCATCACCTCCAACCCACGGCGAAAGGGCACCCCCATGACCAGCACCGCATCCGCTGGCCGAGAGTTCGTCATCTTCGGCCGCAACCAGGAAAACGGCTACGAGCTGTGGGACGTCGAGCCCGTACCCACCGGCCCCGAGCGCGGCGCCTACCTCGAGGAGCTGAGCTTCGAGGTGGAAGAGGCTGGCGGGAACACAGCGACCAAGCGCGCGGCCAGCGCCCGGGACGCGGTCGACCAGGTCCTCGCGGGTCTCTGCGCGGAACGCGGCGACACCTACCAACTCACCCCCACCAGCAACGTGACGGCCTACGGCCCGATCAGCGAGCCCCCGGGCACCGCCCGGGCCCTCTCTGGCAACCACACGGAGACCTACCTGGTGGAAGCGGCGAGCACGCCGGGCCCGGCCGCGATCACCGTCGAGGGCGTTTCCGACCGCGAGAGCCAGGCGATCCGTGATCGCGTGCGCGCGGCTGTACTGAACTCCGATCGGGTCTGGCCCGACTCGCGACTGACCGTCACTCTCACCCCGACGCGGCCCGGTGCCGACCGATGCGTGTCGGCCAGTCTCGATCTGGCGATCGCCTGCACCGTGTTGGCCGCCGCCGGCCTGCTGCCTGCGGCGTGCCTGACCCGGACCGCGCTGATCGGGGAACTGGGCCTGGACGGTTCGATCCGCCTCCCGTACGAGGCCCGGGAGCTGACCGACCTGCTGCGCCAACTGCGGTCGGCCGGAGCCGACACGGTCGTGATCCCGCTCGACGCACTGGGGATGAACAACACGGGGGTCCGCACTTTCGGGGCGCGCGACGTGAGCGAGGCACTGTCGATCGTGCACCTGATCGACAAGAGGTGCCTGTACGTCAACCCGTGAACCTCTGATCTTCCCCCGGCTGGCGGGGGTCGTGACCCTCCGCGGTCACGGCCCCTACGGCGGCCCAAGGGCCGAAGGAGCGTTGCCCGCCGCCCCCACGCCCGGCATTGACCGGCCGTCTCAGCCCCACCCAGCGACCCAGCGGTCCGGCCTCCTCCGCTCCGCATGACAGCCCCTGACCCGTGGTCGCGCGGGTGGTCCGAGTCGGTCATCAACGCGACTTTTTCCCAAATTCATTTGGGAAATCTGGTTATCCAAAGATGATTTAGGAAATGCTGGAAGTAGAACCACTCGCCTCCACCACCCCCAACACAAGGAGTCCTCATGCGCACGACCATCCGCAGGACAACCGATCGCATCCTCCTGAGCGACGCGGCGTTCGCCCAGAGCCGGCTGGAGATTGACGACGACGCCACGTACTACCTGTACGGCGAGGTCGGCCGCACCAGCGGGGCCCCCAGGATCATCGAGCGCGTCATGTCCGGCCTCCTGGCCCGGCACCACATCAACTCCCAACTGGTCTTGGCCATGGAGGAGGTGGAGCAGACCGGACCGGACGAGATCACGATCCGCTGCTCCACCCCGGACCCGACCCGCCTGCAGCCCGAGAGGGCCAACGGCCGCCAATTGGCCTTGGGCGAAGAGGAAGGGCCGGACCAGATCACGACCCCCGACCCGCGCCCGAGCGATATCCGGGACGACGGGCCCCGGACCTACACCTACTCGAAGATCTGCTAGCGGCGCGGCCGATGGGAGCGGGCGAGCACTCGGAATCCCACCGGCCGCAACACCCGGCACCGAAGGGCCTCACGACCCGACCAGGCGTGAGGCCCACCGTACCCACTTCAGATCACCGGAGGTACGCGTGAGCACCCCGTTCATCATCGTCGGCCGCGACGAAACCACCAGCTACACCCTCCTGGACGTCAGCCCCGCCCCCGCGAACGAGACTCAGCTGGACACGCTCCTCGACGAATTGGCCACCGAGGCGAACGAGGCTTTCGCCAACGTCAGCGTCGTCTGGGCCGACGACAGCACCGCGGCCGTCGAACAGCTCGTCGCGACCCTAGGCGAGCAGCACGGCGAGTCCGACTACGCGCTCACCCCGGCCGCCTCCGGGGCGCCGTGTGAGCTGCCCCGGACGATGAGCCTCCGGGGCCGGGCCGGGTCCGCCGATCGCGCCACCGTCTACCAAGTCGACGCCATCCGCGGACCCGGCCGAGGCTCGTTCGAGGTCACCGGTCCGTGCGACGACCACACGACCGAGATCCGCAACCGCGTCCGCTCCAGCCTCAACACCCACGGGTTCGGCTGGCCGCAAGACCGGATCGCGGTCCGGCTCACCCGGAACGAGTACGGCAACCGCTACGACAGCCCCACCGGTCTGGACCTGGCGATTGGCTGCACCGTCCTGGCCGTGGCCGGACGCCTGCCCGTCGAGTGCCTGGAAGGTGCGAGTCTCGTCGGTGAGTTGGGGCCCCACGTGGTGCTCCGGGTTCCGCGCGACCTGCGCGCCTCGGTCCGCGCGCTCGCCGAAGACGGCGCCACGAGCGTCATCGTCCCCGAAGCGGCCGTCGACGAGGCAACCGGCTTGGGAATCCAAGTGATCGGAACCACCTCCCTGTACGGCGCCCTCGAAATCCTGGCAGCCCACGTGCACCATCCGAAGATCTGCGTCCACTGCACGGGCGGGTGGATCCGCGCACCGCACCGCCCCTGCACCGACCGGTCGCCCTGTGCCAACTGCCGGGCCGACGACGAGCCCGACCACTTCCACGCCTGACGAGTTCCTCCGTGGGGCCGTGACCGATGTCGGTCACGGCCCCACGGCCGTCCAAGCCCGGAATAGGCGTCGCCTACCAACCCCCTACACCCGGCATCAACGAGGCGGTCTCAGCCCCACCCAAGCCCTCCAAGGAGCCGGATCCCCTCCCACCCACCAGGAAGAGAGCACCCGGATGGCGACAGGCGGACAGCTCGTGATGGACCTTCCCGGTCTCGAACCCGAGGTCCCCGACCTCACCGCCTACGACTGGATCATCGCGAACATCTCGGGCGGCAAGGACTCGCTCGCGATGATGTACGAGCTGGCCCGCCAGGCCCGCGCGGCCAACGTGATGGATCGGGTCGTGTGCGTGCACGCCGACCTCGGCGACGCCGAATGGCCCGGCACCCGCGAACTCGCCGAAGAGCACGCAGCGTTCTTCGGCTGGCGGTTCGAAGTCGTCGCTCGCAACGGGTCGGGCCTGATCGACCGCATCGAGGAACGCGGCATGTTCCCAGACGCATCGAACAGATGGTGCACGAGTGATTTTAAGAGAGGCCCGGTCCGGACCCTGATGACCCGCCTCGTCCGCGAACTGCTGGCCGCCAACCACCGCGACCAGGTGCGGATCCTGAACGTGATGGGTCTGCGCGCGGACGAATCCCCTGCCCGCCGGCGGCTCCTCGCGTTCGTCCACGACGGTGCCCGAACCTGCCCCTGCCCCGACTGCCGGCGGAGGCGGACGATCAGCGACGAGGCCAAGCGGAACAAGCGACCGGTCCCGAAGAAGGACAAGATCCGCCACGGCGCATCGAACACCCTGCGGCACGTCGACACCTGGCTGCCCGTGCACGCGTGGTCGACCGCCGATGTGTGGTCCGCCGTGTGGGCGTCCGGCGCTCGATCCCACCCCGCGTACGCGGCCGGGATGCCGCGTCTGTCCTGCGTGTTCTGCGTCCTGGCCTCGCGGCCGGCGCTCGTGCGGGCTGCGCAACTCCAGCCCGACTTGGCCGCGCGCTACGCACGGGTGGAGAAGAAGACCGGGCATCGATTCCGCAATGACCTGACGATGGCGGAGATCATCGCCGAGGCCGCCGCGACCCCGCTCCGGGCCACTCCGGTGGCCTGCTGGCAAGGCTGACTCCCCGGACCCGGCCACGTGTGCCCCGCGGTCTCCGGACTACGGGGCACACGCGCGTCCAAGGGCCTCACGGAGCGGCGCCCACCATTTCCCCAGCTCCCGTCTTCGCGGCAGTCCCAGCCCCACTCAAGGCCCCCATTCACGGCGGGAAATGGACCCTGAATTACTTTGACGAATCCATACGAAATACGTGTCGTCCTCTTGCCGAAATAGAAAGGCCAAGGAATTCAGAACGCCAGGATTAAGATAGAAAAAACGAACACTGAGAATACAGAAGGGCGTCTTTCCATCAAATTCCAGGGCTCCCCCACTACGCAAGGGAACCCACCGCAAACCTGAGCGGAGTCAAATATGACCACGGACACCATCCAGGTAGACACCCCGGACACCACCATCGTGGAGAAGATCCGGAAAGGCGAAGTCTCCTCCTTACGGCAGAGGAAATGCAGGTACTTCTCCCGTGGATCCAGCAGGCGATGACCGACCAGCCCAAGGAGCCGGAGAACTCGGACCTCTGCCAGACCCTCAGCCGCATCATCCGTCTCTGCGCCCGGTTCTACGGCACCCCCAAGATGACCCCCGAACACTGCATCTGCGAAGGCTGAAAGCCCCAGTGCCCCACGGTCCACGACCGTGGGGCACTTTCACGTTCTCGGCGCACTGACACACAGAGTCATGATCTGGCACACACCGTGAGGTACGATCCCGGCGTCGACTGGTTGCTTGAAGATGATGTCCAGTCGTCCCGCGCCGGAGGTGTAACAGCCGCACGTCTCCCTTCCGGGGGGAAGGACCACGTTCAAGTCGTGGCCGGCGCTCCAACCGAAGCCCCCGAACGGCCCCGTGCCTCGGGGGCTTCGTCATGCCCCGGTTTAGCCAGGTCAGCTACCATCCCCGCCCCAACCACGCTTCTCGTGACGCCACCCGGGGGCACACGATGTTCCACGGCTCGATCCCCGCGCCCCTCCGCTCGATCATCTACGAGCACGCCGGCCTCTGGCCGGGCGACGACATCTTCATCGGCTGCTCTGGCAACTTCACCATCGAGCGCGTGCTGCACGCCCGCTTCGGCGATGCCCGCCGCATCCACGGCAACGACATCCAGGCGTACTCGTGCGCCTTGGGTTGGTTCCTCGCCGGGGACCCGCTCCCGTTCACGCTCCGCGACCAGTACCAGGAGCAACTGGGTTGGCTCCGACCGCACCTCGACGACCGCGCCGACCTGATGGCCACGCTCATGTTGGGGACGCGCTTCCTCCAATGGGTCGACAAGGAAGGCCCGTACTTCCGGCGGATGATGGACGCCACCCGCGATCAGTGGCCTCGGATGCACGAGAAGACCGCGACGAAGCTCCGGGGACTGGAGACCAAGCTCGGCTCGTTCTACGCCGGCGACGTGCGCGACTACCTCGACCAGGTCCCGGCCGACGCCCCCGTGGTGATGTTCCCGCCGTTCTACGCCAAGGACTATCAAGCGCAGTTCGCGAGCATCGACGCCGCATTCGACTGGCCCGAGCCGTCGTTCAGCGAACTGACCGAGGATGGCAAGGAGCGGATCATCGAGCAGGTACAGGACCGGCCGAACTGGGTCCTTGGCCTGCACATCGAGCGGTCGGAACTGCGCGCCCAGCTCGCCGGCGTCGTGCAGACGGCGAACCGCGGCCTGCCGATCTACGTGTACGCCGCCGCCGGGCCGCGCCGGATCGTCCGCCCCCGGCAACCGATCGAGACGATCCGGATGCCGAAGATCGGCAGGGACGAGGACCTGGGCGAGCGGATGACCCTGCACGTCTTGAGCGGCGGCCAGTTCGCGGCGGTCCGGTCGCAGTTCATGTCCAAGACGATCAAGCCCGGCTCGCCGCTCCTCGCCTGCGGAGTCGCGGTCGACAACCGGCTGATCGGCGCGTTCGCGTACCTGCCGCCGAAGTTCGACCCGAACACGGCCTATCTCATGTCGGACTTCCCGGTGTCGTGGACGCGGTACCGGCGCCTTGCCAAGCTCATCGTGATGGCCGCTTCCACGAAGGAAGCGCAGGTCCTCATCCAGCGGTCGCTGTCCAAGCGCATCGACGGCTGGGCGACCACGGCGTTCACCGACCGGCCGAACTCGGCGAAGTACGGGCGCGGGATCCCCGGCGTGCGCCTGCACAAACGCAGCAAGCCCGGCGACGCGGGCGACGGCATCCACCGGTATCAGCTGCAGTACGGCGGCCCGCTCGGCGCGTACGACCTGCAAGAAGCCCTCGCCCTGTGGAAGAAGAAGCACGGATCGGACACGCGATGAGCCGCAACACCAGTACCTCCCTCAAGCCCCGCTTGGTGCGCCGCGACCCGCGGCTCCTCACCCGACTGTCGGTCAACGCCCGGTACATGACGAAGGAGGAGTACGACCGGCTCGTCGCCAACGTCAAGGAGGACGGCTGCCTCACCAGCGTGCCCCTGGTGTACGGCGCCGGCGAGTACGACGAGGGACGCGAACTCGTGCTGTCCGGGAACCACCGCTGCGATGCAGCCGTGGAGGCGGAGGTATTCGAGATCGACGTGATGCTCATCGATGACCCCCAGGAGAAAGACCAGTTGATCGCCCGGCAGATCTCGCACAACAGCATCTCCGGCCGCGACGACCCGGCCACGCTCAAGCAGCTGTACGACGAGATCGAGGACGTCGATTGGCGCGCCTACTCCGGCCTGGACGACGAACAGCTCCAGCTCCTCGCCGAGGTCTCCCCCGAGGGCCTGTCCGAAGCGAACCTCGACTTCGCGACGGTGAGCCTCGTGTTCCTCCCCCCGGAACTGGAAGCCGCCCGGGAGGCGTTCGAGCAGGCCCGCCTCGGCCAGAACGCCTCCTGGCTCGCCGCACGAGCCGACTACGAACAGACCCTGGACACGCTCGCGTCCACCCACGCCGCGCACAAGGTCGGCAACGTCGCCACCGCGCTCCACGCGATCCTCGCCATCGTGGAGAACCACATCACCGACCTCCAGCAGGGCTACACGAGCCCCGACGGCGAACCCCTGCACAGCGGCACCGTGGGACTCGAAACCGTCCTCGGTGCCCGCCACCTCCCGGCACCGGCCGCCGTCACCATCAACAAGGCCATCGCCGCCGCAGAGGGACGCGGCGAGATCACCCAAGGGCAGGGGTGGCGCCTGCTCGAACGTCTGGCAGGCAAGTACCTGTCGGGCGCCAACCACGTCCCCGGCACCACAGGCGGCGAGTCATGACCACCCACGCCCCCATCACGCTGGCCCCCACCCTCGACCCCTGGGAACGACAGCCCGGCGAGTCAGCACGCAAATACGGACAGTTCGTCACGTACCGGGACCTCGGACGGGCCCGCACCCTGGCCAAGACCGCCCAGAAGCTGACCCTTGTGTACGGGCACGTGAAGAACGTGGCGGCCGAGTTCCGGTGGCGGGAACGCGTCGAGGCGTACGACCGGCACCTGGACCGGCTGTACGAGGCGACGTGGGTGGAAGAGCGCCGCAAGGCCGCCGAAGCGGACGCGAAGATCCTGGGCGCAGCGATCGGCAAGTTGGCGCAGCGCCTGGGGACCCTGCGCGCCGACGACCTGAGCCCCGGGGACTTCATCCGGTTGATGGACGTCGCCATGCGCCACCGCCGGGTGTTGTTCGGCGATCCGACGGAGACGATCGCCGTCACCGGCCAGGGCGGGAACCCGCTCTCCGTCCAGCTCGCCGAGTTCGCGCGGATGCCGGAGGAGCAGCGGCGCGTGCGCCTGGCCGATCTCGCCGAGGCCGTGACCCGGCGCCTGCGCGCGGTCGACCGCTCCGACGACGAGGACGACGGGCCCGGCGACCAGGCCGAGGACGGCAGCGGGGAGTGAGCCAGCGCCAGGCCGCCGGTGAGCTGGACCACTTGGACGACGCGGCGGTGCTCCAGCAGCTCGAAGCCGCCAAGCGGTCAATGGGCCGGGGCCTGCTGCGCGACCCTGTCGTCCTCGCGCGGGGCCTGGACCGCACGTACCGGATGCGCCCGCACCTGAAGGTCATCGGCGAGGCCCTGGCTGGCGTCGAACACGGGGATTATGACCGGCTGCTCATCATCACGCCGCCGCAGGTCGGGAAATCTACGACGGTCGCGGAGTGGTTCCCTTTCTGGTGGCTATGTCTGCACGGGGAGGACCGGGTCGCGGTCACCTCGTATTCCGACGACCTCGCGCTGCGGCGCGGCAAGACGATCCGAAGCTACGTCGAGGAGTACGGCGAAGAGTACGGTCTGTGCCTGCGTCCCGGCTCCGGGGCGCAGGCCGACTACGAATTCCTGTCCGGCGGCGGCGTCCGCTCGGTATCCGTCGGAAAGGGCCTGACCGGATTTCCCGTCAATGTGCTTCTGGTTGACGATCCGCACAAGGACAGGAGTGACGCCGAGTCGGAAGCATCCCGCAACGGCGTCCACGACTGGTATTCGTCGACCGCACTCAAGAGGTTGCAGCCGGACCGCAACTGCGTGGTGGCCGTTATGACCCGTTGGCACCCCGACGACTTCGCCGGCCGCCGCTTGGGCGAGGAAGGGCGCCTGGAAGAGGGTGGTAGGTGGAAGGTGGTGCACCTGCCCGCGCTTGCGGATCCGAAGTTCGGACCGGACCTCTTGGGTCGTGAGCGCGGCGAGCCGCTGCCCCACCCGAAGATCCCCACACGCGACAGGCGAGCGCTCCGGGCGTGGTGGGAGGACATGAAACGGACGTCGATCGTCCGGGACTGGCACGCCCTCGCCCAGGGTGACCCGCAGCCCGCGGAGGGCGCGTTGGTGTCCGAGGAGTTGCTGCGGATGCTGCGGGATGGCAGCAGCGAGGTCGAGGCACAGAAGATCGCTGTGGCGGTCGATCCCTCCGGTGGCGGCCGGGACACCGCCGGAGTCATCGGCGGCTTCCTCGGAGACGACAACCGCGTCTGGATCACGCACGACGTGTCGGCGCCGATGTCCTCGGCCGAGTGGTCCACTGCGGCCTGCCTACTCGCCCACGAGACGAACGCGGCGATCATCTACGTGGAGGCGAATTACGGCCGCGACATGTGCGAACTCGCGATCCGCACGTCGTGGGAAACACTCCAGCGCGCCGAGGAGATCCCCGGCAACGTCCTGATGCCGGCCGTCGATCTCGTAACCGCCAAGCAGGGCAAACTGCTGAGGGCAGAGCCGGTGGCGCAGCAGATGGTGCAGGACCGGGTGAGGCTGCGCGGGCTGTTCACGGACCTCGAACGGGAGTGGACGACGTGGCAGCCCACCGACCCGGGCAGCCCCGGCCGGATCGACGCCTCGACGATCCTCGTCTACGGCCTCATCCCGGAGGCCAACAAGGGCGCGATCGTCCACGCCCCGTTGCCGAAGGCGCCGCAGGCGCCAAGCAGCGCGGGGGCCGCGTACAGCCGGCGGATCGGCAGGTAGCGCGGCATGTAGCAATTTAGATTGATTAGTTAGGTTAGGCGCGGATTTGAGCTTTTGGCCTACGATGCCCGCCCACCATCGGACATCCAGCCACTCAGAGGCCGAAATGATCTCTCTCGCCGCGCTCGTCGTGTTGGCTGCCGCGACGTATCGGGCCACCGCGCTCGCGGTTCACGACTCGATCCTCAACCCCGTCCGCGACCGGATCTTCGACTGGCGGAACCGGCGCCCCGGCTCGAAGGTCCGCGATCTCGTGGTCGATCTGATCTCGTGCGTCTACTGCATGGGGTGGTGGATCGCCGGGGCGTTCCTCGGCGTGTGGCTGGTCGCGACCGACACGTGGGGCGGAACCCCGCTGGTGGTCCACGGGATCGAGTGGTTCGCGGTCGCCGGTGGTGGCGTGCTCCTGAACCGCTGGGACGACTCCCGGGACAGCTCGTGACGGCCCACGGCCTCACCGCGGCTGCCTCCCGCTACACCTCGCGGAAGATCAAAGCGAAGCCGGTCGACCAGAGTTGGCAGTCGGCGGCCTGGACGTTCTATTCCTCCGTCCCCGAGGTCCGGTTCGTGTCGACCTGGATCGGGAACGCGATGGGCGGCGCATCGCTGTACGCCGGCTACCTGGGCGACGACGGGACGATCGAACGCGCCCCGGACGGGCACCGGGCGACGGAGATGGTCGCGAGCATCGCCGGCGGCCCGGACGGGCAGTCGCAACTGCTGCGCCGGTTCGGGTCGCACCTGTTCGTCCCGGGCGAGGGCTGGATCATCATCGAGCCCCAGGACGATGCCCGCCCACCCGCCGAGACATGGAGCGTGCTGTCGGTCAAGGAGGTGAAGCAGCAGAGTGGGAAGCTCGTCGCGGAGATCCGAGGCGAACCGACGGACATCCCGGCGCCGGACCCCGACGCCCCGATCGACGACACAGCACCGATCGCAATCCGTGTGTGGGAGCCGCACCCGGAGCGGTACCTGGAGGCGGACTCCCCGATCCGTTCCAGCCTCGACCTCCTCGAAGAGCTGCAACTGCTCACCGCGGCCGTGAAAGCGATCGCGCGGAGCCGGCTGACGGGCCGGGGGATCCTGTTCGTTCCCAAGGGCACGCGGTTCCCCACCTCGGGCGTGCAGGGGGCTTCCGAGGACGATCTGATCGACGTCCTGATGGAGATCGCGTCGGTCGCCATCAAGGAGCCGGAGAGCGCCGCCGCGACCGTCCCGATCATCCTGGAAGTGCCGGCGGAGACGATCGGCGCATTCCAGCTCCTCAAGTTCGACAGCGACTTCGACGACCTCGCGAGCAAGTTGCGCGAGGAGGCGATCCGTCGGTTCGCGACCGGCGTGGAGATCCCCGCCGAAATCCTCCTCGGCCTGGGCGACGTGAACCACTGGGGCGTGTGGGCCCTGACCAGCGAGGCCATCCGCCTGGGGATCGAACCCAGGTTGCGGACGGTCACCCACGCCCTCACCACCCAGTGGATGCGACCGATCCTCGAGGGCGAGAACGTCGCGGACGCCGAGCGATGGGTGATCGCGGCCGACACGAGCCCGCTGCGGGTGCGGACCAACCGCTCCGAGACCGCGATCAAGCTGTACGAACTCGGCGCGATCGGCGGGCGGGCGGTGCGCCGCGAAGCGGGTTTCGACGAGGACGACGCCCCAACGCCCGAAGAGATCGCCGAACGCGCCCGGCAGAACCAGGACCAGGCCGAGCAGCCGGGTACGAGCGGTGGTGAGTTGCCGGTGGACGAGACGACGGCCGAACCGGACACCCTCCCCGCCGCCGCGTTCCCGCCCGTCGGCGTGAGCGAGGGTCTGTTGGCCGCTGCCGACGGCTTGATCTGGGCGGCGCTCTCGGCCGCCGGCGAGAAGCTGCGCCGTACCCCTGCGTGCCCTCGGTCGGAACGCAGCCGGGCCCGGGAAGTCGACGCCGCAGCCGTGCACACGCTGCTCTCGGTCAGCGTCGAGCAGGTCGAGCAGTGGGGCCTGCTCCAAAGCGCGTGGACCCGTGTCCCCGAGATCGCCGCGCGGTACGGGCTCGCCCCGGACTGCCTGACCGCAAGTCTGGACAGCTACTGCCGCGAGTTGGTCGCCGCCGGGGTGCACCACAGCTACGACGTCGTACCGGCCGCGATCAGCTCGTGCACACAGTTGGCGGTGGCCGCGTGAGCCTGCACATCGTGCCCGTCCGCGCCCGCCAGGCCCGCGAGTTCATCGCCACGTGGCACCGGCACCACCGGCCCCCGGCGGGCTGGGTGTTCACGGTGGGCGTGGCCGACGAGGACCAGGTCCTTCGGGGCGTCGCGATCGCTGGCCGCCCTGTTGCCCGTGCCAGCGACGACGGTTGGACGCTGGAGGTCACGCGGACCGCGACCGACGACCGCGCCCCGAACGGGAACTCGATGCTGTACGGCGCCGCGAGGCGCGCCGCGAAGGCCCTGGGCTACCGGCGGCTCCTCACCTACACACAGGCCAGCGAGAGCGGCGCCAGTCTCCGCGCGGTCGGGTGGAAGGTCGTCGCCGAGCGGCCAGCACGCCCCGGCTGGGACACCCCATCGCGTCGCCGCCGACCTACGGGAACCGAGAACGTGCCGCGCACCCTGTGGGAGGCGCAGCTATGACGCCCGACGAGCAGCGGCCCCGGACACCGGATGTAGCGGCCGGTATCTCCGTGACGACCGGCGACGTCACCGCCTCGTGGTGCCCGACTTGCAAGGCGCACAGCCTCCTCGGCGGTGAGGTCCTGGTCCTCGCACCCGACGGTGTCGCCCGGGTCTCGTCCTGGCGGTGGTGCGAGATCTGCGAGAACCCGGCCTATCCCGAACAGGAGAAGTGCTGTGGACCCTGACCAGCGGCCTGCGCCCGTCGTGCAGTTGTTCGCGCACCACGACCGGCTGTGCCCCGAGTGCGGCGCGCAAACGCTGACCGTCGTGGTCGCCGAGATCACCCTCGGCGCCGAAACCAGGGACGCGGGTGGGTGGGCGCACTGCACGGCCTGCGACGCCATGCCGCACCCGACGATGGAGGTGCCGGATGGACGCTGACCTGAAGGCGGCACTCGACGCGGCCGAGGCGGACATCGCGGCCACGGTCGCCGACGTCCTGGCCGACGTCGCCGACGAGTTCGCCGCCACCTTGGACGAGAGCATCGAGATCGTCGCGGCCCGCTTCTCAGTCTCGCGGATCGCATCGATGTGGCGGGCCCGGGTGCCGCGCATCGTGCGGCGCCTCCTGGGCGTGGTGGAGACGGCGGCGACCACCGCGGCCGAGCAGGTCGACGCGCCGCTGCCCGAGGGGTGGGATGACTTGCCCGGCCGGTACGACGACGGCAGCGATCTCCCGGCATCGCTGGGCTCGTACGTCGACACCACCGAGCACCTGATGCGCGCGGTCGGCAATCGCCTGTCGGCGGTGGCCGTAGCCGAACTCGCGGCGGGCCTGGACGCCGGGGAGGACGTGGAGCAGCTACGGGTCCGGCTCCGCGCGATGTTCGCCCGCGAGGGCGTGCAACTCGGCTCGGTCCGCGAGGAACGCATCGCCCGGACGGAGAGCGGGCGGGCCTGGAACACGGCGACGTTGGCGGCGGCACGGGATCTGGCCGCCCCGGGCCGCCCGTTGGTGAAGCAGTGGTTGACCAGGTTCGACACGCGAGTGCGGGACGCGCACGCGAGCGTCAACGGCACGGTGAAGCCCATCGATGAGGCGTTCACCGTCGCCGGCGTCTCGATGAGCGGACCTCATGACGCGTCGGCGCCGCCGGAGTTGGTGATCAACTGCCGCTGTGGCCTTGCGTTGGCGCCCGCATCCCGCGCTGCAGCCTTCGATTCTCAAGAGCCCCCGGCGAAGACGGTTAACGATCCAAGGGAGACGCGCGTATCGACCACCACGGCCGCCGCAGACGGCAGCCACCTGCAAGGCGCCATGATCGCGCTGATGCCCACGCCCGGCGACGCGGCGCACCTGGTCGTGCCCGGTGGCGAAGCCGTGGAAGAGCTGCACCTGACGCTCCAGTTCCTCGGCGGCGACGGCACGGCCTGGGCCCCGGAGCAGCGCGCCGCGCTTATCGACAACGTCCGCAAGGCCGCGACCGCTCTCGGACCGATCACAGGCCGCGCTTTCGGGGTCGCGTTGTGGAACTCGGACAGCGACACCCCGTCGTGGGTGTGGTCGGTCGGCGACGACCGCGACCGCCCCGACGGCGCCCCCACCCTCGTGGACGCCGCCCGGGCCGCCGCCGAGGCCGTCGCCGCGACTCGGGACACGCCGGAGATGCCAGCTCAGCACTCGCCGTGGGTCGCCCACGTGTGCGCGGCGTACAGCGACGATCCGGCGCTGCTCACCGAGTTGAAAACGCGCCTGGGCCCGATCGCGTTCGATCGCATCCGCATCGCGTTCGCTGGCGACTACACCGACATCCCCCTCGGCCCCCAGGAGGAGCCCATGGAACCCGACACCACGGCCGATGGCCTGCCCGCTCGTCGCTGGTCCACACCCGGTGACAACGCTTTGGCGTTCGAGAACCAGGAGACGGGCGATGGCAGGATTTTCGCCGCCGGCTCGCTGCAATGGGATACGGGGCCGTGGCCGCTCCAGTACGCCGACGAGATGCTGATGGGCCACGAGGGCGCGGAACTCGCGGGCGCGATCGAGACGATGGCCCGCGACGGGGATCGCCTCGCCGGGACGGGTGTGATCTACACCAGCCGCCCGGCCGGACAGGACGCGGTCCTGCTCCTGGAGGAGGGCGCGCCCTTGGGTGTCTCCGTCGACCTGGACGACGTGGCCCTGAAGTTCGTGGATCGCACGCCCGGCTACGACGACGAGGAGTTCGCCCTTGCGGCGTCGCTGGGGTCCGTGGTGTTGGCGTCGGCGAGCCTGCTGCGCCTGCCGGACGGGGCGTGGCTGATCACCGCCCGCAGCGCGGCGGAGTGGTCGGCGTCGGGCTCCGCGTTGTCGCGGGCTCAGCACACGGTGCAGATCATCACCGGCTCGGACGGCGTGGTCTCCGCCGACACCGTGCGGGCCGCGTTCGCGGGGGCGTTCACTGCGGCTGCCGGTGATGCCGACGATCCGGACGGGGGGATCGTCGTCCACAGCGAGACGACGGGCGATTTCCTATTGCGAATCACCCGGGCTCGTGTGCGGGGCGCGACGTTGGTCGCGATGCCCGCGTACGACCGGGCGCGGATCGTCCTGGACCCGATCACCGACGAGGAACCGGTCGCGTCGGCAGTAGCGGCCACTGCGCCGCAGCCGAGCGAGGCGCAGCAGAGGGTCATCGCGTACGTCTCGGTGTGTCCGGGGCCGGTCGGTGCGCGCGAGGTCGCCCAAGCCCTCGGGATGCGGATGGAAGTCGCCAAGGGGCATCTGACCCGGGCTGCCGTCGCAGGGCGTCTCGTGCGTCTCGCGAGCGGCCTGTACGTGGGTGTGACGACCATGCCGGAGGGCCCGCACGCGGCCACCCTCGACGGGCCCGACTCGGAAGTCGATGGCGGTGGTGACGATCTCCTCGCGTCCGCGTGGACGGCGATGCGGGACATGCCGCCGATGCCCGCAGCCTGGTTCCGCGAACCGACCGCCGCCGAACTGCCTCCGGGCTCGGGTGGTGTGCACTACGCGAACGGTCGGATCTACGGCTGGGTAGCCCAGGCCGGGGAGCCGCACGCCGGGATGCCTGGCCGGAACCTGACAATCGACAGCCTCGGGGACATCGACACGACGCATTTCCTGCGGGCGAAGTTCCGTCTGGACGACGGCTCCCAGGTCAAGGTGGGTGCGTTCACGATGAACGTCGGTCACCACCGCGACGGTGCCGAGTGCGAGAACGCCGCATGCCAGTTCGATGACTCCCGGACTGTGGCCGGGATCGTGACCGTCGGTATGAACGCCCGGGGGATGTGGTTCAGCGGGGCCGCGTCACCGTGGCTGTCCGAGTGGGACCGCCAGGTGTTCACCGCATGCCAGCCGAGCTACCACATGAAGCAGGGGCGAGGCGGCAAGTGGCAGCTGCGCGCGGTATTGACCGTCCCGGTCCCTGGACACTCCTCGCCGCTCCTGGCCGCTGCCGTCGCCGAGCGGGCCCAGGTCGCGCTCGCGGCATCAGCCGCCAGTGTCCCCACTCACCCGGACAGCGCGTCCGGACACCGCGCGGACACCGCGACCGCCGTGTCCGCGCGCGTGTCCGGACAAGTGACGGCGCACCCCGCTGACTTGGTCGGACACCGTCCGGATTCCGCTCCCGGACAGCGTCCGGAAACGGAGTCCGGCGAGATCGTCGCGGCCGTCGATGCGCTGCTCACCAGCCCCGAGTTCCTCAACCGATTCACCGAAGCCCTCGAACGCCGGGAGGCCAACCGCATCGCGGCCCGGGAAGAGGTCGAGCGACTCCTCGCGGCCGTCGCCCCGGCACGCCAGGAAATCGCTGCCAACATGGCTGGCACCGTCACGACCGGAGGCATGTGACATGGCTTGCAACTGCGGCAAAGCGAACAAGCAGCAGTGGGAAGTCGTCGCGACTACAGGGAAGGTCGTCTTCACCTCGGTGTCGAAGGCCACCGCCGACACCGTGAGCAAGCGATACCCCGACAGCACGGTCCGGGAGAAGGCCAAACCGACGTCGACACCCGCGACGTAGTGGCGTCGCTTGACACCCGATCGCCCACCAGGTCGGCGGGCTAAGATTTCCGCGAGACCGCTGGTTCTGGGCCGGGTCCTCCAACGCGTCATTGGAGATCCGGCCCATGGAACCGTTCGAGCTGCCCGACGACATCACCGCCCTCAACGACGACGAGCTGTCCGCGCTCTTGGAGGGCGCGGTCGCCGCGTTCGATGCGCGGTGCTCCAAGTCCGTCGTCACCCCGACGGACTTGGAGCAGCTCCGCGCGCTCGCGACCGGCGTCGACAAGATCCGGAACGAGCAGGCCGCCCGCCAGGAAGCGGCGCAGCAGGCCGCGACGGAGATCGACGCCCTGGCCGCGCAGGTGCGTGGCGGTAGTCCGGGCCCGGAACCCGTCGCCGATCCGGTGGAGCCGACGGCCGCCGTGGTCGAGACCGGGCCGGAGCCCGTGGCCGAGACGAAGACCACTGCGGCCGCCGCGACGAACCGGCCCGCGCTCAACCTCGCGGGCGTCCGGCGTCGGCAGCCGCGTGTGCTGCCCGAGCCGCCTGCCCCGACAACCAGCATCACCGCGGCCGTCGACGTTCCCGGTTACACGCCCGGTCAGGAACTCGATTTCGACTCGATCACCGCAGGCATCATCTCCCGCGCGAACGCGCTGAAGACGGCCGGTGGCGGGGTGGGTCAGGTCATCTCATACCGGCACCCGTACCCGCAGGAGTTGATCGTCACCGATTCCTCGTCGGCGCCGGAGGGCACGACGGTGGCGCTCACCGCGTCGATGCAGTCCCGGCTCCCGCAGCGCACCCTGACGGCATCCGGTGGCTGGTGTTCCCCGTCGCAGACCATCTACGAACTGTTGGACGTGGCCTGCCCGGACATGCTGTGGGACGCCCCGGAGATCCAACTCGCGCGTGGTGGCCTGCGCTACTACAAGACCCCGAGCCTGGACGTCGCGGCGATGACTTGGGTCCACACCGAAGCCGACGACATCTCGGGCGCGGTCAAGCCCTGCTTCCGGATTCCGTGCCCCGACCCGGTCGAGGTCCGGTGCGACGCCGTCGGCGTTTGCCTCGAAGCAGGCATCCTGACGCAGCGTCACTTCCCGGAGCTCGTCAACTGGTACCTCCGCAACAGCATGATCGCGCACGAGATCCGCATCAGGCAGGTCCTGTTTCAGCAGGCCCTAACCGGAGCGACCCCGGTCGTCCTGCCCGCCAGCATGGCCGCGCTGTCCGCTGTCTACGCGGGCGTCGCGCTCCAGGCCGCCGACATCATCGAGCGGCACAGCCTGTGTGAGTCGACCGCGTTGGAAGTCGTCTTCCCGTGGTGGTCGCACAACCTGTTCCTCGCCGACCTCGCGCGCCGTAACGGCGTGGATGTCGATGAGGTGACCACCGTCGACCTCCAGAACCTGTTCGCGCCCCTCGGTGTCCGCGTCCAGTGGGCGCGTGGCCTTCCCCCGGGCGTCCCGACCGACATCGGCACGACGGCCCCGGCGCTGGACTGGCCGGCGACGCTTCAGTTCTTGATCTACCCGGCCGGGTCGCTCCAAGTCGGCCGAGGCGAGGAAGTCAACCTCGGCGTCATCCACGACTCGACCAAGTTCCGGACCAACGACTACACCGCGTTGTTCGCGGAGGAATGCGTCGCACTGGTCGACAGGTCGGTGGACACCCGCCGCGTGACCGTCCCGATCTGCCCGAGCGGCGTGACCGGCGGCCAGACGGCCCTGGCCTGCCCGAGCGCCTGATCGGCCCGGCTACCCCTTGCGCGCGCCGGGCCCCTGACTCGGGCCCGGCCGCGCACCGCTCCCGCTCGATTGGAGACGCGTGATGCCGGCAGGGCTGCGCAGCTACGTCGAGGCGATCCCTGGCATGCCACTCCCCCACGGCATCCTCGGCGCTTCGTGCACGACCGTCATCGACGTCCCCGAGGATCGCATCCACGAGCTCAACGGCGTCGAGTGGCAGAGCCTCGGCTGTTGCCCCGTCAAGGTCTGGGCCGACCCCTGCGAGTACAACCCGCTCGGCCCGCCGCCCACCAAGGAGTTCTGCCGACTGGAGACCGAGCACGCCAGCCCGATCCACGTCTACGCAGGCGCCGAGTGTTCCGCCCCCGGCTGGTCGTACACGCAGGCCAGGGCCCACGCACTCCAGTCCCTCGAACTCGGGGAGCAGCAGGCCGTAGAGGCCAGCTTCTGGCGCAGCAAGCTCACAGCGGACGCGGTCGACCTCACCCCGGCCGCCGGGCCGCTGAGCATCGCCCAAGGCGTCGCCGTCCTGGAAGGCTGCCTGGCCGAGACGTACGGCGGCGTCGGCACCATCCACGTCCCTGCCGGCGTGGCAGCGCTCCTCGGCTGCTGCAACCTCTTGCGGGAAGACCCGGAGACCGGCGCGCAGCGCACCCTCGCCGGGAACTGCGCGGTGATCGGAGCTGGCTACTCGGCGGAAAACACCGGTCCCGGCGGCATCCCGGCCGATCCCGGCACCACCTGGCTCTACATCACCGGCCCGCTCGTCGTCCGCCGCGGCCCCGTCGACGTCACCCCCGACCGGCCCGGCTCGTCCGTGAACATCCGCAACAACGACCGCAAGGTCTTGGCCGAGCGCACGTACGTCGTCGGCACCACATGCACCGTCTGCGCCGTGAAGGTGATGGTCCACCCGTGAACGAGAACCTCATCCGCGTCCGGCCGACTGCCGCGAGCCGCACCGCGTTCGCACGCTGGGCAGTCGCCCAGGACCCGAAGGTCCGCACCATCGGCCCGGACACCTTCGCCGTCCCGGCCGACCTGTTCGTCCACGCGCCCGAGGAACTACTGAGCGGCGCCATCGTCGATGGGCGCCGGTATGTCTCCCCGGTGGAGGAAGCCGCCCTCGGCCAGCCTGCCCCCGGCGCACCGGAGCCCCCGGGCGTCGCCACCGCGGCCGACCTTACGGCGAGGGTCCCCAGCGAGCGCGAGGGCGCACCGGACAATCCGTTGCCGGACGACACCCCGATCCGCCCGGTACAGCTCGACGGCGCCCCCGGCGTGGACAACGACCCACGCAACCACAACGGCGAAATCACCTGCGATCTCTGCGAGCGCGAGTTCACCAGCACGCGCGGCCGGGATGCCCACCGCCGCCAGGCGCACCCGGAGGCGTGATCGTGCCCGTCAGGTCCGTGCGATGCTGCCAGCTCCGTCCCGACCCCGGCTTACTGCGCCCCGCGTGGATCCAGGTCAACGTGATGCGACATCTATGCTTCCTCGGCGCGTCGAGTCAGTCTGTCCAGCCGCGTAACTCCGCGCCTTTTCGCCCGTTAAGCAAATCATGATTAATCGACATTTGACCGCTGCTTTGGTCGCCTTTGCCAGTGTCGTCTTGCTGCTGCCTACATCCGCCCAGGCCATCGCGGCGCCACGCCTTGGGAACTGCGCGCCGGGCGAGCTCTGCCTTTGGAAGCAGGCCGGTTTCAAAGGCGGGAAACAGGTGTACGACGTGACGCGCATCAACATGGAGAACTGCACCGCGCTGCCGTCAGGCACCGACGCCCAGTCCCTCGTCAACCGGACCGGGCGGCCGGTCACCGTGTACCAGTCCGACGCATGCCTGGAGACGGCCGAGTTCGACACGTATCCCGGCGACAGCACCTGGGTTCCCCAAGTCCCCTATCGGGTTAGGGCGTTCAAGGTGTGGGAGAGTTGATGCGCGGTACCGGTTTCACCCAGGTTCACGTCGATGCCATCGTCACGGCACTTCCCGCACACCGGCCGCTGGCGGCCGGGTTTGGTCTGGATGCGCAACAACGTGAGCCGTTCTGGCGCCCTTCCGAAGGTCGCGCCCCGCCCAATCGTGGGCCCTACACTCGAACCGGTGCCGCTGGTTGTGGGCCGGGCCACCCCTACATCGATGTAGAGAGGCGGCCCGCGATGCGTAGGTGTTGCGGCGAGCAGCAGTGCACGTGCGTGATCACCGCAGGGGACGGCCTGACCCGGACCGGGACGGGATCCCTGAGTTCGCCCTACAAGATCAGCGCCGATATCTCCGACGACGCCGACAACAACCTGATCTTCGGCACCGACCGCGGCCTGTTCGTGCCGACGCCGCACGCACCGGTCGTAGGCTGCGGCCTCACCGGTGACGGCACGGCCGGCGCACCGATCACCGCAGTCCCGGCGGGTGGCCGGGAAGAGTGGCCGTGGGCGTGCGATGCCGCCACCGAGTCGACCCTGAAGTGCGATCCCACGAGCGGTGCACTGTGGGCACCGCCCGACCACGTCTCTGCCGCCGACCGCGTCTACGTGGACCACTTCGCCGCCGGTGGACCCACCCTCGGGACCACCGGTGGATGGAAGGTGTTCGACCCCAACGCGAACGCGCAGTTCAATGTGCCCGCGAACTTCCTCGGGAACAAGTGCCGTACCTGGTCCTATCTGACGGTCGCGTCCGGGACATGGGATGTCAGCTTCAGCGCGGACGCGGAATTCGAACTGGGTTACGTGCTGACGGTCGACGGGGGTGACGGCACCCCGTGGGCGCTGTGGGGAATCCTGACGCCCCCGGGCGTCGCGCGGCGGGAGCGCGACAGCGGCGTGGCCTTCGACACCGCGTTCGGTCTCGACCCGGCCCTGCCTCGGAACATGGTGTTCTACCCGGCAGCGAACGTGATCGCGGGCAGCGTCACGATCAACGGGTGGAGCACCGACGCCGCGATCCACAGCAGCACCAACACCCCCTGACTGGAGGCCAAACCACGATGGCGCGGTACTTCATCGCCCCAGACGACACGCAGTTCGTAACGCACGGCGGCATGTTGGCGCAGTCGCCGGAGGGTTGGGAGGAGGTTGGCGCCGAGGAGTACACGGCGCGCCTCGCCGCGCGCAAGGAGATCGGGGCGGAGCGGGCCTCCGCGTGGATCGCCACCGAGCGGTGCAAGGAGCGTGACCCGTCGGCCGCCGGCCCCTGAACCGCCGGAAGGAGCGGGGATCGAACACCCCGTCCACCCGGGGACGTCGGCCCCGCGCGGCTATGCTGGTGAGCACGCCGCTGGTTGTGGGCCGGGCCGACCAACACCTGTTGGAGGCCCGGAATGTCCTGCCCCCTGATTGCCAACGCGGACACCATGCGGCTCACGCGCGTCGATGGCTGTGGCCGGCCCATCTGCGGTGACGACAGCGCGTTCGTCTTCGACTGCTTCGCGAAATTGAGTATGAACGCCAACGTCGACGAGGGCGACGACGTCGAGTACAAGGCCGCGAACGGCCGCGTCTGCGGCTTCAAACGCGGATGCCCTTCCTTCAAGGGCTACGACGTCGAACTCGACTTCTTCAGCGTCTCGCCGGAGCTGATCGAGATCGCCACAGGAAACCCGGTGGTATACGGGTTCGACGGCAAGCCGATCGGCTACGACGACTGCTCGGTCCGGTGCAACGGCGGCTTCGCACTGGAGTTGTGGGCCGAGGTTCTGGGCGAGGACGTGTGTAAGACCACCAGCGGTGGTCACGGCGCCTGGATCTACTTCCTCTTGCCGTGGGTCAGCAACGGGAGATTGGGTGATCTCGAAATCGGCAGCGAGGCCGCGAGTCTGACCCTGACCGGGGCGACTCGCGCCAGCGGGGCATGGGGCGTCGGCCCGTACAACGTCGTGGCCGTCGACGCGGCTGGCATGGCAGGTCCGATGCTCACGCCGCTGGGAGCGAACTGCCATCGCCGCACGTTCCTTACGACCATTGCGCCGCCTGCGGCGACCTGCGCCTACGCTCCGGTCACCGGCCCCCCCTGTCTGGCGTCCTGATCGTGGACGCACCCGACTCGTT
Source organism: Embleya sp. AB8 (assembly GCF_049739465.1). Lineage (NCBI taxonomy): Bacteria > Bacillati > Actinomycetota > Actinomycetes > Kitasatosporales > Streptomycetaceae > Embleya > Embleya sp. AB8. The sequence goes on from NZ_JBMHHY010000012.1 coordinate 166,871, forward strand.
CGACGTCGGGCACATCGGTCGGTGCATCCGGCGAGCCTTCCCGATGCCGTGCCGCTACGAGACCGGGGGGCCGTAATGCCGCTTCAGATCGGGCCCTGCGATCCGTGGGACATCGAGCTTTGCTGCACGTTGCCCGAGGACTTGGACGCGGCCGTGATCGAGCGTTGGCAACGCGTCGCCTCACAGCTCCTGTGGCGCCTTTCGGGCCGGCGCTGGGGGCCGTGCCCGGTGACGGTGCGGCCGTGCCGCCGCTCATGCCTGGATGACACGCCCGCGTCCTGGCAGGCTGGCGGTGGCATCGGGCCGTGGGTGCCGTACGTCGGCGTTGATGGCGCTTGGCGTAACGCCTCGGTGTGCGGGTGCAGATCGTCGTGCTCATGTGGCGAGTTGTGCGAAGTCAAGCTCAGCGGCCCGGTGTACGACGTCCTCGCGGTGAATGTCGACGGCGTGGACCTGGTCCCGGAGGCGTACCGCGTCGACACCTCGGGGCTGCTGGTGCGTACCGACGGGGAGTGCTGGCCGGCGTGCCAGGACATGGCAGCCCCCGAAGGCGCGCCGGGTACCTTCACCGTCACCTACCGGTGGGGCTTGCCGCTGGACGAAGGCGCGATCGCCGCCGTGTCCGAGCTGACCTGCCAGCTCGTCCTCGCCTGCCTACCCGCCGGGTCGAAAGGCTGCGGCGAATGTCGCTTGCCCGGCAACATCAAGCGGGTCATGCGCCGGGGCATGGAGATCGAAATGGCAGACCCGACGGTCATTTTCGCCGAGGGACGAACCGGCCTTCCCTTGGTCGATCTGTGGCTGAGCACGGTGAACCCGTACAGGCTCGCTGGCGCGTCCCAGGTCTACAGCCCCGACTACACACGACCGAGGGTGACGACATGGCCCTGACCGCTCTGGCCGTCCATGACCTCGCGGAGACCGTCCTCGGTTGCGTGTGCGCCGCTCTGGAGGTCACCGCGGTAGAGGTCGAGGGTCAACCCGGGTGCCCTTGCCGGTCGTGCGTCGTCCCGGGCCCGCCGGAGATGGATGGCTGCAACGAGCCATGTGGCGTGGACAGTGCCGGGGGGCAACTCACCGTCCACGTCGCCCGGATCTTCCCCACCCACTCGTTCCCGGTGGACGATCGCCTGATCCTGGGCGGGCGGAACTGCACACCGCCGCCAACGACCGCCGTCGAGCTGGTGGTCACCCTGCTGCGGTGTGTCCCGACCGTCGACGAACGGGGGTGCCCGCCCGGCTGCGACGAGTTGTCCGTCGCAGCCCGCGCGGTGCACGTTGACACCGTCACCATCTATAACGCCTTGCTCTGCTGCCTGCCGACGACTGGCCAGCGCCGCCGGAGCCCGCAATTCTTCCTGGGCACACAGCGTGTCCTGGAGCCGGACGCCGGCTGCATGGGCGTGGAGCAGCGCGTCACCGTGGCCCTGCCCGGGTGCGGCTGCCCGACGGACGAGGAGAGCCCGTGAGTGTCGAGGTACGGATCAACCAGGGCCGAATCTCCCGGCTCCTGCGGCTGCGCGGCGGACGGGTGGAGCGCAAGCTCGCCGAGCGCACGCAGCGGGTGGCTCGGATCGCCGAGCGGACCGCGCCCGGCAGCATGGGCGGCTACATCTCATGGAAGACCATGGAGGGACCGGGGGGACTGCAAGGTGTCGTTCTGTGCGACCACCCGGCGACGCTGTACGTCCTCAACGGCACCCGGCCGCACATCATCCGCCCGCGCCGGGCAAAAGCGCTTCGGTTCGCGGTGGGTGGAAGAATCGTTTTCGCGCAGGTCGTGCACCACCCGGGCACGCGGCCGAACAACTTCCTTGGCCGAGCCCTGCGCGAGGGCCGCTGAGCGAGCGCAGTCGCGCCGTCACGGGCCGGCGCCGGTCGCGGCTACCCTTCGGGGCACGCCGCTGGTTTTGGGCCGGGCGACCGCGCGGGAGGAAGGGCACCCGTACCGTGGCCACGAAGAAGTTTGCACTCAACACCGAACCCCACATCGCCGTGGTCGGCGACGTGGAGTTGCTGTTCCAACCAGAGGTCATGGGCGATGAGTTCCTGGATGCCTACAGTCGCCTCCAGGACACGACGAAACGCCTGAACATCGACCTGGCCGACGCAACGAACGCGGACCTGGGGACGCTTCGCGAGGCGACCGTCGCCCTGCGCATGTTCCTCGTCAGTCTCATGCTTCCCGAGTCGGCCACAGTGTTCGCCCGATGGGACGTCGTCGTCAGTGGTGGGAAGGTCGTCGCCTCGCACGCCGACCCGGAGGAGGCTCGCGAGGCCGCCGGGGGGCGGAAGGGCGCCCGGGTCGTCGACCAGTCGATGCGGTTCCCGGACCGCGTGCTCGTCGAATTGCTGGAGTGGGTCGTTGAGTTGTATGGAGGCGGCACCCGCCCTCCTACGTCGTCCAACGGCTCTGCGCTGGCATCATCGAGTCCTGGGATTCTTGGGAAGGGAAACTCGCGCTCCAGGGCGTCGACGTCCACGCGTGGCCGCTGAGGGTGATGTTGGCTGCTGCCGAGGCGGCCATCGATGACGGGGCCGAGAACGATGCCGAGCGGCAGCGGAATCGGGCCAAGCTCTACACACCGCCTCGGACGGCCGAGGGCCGACGTACGAGATCACCCGGCCTGCGCCTGGACCGGGAGCAGGCGCAGGCGTTGATGGCGCAAATCGCCGCCGAGGACTCGAAGCTGGCCGGGAGGCGCACCAGCTAGTCTGGACATTGCCGCTGGTTTTGGGCCGGGCAACCACCGCGTAAGACGGGGTTGCCTTGGCAGGCGAAGAGGACTACGGCGTCGGCCGCATCACCATCGTCCTGGACGATGCGGGTGCGGTCGCGGACGCCCGTAGCCTCGGCGACCGGATCACGCGGGCGCTCGACCGCAGCACCCGCACCGTCGGCGCGCAGATCCGGCGCAACATCGAACGCGGCCTTGCTGCCGCCGGTGCCATCGGCGTCCGGGTAGAGCCGGACCTTCGACGGTTCGACGCCCAGCTGTTGGCCGGGCTCCGCAACCTCGGCAGCATCGAAGTGCCGGTTCTGCCGGACCTTCGGCGGTTCGACGCCCGGCTCCTGGCCGGGCTCCGCAACCTCGGCAGCATCGAAGTGCCGGTTCTGCCGGACCTCACCGGGTTCGCGGAACGCATCCGGGCGGCGTTGGTCGGCCGGGAGTTCGGGGTCCGCGTCGTCCCGGACCTGTCGGGCTTCGACGAGCGGATCCGGACGCATCGCGCCCCGAGCGTCCGGGTCAACGCGAAGGTCGACTCCGACCGGTTCACCCGGTCCTTGAGCGGCCTGGGTCGTATCGCCGCGCGGGTGGCCGGTGCCCTCGGGGGTCTGCTGCGCCTCGGCGCGATCGGCATCGCGGCGGCCAGTGCTGCGCAAGCAGTGGGCGGGCTTGCTGCGGCCCTCGCCCCGGCAGCAGGGATCATCGCCGCAGTGCCGGCCGCGATCGCCGGCTTCGCGGCTGCTGCGGGCACGCTGCGCCTGGCGCTGTTCGGCGTCGGTGATGCCCTGACCGCCGCATTCAGCGGCGACGCTGCGGCGTTCGACGAGGCCATCAAGGGCCTGGCCCCGGCCGCGCAGGAGGCAGCCACCGCGGTCCGGGGGCTCGCGCCGGAGCTCAAGGCCCTTCAGCAGGCCGTCCAGCAGTCTTTTTTCCGGCAGTTCGCCGGTCAGGTCGCGGGGGCTGTCGGCAACCTGCTGCCGCTGCGCGCCAATCTCCAGGGCATTGCCGCCGGGTTCGGCGCTGCGGTCAGCGAGGGGCTGAAGTTCGCCCAGTCGCAACAGGCCCTCGCGGGGATCCGAGGGGTCCTCCAGGGTGCGCAGGACGCCGTGGCCGGCCTGGCCAGCGGTGTCCGGCCGCTGGTTCGAGGCTTCCTCGACGTTGCTGCCGCCGTCAGCAAGGCGTTCGGGGCGGAACTCGGCTCCGGCATCGAGGGCCTGGCAACCCGCTTCGGGAACTTCCTGTCCCGGGTCGCCGATTCCGGGCGGGCGGTCGCGTGGGTCGACCAGGCGCTCGACACGTTCGCGCGGCTCGGCGACGTCGTCGGCAACGTCGGGAGCATCCTCAAGGGGCTGTTCGCGGCAGCGACGGCGTCCGGCGGTGGGTTCCTCGGCAACCTCCAGCAGATCACCTCTGCGTTCGGGGCGTTCGTCAACTCGGCGCGGGGCCAGGAGGCGATCGGGAACCTCTTCCGGACGATCAGCCAGATCGCCGCCCAACTGGGCCCGATCCTGACGGCGCTGGTTGCGCAGATCGGGGTGATCGCTCCGTCGCTGGCGCCGATCTTCACGGCCTTGGGCCCGGCGATCGTCGGGCTGATCAACACCCTCGGCCCCGGGGTAGCCGCGCTCGCGCCCAGTCTTCAGGCTGTCGCGAGTGCGGTGGCGGCCACGTTCGCCGCCATCGGACCGGCTCTCGGGCCCTTGGGCGCAGCCTTGGGGTTGGTGCTCACGGCCCTGGCTCCGCTGCTGCCCCTCGCGGGTCAGCTCATCGCAGTCCTGGCTGCTGGCCTGGCTCCGGCGCTTCAGGCCCTGGTCGGGCTCCTTGCTCCGATCGTCGCTGCCTTGGCAGGGGCCCTGCTGCCGATCCTGCCGCAAGTCGCCACGGCCTTCGCGGGCTTGGCCAGCGCGCTGTCGCCCCTGGTCGCGGGGAGCGGCCGGGCGCTCGCCGGACTCATCGGGTCTCTCGCGCCGCTGCTGAGCGGCTTGGCCGGGGGGCTCGTGCGGGTGACGACGGCGTGCCTCCCGGTCATCGGGGCCCTGACGAATGCCCTGCTGCCCGTCCTGCCGTCGCTCGCTACGGCGTTCACCGCCCTCGTGGGCGCGCTCCTGCCCTTGGTGCCGCCCGTCGCCAAGTTGCTGGTCGCGTTGGCTCCGTTGGTGGTGCTCGCCGTGCGGCTGCTTGGCCCGGTCTTGCAGATCGGAGCAGCGTTCCTGACGTGGCTGACGCTTGCCGCAGTCGTGGCCGTCGTCCAAGGCATCGTCAGTGTCCTCGCCAGCCTGGTGGGCGGCTTGACCGCTGCGGTGACGTTCGTGACCGGCCTGCCGGGGTTGATCCTTTCGGCGCTGACCACGGGATTCCAGGCCGTAGTCGGCTTCTTCACGCAGTTGCCGACCCTGATCCTCGCCGCGCTGGCCGCGTTGCCCGGGCTATTGGTGAGCGTGTTCGTGTACTCCCTGGCCGGTGTCGGTATCGCCCTGCTGACGGCGATCGCAGCCATCGTCTTCGTGTTCTTCCAGATGCCGACGCAGATCGCGAACGCGCTGGTGAGCCTGGGCTTCGTCATCGCCGACGCGTTCGCCTCAGCCGGGTCGTCGGCGCTGTCCGCCGCTTCTTCGTTCGGGTCGTCGGTGGTGTCGTTCTTCTCCGGACTGCCCGGCAGCATCGGCAGCGCGCTGTCGGCGGTCGGCTCGCAGATCGCCAACGTGTTCGATAACGCGGCCAACTCGGCGCGCTCCGCAGTGAATTCGTTGATCTCAAGCATCGTCAGCCTGTTCTCTACGCTGCCCGGTCGAATCGTGAGCTCGTTGGGCGACATCGGCTCGCGGATCGTGTCCAAGATCAAGTCAGGGTTGCCATCGGCCGTCAGGGCGGCTTTGCCGTTCGCGAACGGCGGGATCGTCCGCTCCCCTGTCCTGGGCTTGGTCGGTGAGGCCGGCCCCGAGGTGATCATCCCGCTGACCAGGCCCCGGCGCGCCGCCGAACTCGCGGAGAAGTCGGGGTTGCTGCGCCTCCTCGCCGCTCGGGGCGGCGCCGCGAAGGCAGGCGGCGGCCGGGCCCAGGCTGGCAACTCGCAGGTTACGCACGTCTGGAACATCGCTTCCCGGATCTCGGATCCGCGAGTCCTGTCTCAGCATCTGTACGGGCAGATCGCACTGGCCGCGGGGGTGTGAGCGGTGATCTTCGACTACATGGACCTGGGGTGCTCCGAGGTCATCAACACGCCCCGGGCCTCGGTGTACGCCCAGGCGTACTGCGTGTCGGTGGGCTGCGGCGCCTGCCCGGAGCTGCCGGACGTGCTCGGGCACAACCCGTACACCGACCCGGTGACCGACAACGCTCCCTGGTACGACCCGGCGGCCCCGGAGAGCGCGGGGGTGCTCGGTGTCATGGGCTTGGACGTGGCGGGGTTCCGATCCTCCCCGATCGATCGTGACCCGGTGCAGCTCGTCGGGGACGGCGCGGCCCTGGGTGTGGCGCGCAGGTCGCACCGGCAACTCGTCTACACGGTGCTGCTGATCGCCTTGAACGAGTGCGCACTGTCCTACGGCGTGGGGTGGTTGGCGTCTGCCCTGGAGGGGCCCGGGTGCGGGACGTCGTGCGACGGGGACGTGCTGACGACGTACGCGTGTTGCCCGACGGGGGATGGCACCAACCAGCGGCGCTACCTGTACGACGTGGGTCTGCTGGAGGGTCCGCAGGTGACAGCCGTCGACTACGCGGAGGAAGCGATCGTCGCCCGCGTCTCGTTCACGCTGGTTGCGGCGAAGCCCTGGATTTTCCGAGAGCCGTTGTCCTCCTCGACGGCGTGGGTCGACCTGTCCGCCGGCGCCCAGGTGGTCGTGGACCCGGATGAGATCCATGGCCTGTGTGTGGAGCCCGAGGAGTGTCTCGGCGACCCGGACTGCCCGCCGCCCCTGATGCCGGTCAGGCCGCCGGTGCCGGTCGACGAGTGCTACCCGACGGGATCGGAGACGTTCCGCCGCACTCTGATCGCGATTTCGCCCGGTGACATGTACCAGTGGTTGAACGTCGTGCCGGCTCTGGAGTTGGAGACAGGGTCGAGCGCGCTGCGGCGGCTGGTGGTGCGGTTCCGGCCGAATCTCCTCGGCGGGGACTGCACCGACGTTCCGGACCCGTGCGGGTTGTGCACCGACATCCAGATCCCCTACCTGCCCCCTCGGGCCGTTCTCCGGGTCGACGGGCGGGTCAGGCGTGCGGAGGTGGAATGTGCGTTGGGTGCGACGAGTACGCCGATCGTCTACGGGTCGCGGGGGCGGGCGTTCGAGTGGCCGGCGTTCGACTGCCCCAGTGGTTTGTGCATCGAGATCTTGACCATCGCAGCGACGACGGCGGCCGACGCGCGGGCGCGGGTCTTGGTCGTCGGCCGCTCGGATGTGGGGTGACGCGTGGCCGACGTGTTGGGGTGCCCACGGGAGTACAGGGCAGTCGTCCATTGGCGGGGTGGCGCCCGCCCGTTCACCTCGCCGGACGTGGATTCGCTCACCTCGGTCCGCTGGAGCCGGACGATCAACGACGTCAGCGAAGGCGTCGTCACGATCTCCAAGGCCGGCGCACCTGAGTGCTGCGGCCTGCTTGGGGACATCGAACCGTGGGTGCACGAGCTGTCGATCTACAGGGACGGCGACCTGGTGTGGCAGGGGCCGATCGTGCGAACCGTCGAGGGTCGCCGCAGCGTCAGGGTCGAGGCCCGCGACATGATCGCTTGGCTGGGGAAGCTCGTGAACACCCTCGTCTTGCGGTTCGTGTCGCTGAACCCTGCCGATCCCCTGCACGCGGGACCGGTACAGGAGATCGCCGAAGCGATCATCCGAGCCAACGTCAACGACCCGGACTTCAGCACACCTCCGGACTGGTGCCGGATGCTGCCCTACATCGTCCGCGACGACTCGCCGGTCCTCACCAAGCTAAAGAAGGACGGCAAGTTCGACTCGTCACCGTGGCTGGTGTACGTCCTGAAGATCCTGAACGACGAACTGGTGCCGCGTGGCCTGGAGTACACCACGGTCGGCCGCTCGGTGCTCCTCGGCAAGCCGCAGACGATCACCGACAAAGCGCAGGGCCGGCTGACCCTGGAGCACATCGCCGGCGAGGTCGAGTTGATCAAGGACGGGCCGTCCGGCGCGTCGCTGGTGTGGACGACCAACCAGAACCAAACCAACCTGGAGATCGGCAGCTTCGGGATCGGCGGGTTCACCGATACCGAGTACGGGCGCCTCGACCACCTGGTGCTGTCCCAGGCGGAGGAGATGGACCCGTACGACATGCTGCAGCTCGCGTGGGCGAGCATGATCGGCCGTTTCCCGGTCCCGCCGGCGTTGAGCGTCCCCACTGGGTCACAGCTCACGACGGATGCCCCGGTGTCGATCCACCAGCTCGTGGCCGGCGTCCGCCTGGACGTCGAGGCCACCGGTATGTGCAGCAACGTGACCGTGCCCTATCGCCTCTCCGACGTCGAGGTCGAGTGGGGCGAGTTCGGCGAGCAGGTCGCGGTGTCCCTCGTACCCATCGGAACCGATCCGCCCCCACCCATCCCTTGAGGAGGCCATCCATGCCTGGAGCCCCAGGACAACGAGCGGCGCAGCAGCCGCTGCGGGCCGCAGCGGCAACACAGCGGGCGCTCGGCGCCGCCGTCGCACCGGACGGAGGCGTGCCCGCCCGCGCGGTCGGCGTAGCCATGCTCAACGGCACGGTTTTCAACGTGGATCTGCGCCTGAGCGCGAACAAGGTCCTGTCGCCCCGGAAGCCCGTTGAGCGGCGCCCCGAGCAGAACCCGATGGATTCGACACAGGAGGAAGGTGGACGGGATGGCTTCTCCGCTGACCGCTGACGTGCTGTTGGCGGCGCTGCGCGCCGAGGGGTTGCGCGTGGTGGAAATCGGCGCCTGGCGCACATGGAATCGCGACCGCAAGGGCCCGTTCGGGCCGTTGCATGGAGTCATGATCCACCACACCGCGAGCTCGGGAACCGACTCGACTGTACAGATGTGCCGGGACGGATATGCCGACCTGCCGGGGCCGTTGTGTCATGGAGTGATCGGGAAGGACGGCGTGGTGTACCTGGTGGGATACGGCAGGACGAATCACGCCGGGTTGGGAGACACGGACGTGTTGCGGGCGGTGATCGCCGAGCAGTCCTTGCCGCCCGACAACGAGGCCTCGGTCGACGGCAATCGACACTTCTACGGGTTCGAGTGCACAAATCTCGGTGACGGCGAGGACCCGTGGCCTGATGCGCAGTTGGAGGCGATCGAGCGGGCGGCAGCGGCGCTCTGCCGGGCGCACGGCTGGGGTGCCCACTCGGTGCTCGGTCACAAGGAATGGCAGCCGGGGAAGCCCGATCCGACATTCTCCATGGACACGATGCGGGCCCGGATCGCCGACCGCTTGGGCAGCACGGCTCCGGTGCCGCTACCGGAGCCGCAACGTCCGGTGGTCGACCTCTCCCTCCTGGTCACCGCGGCTCGTACGGACCCGGGCAGGCCCGGTAGCCCCGTGTCGTACGCGGGAGTACGGACTGTGGAAGTCGCCCTCGTAGACGAAGGATTGCTCGCGAAGGCGTATCTGGATGGGCACTTCGGGTCGGCGACGAAGGAGGCGTACAGCCGATGGCAGGAACGTCTCGGGTATCGGGGACGGCTGCCCGGTCAGGCGGCGGACGGCATCCCCGCCCGAACGAGTCTTGTCCGACTCGGTGACCGGCACGGCTTCGACGTGATCAATTGATGGGCGGGTGATCGACAGTGGGATCGACAGGTGGCCAGGCTCTCGACGCGATGCTCTTGTGGGGCGGCTCCTCCACCGTTGTGAGCGGTGTGCTCGCAGCACTGTGGCGGCTCAGGCGGGTGGTCGTCCGGACCGGGCGGCGGGTGGAGACGTTCATGGACGACTGGTACGGGGAAGAGGGCCGGCCCGGTGTACCGGCGCGCCCGGGGCTGATGGAGCGTGTCGGAGGGATGGAGGAACGGTTGGCGCGCATGGAACACGAGTTGCACCCCAACGGCGGCTTGTCACTGCGGGACGCGGTCGACCGGACGAACCGACAGCTCTCCCGGTTGCGTCCGGAGTGTGGCGACGCGGAGCACCGGCCGCAGGTCCAGGGCGAATGAGTGCCAGCCGAGTACGTGGGCGTGTCCCCGAACGCCGACGTACCAGCGATCGGGGACACGTCACTTGGGACGACTCCACGGGGGCCGCGTGAACCCTCTGCGTGTCGGCAGCCTGTGCTCCGGATACTGGGGCCTGGACCTGGCCGTGCTCGACGTCCTGGGCGGTGGGGTGGCCTGGTTCGCCGACCCGGACCCAGCGGCGACCGCGATCCTGGCGCGCTCCTGGCCAGCCCGTGCCGAACCTCGGTGACATCCGCGTTGCGGACTTCCGGGCGGCGCCCCGGGGGATGTCGTGACGGAAGCGGGGTTCCCGTGCCAGGACGTGAGCTTGGCCGGGCGGCGGGCGGGGGTTCTCGCGGGTACCCGGTCGAGCCTGTGACATCAAGTCGCTGGCGCTGTGGGCCGGTTGCGACCCGGCCTGGTGTTCATCGAGAACGTGGAGGGGTTGCTCAGTGCTTCGGCCAATATCGCGCTCCGCATAACACGCCGCGTGTGTCGCGCCGGGCAGGCATGATGGTTCGGTCCGGACATGCGACCGCCCCGCCCCTAGCGGATCTGGGGACGGGGCGGTCGACCGTTCAGCGAGTGGTGGCTGCCAGGAACGCGGACCATGCCTGGACACCGGGGGTGATCACGGGCGACTCGGAGACCTTGCTGTCTCGAACACCGACCATGCCGGTCAACCACGCGACCTCAACGCAGTCACCGCCCGAGCCGGTGCTGTAGCTGCTCTTACGCCATATCGCCGTCTGCTCGGTCATAGCTCTTTCGCAATCCTCTCGATCAGTTGGAGGCTCTGGTCCTTCGGCAACGCCTGCGACCTGATCCTGCCGTAACGCTGGGCCAGGATGGCGACGTGCTCCGGGTCACTGACCCATTGATCACCACCCTGTCCCTCCATGTATCCGAGGTCCTGCCCGTCGCACGTCCTCAGAAGGATCATCGGCCCCTCCAGGCCGCTGTGCTCTTCCGCTTCCTGGGGCATGACCTGAAGCGAGAGGTAGCGCAGCTTCGCGCACTCGATCAAGTGCCGAAGCTGGCGCTGAAGCGTCGCCTTCCCGCCCAGTGCCCTGCGCAGAACGGACTCCTCCACAACGAACGACAGCTCGGGGGGCGATCGCCGGGTCAACAGCGGCTGCCGAGACAGGCGTTTCGCCGCCAGCTTCTCCACTCGGTCGTCGTCGTGCGGTGGCACGAAATCGTTGAACGTAGCTCTCGCGTACTCCTCGGTTTGCAGCAATCCGGGCATGGCCATGGTGTTGTACGAGGAGAGACTGAGGCAATCCGCCTCCCTCGCCGCGTATTCGCCGAACAGGCGAGGGGACACTTTGGGATGCGCTCTGAGCTTTTCCGCCGCAGTGGCCACAATGCCCTTGGCCTGGAGCAGTTTGTCCAGCTCGGTGAACGTCCTCGCGTCGGGGAAACGCGCTCCTCTTTCCCATGACCTTACTGCCGCCTCGGAGTTGCCGATGCGGCTGGCAAGTTCGGGTCGGGACAGGCCGAGCCCTTCGCGCAAGGTTTGTATCTGCAACCCCAGCATCTCGGCCGCGATGTCTTTGTCGCCTGCTGTCACGTGGTGTACCTCCCGTGTGCCAGCGGTGTGCCGTCCGGTAACAGGGCCGTCTCACCGGGTGTCGATCGGTGTCGGCGGCGCGGGTGGATGTGTCGTGTGAGGCCGGATCCTGTATCACGTGTGCACGCACAGTGTCGGGTCGACCACTGGTCACGGTAGTCCTGAGCCGGTGATGCTGGGGGCATGACGCCAGATCACCCGTCGGACGTGTTCACTGAGTCCCTCCCGGACTGGGTAACGGATCACGAGCCGGCGGAAGTTGTCGCGGGCCGGTACTGCGACGCGGTCCGGATCGGCGGACGCCGGGGCCTGGACGTGGCCTTGGCGCTCGCTGTCGAGACCGAGGGCCAGCCGGGCGGCATCGCCTTCGAGGACGGGCAGATGCTGGTCTTCCTGACTGCACCGAACTTGGCGCGAACCCGCCGATGGCCGCCGGGCGTTGTAGTGCGCGACAGCCGTTCGAAGGCGACCATCAGCATCCCCGCCGCAGGCGCCGGCCGGGTATCCGAGGTTCGCTGGTGGTCTCCACCGTCCGTGCGCACGCCGCTGGTCGACGCGGTGACGTTGCACCGGATCCTCATGGAGCAACTCGAGGATGCCGTCGAGGATCCGACGTACTGGCTGTCCGAGCCGATCCCCGAGCACTAACCGTTCTGCGCCCCCGCGATGCGCCACGTGCCGCGGGCGGCACCGAGTCGACGGTGAGCGTCATCCCGTCGAACCTTCTTCCCCTTTGACCTGGCCGGGCGCCATGGGTCGCCGGCCGGGTGAGCAATCACCGCCAGGAGTTGCGATGCCGCACGTCCCGAACACGATCGGTGGCGTATCCCCCGCCGCCCATGCGATGCGCACCGAACACGCCTTAAGCGCGCTGCGCGTCGAGTGGGCGCTGAAGCTCGGCCAACGGTTGAAGGCCGCCTCGCCGATGGGCAACGCCGAGGGCGAGTGGTTCCGGTCGGGTGCGGCCTGGTTGCAACCGGGCTCCGTGTTCTCCGCCGTCGCCGTCCCGGCCCCCCTGATCCACGCCGCCGTCGACAGGCGGAGTCCGGAGGAGGCCGCCGCGCCGCTCGCCGAGGCCCTCGACGGGCCGGTCTACTACCGCCCGTCGCGGTTCGACCTCGACGAGGAGTACACGGTCCTGTTGTCCGTGAGCGACGGGGAGGCGTGGGACATGCCGCCCACGCGGCGGATCGGCACGCACGCCTTCGTGCGGGTTCCCGCACCGGGCCGATACCGGCCGCGAGTCGACGGGGACTCGTGGTGGGTCGTCCCGGCCACCGGACCGGACTTGTGCACCGCTGCGCGGCTCGCGGCCCTTCTTGACGCCGGCTGGCAACGGAACCGTTGCTTCACTGGCGGTCGGGGTGATTAGGCCCGGGTGGTTGCCGTCGAGACGGGCCACGGTCCGCCGGACCGTAGAGCCGGCCGGCGAGGCCATCGCACAGGTGCGGAGCAGCAGCCCGATGGCGGGCGCCCCCCGCGCCATCGGTAGGCATGTCCACACGAAGAGCCTGCCGTCCCTGCCGGAATCCGCCCGGGAGGCCCGCCGGTTGGTGACCTCGGCCCTGGCCGGGTGGGGCCTCGCGGACGACGACGACGGTGCGCTCGTCGTCGTCACCGAGCTGATGTCGAACGCCCACCGGCACGCCGCTACGCCGACGATCCGCGTCGGCGTGCGGTGGATGGGGCCGCGGTTGGTGCGCGTGTTCGTGGTGGACAGGTCGGACGTCATGCCGCTGGTCCGGCCTCCGGACACCGGTTCCGTCGACGGACGGGGCCTGACGCTGGTGAACGCGCTGTCCGAGGGCCGGTGGGGGGTGGAGCCGTTGCCCGTCGGCAAGCGGGTGTGGGCCGAAGTGACCGTGACCGTCGCGGACGACCCCACGTGAGGGGCGCGCAATGGATCGCCGATGGGTGGTCGGCCTGTGTTGGCGGTGCGAGCAGGTCGACGTGCCGGTCCTGTGGCTCGGCCCCGTACACACCGACTACGAGGGCGCCGGACCGTTCTACGTCTGCGAGCCGTGCATCCGCCGCCTCGAAGCCCTCGTCCGCGCCTACCAGGACCACCGGGTCTTCGAATGACGAGCAATTCATCCCCTCTGTGCCGCTCGCACTTCTCTCGATCGTGAAGGAATCCACGATGTCCATTGATCCCCCTGTTCCTTCGGACGTGTCGCCGGAGGGGGGCGAGCCGTGGGAGTGGCTTCTGGATGCGGCACTGTTGGCACCACAGGCGCGCGCGGAGTGGGCGCACGCCGGAGCCGGTTGGTTCGTGCCGGGGACGGTGTTCTCCGCCGTGACGCTCCAGGCCGGGGCAGTTCATGCCGCGCTCGGCAGTTGGGAGCCGGGTGAGTTCGCCGAACACCTGGCGTCGGTGATCGACGGGCCGATGTTCTTCCGGCCGGGGGCCCACGACCGCGACGACGGCACCTACACCGGTCTCGTGCCCTACTCCGTGGGACGGCGCTGGGTCGTGCCGCTGACGACCCTGGAGCCGGCGCGCCGGCCCCTGCTGATCCCCGCACCCGACCGGAACATGCCCGAACGCGACGGGCCTTGGTGGGTGGTCCCGGTGACGGAACCAGGGTGCTTGTGCTCGGTCCGAGCGTTGACCCGGCTCGTCAACGCCGGCCGCGGAAGGTGGATGGACTGGTGACCCGGGAGACGCGGGAGGAGACCTTCCGGCGCTTGGACGACGCGATCAGGGACGTGTCCGGCGGGCAGTTCGATATCAGGCCACCCACCGGGGTGTACATCCGGGAAGCGTTCGTACACCCGGAGGGCGGTGGCGTGTTCGACATGGAGACGTGTCCCGACGGGTCGCTGGTGTCGATCATCAGGGCGTGGGCGCAGGCGCGGCCCGGGTTCGTGCGGTTGTGGGTGCTGCCGTTCGGGCCGCGTGCCCAGCACGTGACGACGGTCATGTGGGTGGGCTCCGACGCCGACGTCCAGGCGCGGTATGCGAAATGTCTGGCCGCGCTCGCGGCGGACGGGTGGCACATCCTGGCCCCCGCCGGGAGCCTCAACGCTTGCGAGAGCAGCGCGCCCGAGATCGAGCAGGCCGATGAGAGCGGCCGGCATCGCGTTGCCTAGCCGGGGGACGCCGGCGTCCCCATGCCGGATGTGCGTCGATCTCGCCGCCGAGGGGCGCGCCGGCCGTTCGGTGGCGTTGTGGATGCTGGTGGGGCATCACATGACCGTTCACCGCGCGGTCGGCGAACAGGTGGCCACCTGCGGGGAATGCGCGTACTGGGAGCGGTCGGACCTGATGATCGCCCCGGATCTGGTGGCGAACTGGCGCCGCCGACACCACGTTGCGCACATGCTGCGGATCGTATGGAACGGCCCCGGCCACCCGCTGCGGTTCGCGGACATGCCGCGCCGTGGGGAACACAAATTTGGGCGCTGACGCCACGTGCGCACGGGGGCCGGATGTACTCCGGCCCCCGATCTCCAGCCGCGGCCGGGGCGATTTCCGAACTGGGACGGAAGGTTATTGATGATCACGCAAGGAGCCTGTGGGATGCTGACGTTCAACCTCAACAACCCGTCGCTGGTGAGGGCGCGTCAGCAGGTCGCGTATCTCGCGGCACGCCCGGAGCAGGTCCTGGTGCTCACGGAGACGGCGGACAGCGTCGGATGCAACCACTTGGCTGAGCGGTTCACCGCGGCCGGGTACGAGGTGGCGTTTCCTCGGCCGGGGTGGCGCGAGCGTGGGGTGATGGTCGTGAGCCGCCTCGCCATGCGTCCGGCATCGTTCTGGGTCGACTACCTGCCGCATCGCGCGGTCGCGGTGACCGTGGACACCGACCGAGGGCCGCTCGACGTGATCGGCCTGTACGTACCCTCGCGCGATGCGACACCGGAGAAGACCGAGCGCAAGCGGCGGTTCCTGGAGGAGATTTCGACGGCGCTGCCGAGCGGCGCGGTTGGGGCGCGGGTCGTGATCGGCGACCTCAACGTCCTGGAACGCAATCACGTGCCACGCTACAAGGTGCTCCGGCCGTTCGAGTACGAGTTCTACGACGGCCTCGCGGAGGCCGGGTACCGGGATGCGTACCGCGAACTGCACGCGACCGCGCGCGAGTACTCGTGGGTCGGCCGGACCGGGGACGGCTACCGGTACGACCACGCCCATGTGTCGAAGCTGCTCCTGGACACCCTGAGCGGCTGTGCGTACGACCACGAGCCGCGTACCGGGGCCTACCGGCTCACCGACCACTCCAGCCTTTCCATTTCACTAGCGGTTGCCGCGACGGCGCCGTTGTCGGTGGGCGATCCGACGATCGAACCCGAGCGGACCCTGGCCTGAGCACCACACCTCGCGCTGGACGCGCGCACCGTCGGGCTGTTCACGGCGGTGCGCGCGTCGCCCGTGGCTACGGGGCGGCGGGGGTTGTTTGGATCAGTGCGCCGATGGAGGCGAGTTTCCCGACGGGGTCTTCGTAGCCGCGTTCGACGAAGCGGGTGCCGCTGATGGTGCTGTCGCCTCGGGCGATGAGGGCGGCGAGCAGGTAGGCGAAGCCAGCGCGGAGGTCGGGGATTTCGAGGTCGCCGCCGGTGAGGGGGGTGCGCCCGAGGACGACGGCGGAGTGTTCGAAGTCGCGGCTGGCGAAGCGGCAGGGTTTGCCGCCGAGGCAGTCGGTACTGAGGATGACGTTGGCGCCCATGTCGGCAAGTTGGCGAGTGTAGCCGAACCGGTCCTCGTAGATGGTCTCGTGGATCACGGACGCGCCGTTGGCCTGGGTGAGCAGCACGGTCAGGGGCTGTTGCCAGTCGGTCATGCATCCGGGGTGCACGTCGGTCTGGACGTGGACGGCGCTCAGGTCGCGGGCGCGGTGGAAGGCGAGCCCGTGTTCGGTGACCTCGAACTCGCCTCCGAGTTTCCGGAGGTGGTTGAGAAAGGTGGTCATGTGTTCCTGAACGGCGCCCACGACTTCGACGCGTCCGTTGGTGGCGACGGCGGCGGCGGCGAAGCTCGCGGCCTCGATGCGGTCGGGGATCGGGGCATGGCGGGCGCCGCGCAGGCGGGATACGCCCTGGACGACGATGGTTCGGTCGACACGGACGTCGACGAGGGCGCCCATCTGTTGCAGGAACATGATCAGGTCGATGATCTCGGGTTCGACCGCCGCGTTGGAGATGACGGTGGTGCCCTGGGCGAGGACGGCGGCCAGGAGCAGGTTCTCGGTGGCGCCGACGCTGGGGAACGGCAGCTCGATGTGTGCCGCCTTGAGTCCGAGCGCCTTCACTCGGACGGAGCGGAGCTGTTCGGTGATCTCGGCGCCCATGGCGCGCAGGCCGCTCAGGTGGAAGTCGACGGGGCGCTTTCCGATGCGGCAGCCGCCGGGCAGGGGAACGACGGTCTCGCCAACGCGGTGCAGGAGGGGGCCCATCATGAGGATGGGGATGCGGTTGACGCCGCTGTACACCTCGGACAGGGACGGGTTGACGACCGTGGGCGTGGCGACGCGCACGGTGTGTTCGTCGAGCCATTCGACGTGGGTGCCCAGCTCGGCGAGCATGTCCAGGACGATCTGGACCTCGACAATGCGCGGCACCCTGCTCAGCACACAGGGCTCGGTGGTGAGCAGGGTGGCCACGAGGAGTTTCGTCACGCTGTTCTTGGCACCGGCTACCTGTACCGCGCCGCGCAGCGGTTCCCCGCCGGTGACGCGGTACAGATGCCGGTCGGCGGCCATGGTCTGGGCCGCGGTGTTCGTGTTGTTCGCCTCCACGGACGGGATTCCTCCGTTGTGATCGGGTGGATACGCCCAGTGTCGGCGCGAACCGATCTAAGCAGAGGCGCGGGCGTCCTCGGGGGCGTGATCGGGGGTGAAGAGGGGGTTGGTACGCACGTGTGACAGCCCGCCGAGCAGGGTGGCCTGGAGGAGGGCGGCGTGCGCTCCGGACTCGATTCGGTGGAGGTTGTTGGCGGCCTCGTGGAGGGTGCGGCCGATGGTCATGGCGCCGTGCCGGTAGATGGTGAATCCGAGGCCGTGTCGGTCGAGTTCGTCCGCGCGGGGTGCGAGGTGGGCAAGCACCTGGGGGATGAGTTCCATGTTGACGGCGTAGGGGCCGGGGGACTGGGCGACCCCGGGAATCATCGGCATGGCGGTGAAGCCGTCGGCGACCCGGCGCTTGATGGCGCGGTCGTCCGCCGCCACGCACGGGATCTCTCCGAGGGTGTCGAGCTGGTTGGTGACGGAGGGGATGGTCTCGCCCAGGGACGCGAACGCCAGCGCGTACGGGGGGTGGGCGTGCGCGATGCCGTGGCAGGCGGGGAAAGCCTCGTACAGGGCCAGGTGCATCGGGGTACCGGAGGCGCCGAGCGGTCCGGTCTTCTCGACCACGTTGCCGTGGGGGTCCAGGACGACGAAGTCGGCGGTGGTGATGTTCCACCAGCGGAAGGACAGGGTGGTGGACGACATGAGGATGTTGCCGTCGTCCAGACGCATGCTGACCGCGCCGCCTCCGGGCTGGAGGACGCTCCAGCGGATCAGTTCGTGGACGATCTCGACGGCGTGTTCGCGCTCGCTCGTGTAGTGCATGGGTTTGCCTTTCTTCAGGAGGCGGGTTCGAGTACGGGCAGGTAGGAGACGTGGGGGCGGCGCGGTTCCTGGATGGTGTCGGTGGGGTCGTGGCGCGGGCGCACGACGGTGTGCGGCGGCACCACGGCCCCGGGCAGGTGCACGCCGCCGTAGACGACGGTGTCGGGACCGATGAGCGTGCCGGGGCCCATCACCACGCCCGGTGCCACGCGGCAGCGGTCGCCCAGGACCGCGCCGAACTTGGGGGTGCCACAGCCGTATGCGGTGCCGTCGGGCAAGCGGACGATGATTTCCCGGTCAGGTGCCCGCATGTCCTGGTTCCACAGGTGGACCGAGGCCACCAGGATGCGGGCACCCAGGTGGGCGCCGGGGCCCACGATGGTGCGGCCGAGCGAGATCCGGTGGGCGAGGGAGACGCCCTGCGCGAGGACGGTGCGGATGACCTCGCAGTTGTGCCCGACGTTGACGCCGCGCGAGAGAACGGAGCCGTCGCGAACGGTGCTGTATTCGTGGACGGTTACGTCCGGGCCGATCAGGACGTCCTCGCCGATGATGGCCGTGGGGTGCACGCGGGCGCTGGGGTCGATCCGGTGGCCGGCGCGTGCGCGCGCCGTGCGGTACGCGGCGGGGCACACCCGCGCGAGGTCGGCGATCTCGACGTCGTCGAGCACGCCCAGGCCCCACGCGCGCAACATTGTGTCGGAGTCCAGCGACACGAAGTCGCCCAGACGCGGGGTGTTCACCGGACTCCGACCGGCCGACGCAGGGCAAGCAGCGCGTGGCACAGCTCCAGGTACTCGTCGGCGCAGCGGGCCGGGGTGAACCGGCCCAGGGCCCGGCGGCGTGCGGCCCATCCCAGGGCGGCGAGGGTCGCGGGATCGGCCTTGGCTACCTCGTCGAGGCGTTCGGTCAGTTGCCTCGGGTCAGTGGCGTCGTAGGTGTAGCCGGTGATGCCGTGCAGGACGAGTTCGGGGTTGGCGCCGGTGTCGGGGACGATCGCGGGGACGGCGACGCCGGCCGCGTCGAGGATCCCGCGGCCGAAGCCTTCCTGGTCGGAGGCCGACACGAGGGCGTGCGCGCCGGCGAGGTGTCGGGCCAGGTCGCCGGCCCACCCGTGGAAGGTCACCGGTGCGCCCTGGGCCGCGGCGCGGTGTTCGAGTCGCGGGTGTTCGGATCCCGCTTCGCCGTAGACGTCCAGGCGTACGCGGTCGCGGTGGCGCATGGCGCCGACCGCGTCGACGAGGACGTCCAGGCGTTTCCACGCGACCGACCGGCACACCGCGACCAGGCGCACTCCGGGGTGTCCCACGGGTGCCGGGGGTCGCCATTCGGGTACGGACACGCCGTTGAGAATCGTCGACACCTGTACCTCGGCCGGCGCCACCGCCCGCACGGACACGGCCGACGCCTGCGAGATGCCGACCCATCGGGCGATCCCCGGCACCAGTTCGTCCCACGGCAGCGTGCCGGGCGTGTACTCCACGAGAGTGCCGCGATCGGGGTCGACGACCCGGAACGGCTGGGCGGGGTGCAGAATCCCTCGCACCACGGCGATCACCGGCACCCGAGGGGGAACCAGGCGCGGGTCGAGCAGCATCGTACGGTGGCTGCCGATCACCACGCCGTCCCCGTCCCGGCCCAACGCCCGTGCCACGGCGTGCGCGTAGGCGTCCACCCCCGAGACCTCGTGGACCTCGACGCCGTCCCCGCCCGGGTATGCGGGGCCTCCCTCGGCCCGCCACCACACCACGGCGACCGGCAGGCCGGACGCCGCCAACTCGTGGGCCAGTTCCGGCACCGATCGTTCCGCTCCCCCACGCGCGGTCGCGCACCACGTGAGCACGATCCGAGGCATCACCGTCGTCCCCCTTCACTCGATCGCCCGACCGCTCCGGTGGGGCCGGCACGACCGAGCCTCGCCGCGCGCAGGACGGATCGGGAATGGGAGTCGCCTATATGGGACGTTCCGATGGTTGATCACCCGCCGTGCCGCCATGCTGGCTCACAGCGATCAGATGGATTCCGGGGGCACCCATGCCGCAACAGCAGCGTCCGCGCTCCGTCCCGGCCGACCTGTGGTCGCGGCCCGACCTGCGCGATGCGTGCCGGGCCCTCGACGTCGGCGCCATCCTGCGCGCCTACCGCCGTCACACCGGCCTGTCGCAACAACGCGTCGGTGAGATCGTCGACATCCCGCAGTCGGCGGTGTCCGAATACGAGAACCGCGTCCACCGCGCCACCACCGTTGCCGTGATCGCCCGCGTCGCCGCCGGACTCGACATCCCGTCCGACCTCCTCCCCCTCGTCCCACCTCCCTCGGACGGCCGACATGCACCTACCGCTGCCTGGGGACCCGCGCATATCGTGGAAGAACTCGACCGCGCCACGCGAGGGGATCTCATGCTCGGACGCCGGGAACTCGTCGAAGGCGCGGCAGCCGCAGGCGGAGCGCTCGTCAACCCCCTGCGCCGCTGGTTGACCCAGGGGTCCACGGCCCTGCCCCACGGCACCTCGAGCGGCATCAGCCCCGACGAACTCGCCCATCTCGCGGTCACCGCCACGGCATTTCGTACCTGGGACGTCCAGTACGGCGGCGGTCTGCGGCGCAAGGCCGTCATCGGGCAGCTCAACGAAGTCGTGGACCACCTGCGCGACCCCCACCCCGCCGCCGCGCAGGCCGAGCTCTACCGGATCACCGCCGACCTGGCCGAGACCGCCGGCAGCGTGCTGTGGGACATCGGCCAACACCAGCGCGCCCAGACCTACTACACACTCGGCGTCAAGGCCGCCGCCCAGGCCGGAGACCCCGCCCTCGCCGCGCACATCCTGGCGACCATGGCCGTCCAATGCGTCGAGCTGGGTCACCTGCGGACCGGGCTCGACCTCGTCCAGATGGCCCAACACACGGTTCGCGACGTCGAGATGCCCCGCCTCGACAGCATGCTCGCCACCCGCGAGGGGTGGATCTGCGCGCAACTCGGCCGTATCCAGGACACCCATCGCGCGATCGGCACGGCGGAGGACGCGTTCGCCCGCACGGCTCCCGGGGACGCCCCCACCTGGCTCGGGTACTTCACGGCCGCCGAACTCGCCGGTACCACCGCGTCCGACTACCGCGACCTCGCCGTCCACGACCGCGGGCAACTCGCCCGCTCCGCGGACCGCTTCGAACGATCGCTAGCCCTACGCGGTACGGACTCGCCCCGCTCGACCGCCTTCGACCTGACCGAGCTCGCCAAAATCCGACTGCGCCAAGGCGACGTCGAGCAGGCGTGCACGACCGGCCACGCCGCCGTCGACGCCGCGACCGGGTTGCACTCGTTCCGCGTCCGGCAACGCCTGAGCGAGCTCTTCGACGCCACTACGCCCTACCGACACATCACACCGTGTGCTGATCTCCGCGAACGCGTCGCCCCCCTGGCGCGCGCGACGATCTAGAACCCGCCCGGTTCCTCGCCCGCCTCCAGGTACACCGGACAGCCCAGCTTGCGCGCGACCAACGCCGTCTCCACCCGGCGCGCGCGCCGAGGCGGCATGTAGTCCGACACCTGGTCCGGGGACACGAACTCGAAGGCGCTCAACTCGTCCGGCGGAAGCCGCAGCGTGCCGATCCGCTCCGGCGTCAGTACGCCGCCGTCGAAGATCCACCGCATCCCCCCGGGTCGGTCCGTGACCGGTACCCAGTCCGCCACGAGCAGACGCAGGGGCTCCGGCGGCACCAACGCCAACTCCTCGCGCAGCTCCCGCAGGCACGTTTCGAGGGGCGACTCCCCCATTTCCGCCGCCCCGCCCGGAATCTCCCAACCCGGCTTGTAGGTCGGACGCACCAGCAAGAGGCGATCCGCCTCGTCCCGGAACAACGCACCCGCTGCCGTCACCGTCCTCGAATCACTCATGCCCGGCACGCTAATCATCTGATCGTCTCTGGACTCGCGACACTCTGCGTGCCCTCGCCTTGCAGTCGGAAGTTCATTCGGATGCCCTCCGCACGCGCACCCCACCGTCCCCAGCGACAACGGACCTCGGATCGCCTATCCCCGCACACCGGCGTGTGGTGGCGCGCAGGTCCCGCCGCTTGCTCCCGATGTCCGGACCCATTGACTTACACGCACCCTGCGTGCAAGTCTCGCCGTATGCAGCTGATCACAGTACGTGAGTGCGCGGCCCGGTGGGGAGTTACCGAGGGTCAAGCGCGGCACATCCTCGCTCCGGTCGACGCGAGGGACCGCGATGACGCCACAGGCGCCAAGCTCTACGACGAGGACGAGGCGGAGGCCGCCCGCGCCGCCGGGCCGGGCCGGGGACACCGAGCCGACCTCAATGCCCCCGCTCTCGCCCCCGAGGAGTTCCGGAGGCTGGTCGACAACGACGCGATCCCGGTGGCACACCGGGCCCTGTGGGGCTTGCTGTGGGAGGGCGGGCTGCGGGTCGGCGAGGCCTTGGCCTTGGCCGTGGGGGACGTGGACCCGGAAGCGCACCGGATCACTGCGACCGCCCCCGCGACGGCGACCAGCGTCGCGGACGACCGGGTGATCCCCTTGAGCGACGCCACCGCCGCCCTCGCCCGCGCCGCGCTGGGCGACCGCACCGAGGGGCCCTTCCTGGGCCGTGCGGTCAGTCGTGAGACCGCAGCGCGGACCACGCAGGCGCTCGCCGGAACGTCCGTCCACGCCTTCCGTTCCGGGGGGCGCAATGCTCGCGGCGGCGCGGCCCGTCCGCCCCGGATCACGTACGAGGCGTTCGGCGTCGACCCGGCCGTCGGGAAGCCCGGCCAGTCACCGTGCCAGTGCGGGCACGACGCTCACATGTACTGGGGCAAGGAGATGTGCACGGGCGACGCGGATCCCGCGCTCCTAGTGGACGTCTCGATCGTCTCCCCGATGTCGGGTGAGGTGGAGGACCGTCGACTGCGGCCGTTCTGTCGGGGCTGCTACGACGCGCTGCCCAGCGCGGCTCGGAAGGGCAAGGGGTGGCGCGGGTGATGCTGTGGGAGCGGTTCTCCAGTTACTCCCCGGGAGGGTGAATTTCGGGGCGAAATTCGTCCGGAAATACAGCACGCGCTTTTAGCCGTTGCGGTGGTCTCGCCACCTGCGTTTATGCAGGTGAGGACGTCGGTGCAGGCGACACACCTTGTAAGCGCGGGGTCGTCGGTTCGAACCCGACTCGGGGCTCGGCAAAGGGGCCGCCGGCCGCGATCACGCGGCCGGCGGCCCCTTTCGTACCGCGAACTCCCGTCGGCTCAGCCCCGAGCGTCCGGCGCCGGTCCCGTCGAACCGCGCACCACCAGCTCGGGCCGGTAGATCAACTCCGTACGCGGCGCCCGGCCCCCACCGATCTCGTCCAACAGCGCCCGGACCGCCGCCGCGCCCATCGCCTGCACCGCTTGGCGCACCGTGGTCAGCGGCGGATCGGTGAACGCCACCAGGGGCGAGTCGTCGTAGCCCACCACCGACACGTCCTGCGGCACCCGCAACCCGCGCTCGCGCGCCGCCCGTACCGCGCCCAGCGCCATCAGATCGCTGCCGCAGACGATCGCGGTGGCCCCCCGGTCGAGCAGGGCACCCGCCGCCGCCTGGCCGCCCTCGACGGAGAACAACGACCGCTCGATCCAGCCGTCCGCCTCCGCCACCCCGAACCGCTCGGCCAACCCGCGCCGAAAGCCCGCGATCTTGCGCGCGGTGGGCACATAACGCTCGGGGCCGACCGCGAGCCCGATCCTGGTGTGCCGCAGCGAGGCCAGGTGCCCTATCGCCAACTCCACCGCGACCGCCTCGTCGCTGGAGATGAACGGCGCGTCCACACCCGCCGCGAAGCCGTTGACGAACACCATCGGCAGCCCGCGCTCGACCAGGCGCAGATAGCGCGACATGTCCGCGCCCGAGTCCGAGTGCAGGCTGGAGACGAACACGATCCCGGACACCCCGCGCTCCAGGAGCAGTTCGGTGTAGTCGTCCTCGGTGACCCCGCCCGGGGTCTGCGTACACAACACCGGCGTATAGCCGTGGTGCGCCAACGCCCGCTCGATGACCTGCGCAAACGCCGGGAAGATCGGATTGTCCAACTCCGGGAGCAACAGCCCCACCAGACCCGCGCTGCGCCGCCGAAGGCGCGCGGGTCGTTCGTATCCGAGCACGTCGAGAGCGGTCAGGACGGCCCGTCGAGTGTCGTCCGCAACTCCGGGTTTGCTGTTCAGAACCCGACTCACGGTCGCCTCGCTGACCCCTGCCTGCGTTGCGATGTCCGCCAGCCGAGCCCTCATGCTCCGCAGCCTAGTGACAGTTTCAGCAGGATTTCGCAGGGCTTTGCGGGTCCCGCAAAACATTTCGGGCGAAGCCGACTGCTGACAGATCCCGTGCGCCCGGGTACGGTGATCGCAGTCCTCGCACAATGGACTAGACCACTTGCCCGGCCTCCGGGCAAGTCCGCACCGGGTACTTCACCCTCCACTCGGATCGTCCGGCACGTTCCTGCCGGTGGAAGGACACATCACCATGGCCACGGTCAGCTACAAGCAGGCGACCTGTACCTACAAGGGCGCCGAGCGCCCGTCCGTCAACGCGCTCGACCTGGAGATCGCGGACGGCGAGTTCCTCGTCCTGGTCGGCCCCTCCGGCTG
Organism: Embleya sp. AB8; assembly: GCF_049739465.1. NCBI lineage: Bacteria > Bacillati > Actinomycetota > Actinomycetes > Kitasatosporales > Streptomycetaceae > Embleya > Embleya sp. AB8. The sequence continues at coordinate 191,466 of NZ_JBMHHY010000012.1, forward strand.
CGGCAAGTCCACCTCCCTGCGCATGCTCGCGGGTCTCGAGGAGGTCACCGGCGGCTCGATCCACATCGGCGACCGCGAGGTCACCAACCTGGAGCCCAAGGACCGCGACATCGCGATGGTGTTCCAGAACTACGCGCTCTACCCGCACATGACGGTCGCCGAGAACATGGGCTTCGCGCTCAAGATCGCCGGCGTCGACAAGAAGCAGATCCGGGCCAAGGTCGAAGAGGCCGCGAAGATCCTCGACCTCACCGAATACCTGGACCGCAAGCCGAAGGCGCTCTCCGGCGGTCAGCGCCAGCGCGTCGCGATGGGTCGCGCGATCGTCCGCGAGCCGCAGGTCTTCCTGATGGACGAGCCGCTGTCCAACCTGGACGCCAAGCTGCGGGTACAGACCCGCACCCAGATCGCCGGCCTCCAGCGCCGACTGGGCATCACCACCGTCTACGTCACGCACGACCAGGTCGAGGCGATGACCATGGGCGACCGGGTCGCGGTGCTCAAGGACGGTCTGCTGCAGCAGGTGGACACCCCGCGCAACATGTACGACCGCCCCGCCAACGTGTTCGTGGCCGGCTTCATCGGCTCGCCCGCGATGAACCTGATCGAGGTGGAACTGGCCGAGGACGGCATCCGCTTCGGCGACGCGGTCGTCCCGGTCTCCCGCGAGGCACGCGAAGCGGCGGTGGCCGAGGGCGCGGGCAAGGTGACCCTGGGCGTGCGCCCCGAGCACCTGAAGATCAACTCGGCCGAGGGCACGACCAAGGACAAGGGCCTCGCGGTCTCGGTCGACGTGGTCGAGGAACTCGGCTCGGACGCCTTCGTCTACGGCTCGGTCACCATCGACGGCGAGAACAAGCCGCTGGTCGTCCGCGTCCCGGGCCGCGACGTCCCGGAAAAGGGCAGCGTCCTGCACGTGGTCCCCACGGTCGGCGAAACCCACCTGTTCTCCACGAAGTCCGGCGAACGCCTGCACGACTAGTCGGGCGGCTTCGCCGCTCTCCGCGCTTCGCGCGTCGACCACTTGGGTGGGCCCGTCTCGTGGGCGCTGACGCGCCAACCCGCAGCCACCGTCGGTGACTCGGGGGCGGCCCGCCTCGAAACCGCAGCCAATCCCACAAATCCCGGGCGGCCACCTCGGGGGCTGCGGGGCCGGAGCAGGCCGCCCGGCTGCCTCTGAAACCGCAGCCATCGGGGTGCAGGCAACGGGTGGAGCGGGCCGGCAAACCCCCGGGCCGCGTGCGGCGCAACCGTGCCTTCCGGGCCGAGTGCGGCGAGACTCGGAGCATGGAACGCATGACCGAGACCGAGTGGCGGGCCTTCCTCCTGGCCGGCCCGCGCACCGGGAAGCTCGCCACCGTACGCCCCGACGGCCGGCCGCACGTGGCCCCGATCTGGTTCGACCTCGACGATCGTGGCCACACCGTGGAGCTGGTCTTCACCACGTTCGCGTCATCGGTCAAGGGCCGCAATCTGGCCAACGACCCGCGCGTGAGCCTGTGCGTGGACGACGATCGGCCGCCGTACGCCTACGTGGTCGTCGAGGGTGAGGCCCGCCTGTCCACCGACCCGGCCGACCTGCGCACCTGGCCCACCCGAATCGCCGCCCGCTACATGGGCCCCGACAAGGTGGTGGACCGCCCCCCGGCCGCCGGCGAACAGGTGGTCCACGTACACATCCACCACGTGGTCGCCGACCGCAACATCACCGGCTGACCCGGGCGAACACGCCGCAGGGGCCCGACTCGGCGAGCGGGCCCCTGCGCACGTGTACTCAGCCGAGGAGGCCGCCGACGAGTGGCCTGGCGGCGCCGGCGGGCTTGGGCGCGTTGCCGACGGGCACGCCGGTGGGCGCGGGCGCCGAGCCGGCGGGAGCGGGCGGGGGCGTACCCGGCTTCTTGTCCTCGGGCTCCGCCGGGATCGGCTTCGAGGTGGCCGTACGAGCGCTCGGCTGCGGCGTGGTCGCGGCGCGCGGCGCGCCGCCTTGCGGCTGGGCGCCGGCCTTGCCCGGACCGGGTGTCGCCGCGTCCGTGACCGGCGGGCGGGGCTGACCGGCCACCGCGCCGCCCGGCTGACCGGCGGCGGGGGCGATCGGCCCGGTGGAGGCCGGGCGGCCCGAGCCGCCCCGGCCGGTGTCCGAATCGTCGAGCTGCCGGTGGCTGCCGCCCAGGAACGAACCCGCGAGCAGCGTCGCACCGACCCCCGCGCAGGCCAGCATCGAGCCATAGCCCAGCTTGCGCCGCCGAGCCCGCACCGGCGTGATGATCGGACCGCGCCAGGTGCGCAGCGACAACCACGCGTCCGCCGAGTACATCGGCGCACCGGCGAGTGCGAGCGGACTGAACGCGGCCAGGAAGACCACGTAGGGCGCGTGGTACGGCGACGAGCCGCTGCCCACCGCGATCAGCACGCCCAGCGACAACAACATCCCGAGCAGCCCGGCCAACCGCGTCCACAACCCGAGCACGACCGCGAAGCCGACCACCACCTGCCCGAACGCGAACAGCAGGCCGGTCGCGATCGCGTGGTCCGCCGCCAGGTCCAGCACCGACGGCGCCAGGCTGCCGTCGCGCAGCACCCCGATCCGGTGCCCGAACGAACCGGTCGAACCCGGGTCCAGGAAGCCCGGCGCGTACAACTTGCGCAGGCCCTCGACCAGGAACGCCCCGCCCAGGAACAGCCGCAGCGGCAACAACACCGTGCCGCCCTGGAGCCCGGCCCGCCGCGCATGCGCCGGCGTCGCGGACGACGTGCCGTCCCGCTCGCGCGCGACCGGCGGTACTCGCCGCCGGGGCGCGTCCCGGATCACCGGGAGCCGCGTGGTGGCGTCGTCCGCCTCTCCGCGCGGGCCGGGCACGGGTCCGGGTGCGCCGCCGACCCGGGGGCCGCCGATCACCACCCGCAGGGTCTTCGTGGGGGTGGCGACCGCCGCCGGATCGCCGGGGTCGCGCACCGCCGCGGGCGAGGGCAGCAGCCCGACAACACCGCCGAAGCTGCCTTCCGATCTGGTGTCCACGCATCAATAACCGCCCGAGGTCCCCGGAGGATGCGGCCGGACCCGGATTAGCCGATCCCGGCCCCGAGTCCCCAGACACGGCGCTAGACTGCGCCGCCCCGACCGACACCCACGCCCGCCTCCGGACCCGCCCGCCCGTCCTGCGACCCGGGCACGCTGCTCGCTCTGCACCCGTCCCCGGCCCGCCCGCCGCGCTCGCGCCTCGGGCGCGCCTCGGGCGCGCCGGTCCGGCTGCGGTTTCGAGGCGGGCCTTCCCCCGAGTCACCGACGGTGGCTGCGGTTCGGCGCGTCAGCGCCCACGACCGTGGCCGCCCCAAGTGATCGACGCGCGAAGCGCGGAGAGTGGCGGAGCCGCAAAGCTTGGGTGGGGTGGCCCGGAGCGAAGCGGAGGGACACCCCACCCCGAGCGAGATACCGCTTTTTTGCGGAGGAGCGAAGCGGGGGAGCAAAAAAGCGGTATCTCGCGAGCCGGCGGCGAAGCCGCCCAACAGCCAGCCCTACCCGGCCGCGCGGCGCCTGGCCACCTCGTACAGGACGATGCTTGCCGCGACGCCCGCGTTCAGGGACTCGTTGCCGCCTGCCATCGGGATTCGCACGGTGATGTCGCAGGTCTCCTGGACCAGTCGGCCCAGGCCCTTGCCCTCGGAGCCGACGACCACCACGAGTGGCTCGGTCGCCGCCGCCAGTTCCTCCAGCGAGATGTCGCCGTCGGCGGCCAGGCCGACCACGGTCAGACCCGCCTTCTTGTACGCCTCCAGGGCCCGGGTGAGGTTGGCCGCCCGGGCCACCGGAACGCGCGTCGCCGCGCCTGCCGAGGACTTCCAGGCGCCCGCCGTCATCCCGGCCGCGCGCCGCTCGGGTACGACCACGCCGTGCCCGCCGAAGGCCGCCGCCGAGCGGATCACCGCGCCGAGGTTGCGCGGGTCGGTGACGCTGTCGAGGGCGACGATGATCGGCGTCTCGCCGCGATCGTGTGCCTCCACCACCAGGTCCTCGGGGTGCGCGTACTCGTACGGCGGCATCTGGAGCACCAGGCCCTGGTGGATCGCGCCGTCGGTCATCCGGTCCAGCTCGGGACGCGGAATCTCCATCAGCGGGATGCCCCGCACGTTGGCGATCTTCATCGCCTCGCGCACCCGGTCGTCGCTGTCGATGTACTGCGCGATGAACAACGACGTGGCCGGCGCGTCCGCGCGCAGCACCTCGAGTACCGAGTTGCGCCCGGCGACCAGCTCGTTCGAGCTCTTGCCGCCGCGCCCGGGCCGGCCCCCGGCGGCGGCCCGCCTGGTGGTCGGCGCGCCGGCCTTGCGCTTGGCCGCGGCGTTCGCGGCGCGCTGCTTGGCGTGCCCCTTGCGCATCTCGGCGGGCGGCGTCGGCCCCTTGCCCTTGAGCGCCCGGCGGCTGTGCCCACCAGTGCCGACCGAGGGCCCCTTCTTGCTTCCCTCGTTGCGCTTGTTACGGCGCTCCGTGTTGCCGGCCATGACGGGTACATCCCTTCGATTGCTTCCACAGCAGCTGCACTGCGATCTCCGGTCGCCCGGAGGACGACCGCCGCTACAACCGTACGGCCGGCCCGCCACCTCGTGGCGATCCGGCCGTACGGCACGTTCTCTTCGGACCCCGGTGGGCCCTTGCCCGGTCAGTCCCGGTGCAACGTCCAGCGCGGACCGTGCGGAGTGTCCTCCACCACGATGCCCGCGGCCGTCAGGCTGTCCCGAACGGCGTCGGCCGCCGCGTAGTCCTTGCGGGCCCGGGCCGCCTCGCGCTGGTGCAGGGCGAGCTTGACCAGGTGGTCGACCACCCCGCGCAGTTCGTCCGAGCGACCCGTGGCGGTGCCCGCCGTCCACTGCTCCGACAGCGGGTCGATGCCGAGCACGCCCAGCATCGCCCGGATGTCCGCGGCGTGTCGCACCACCGCGTCCTTGTCGCCCGCCGCGAGGGCGGTGTTGCCGTCGCGCACGGTGTTGTGCACGACCGCCATCGCCTGCGGCACGCCCAGGTCGTCGTCCATCGCCGCGGCGAACACCGCCGGCACCTCGGCCGCCGGCTCGATCGCCCCGGTCTGCTCGCCGGCCCGCTCCAGGAAACCCTCGATCCGCCCGAACGAGACCTCGGCCTCGCGCAGGGCCTCCTCGCTGTACTCGATCATCGACCGGTAGTGCGGGGTGGCCAGGTAGTAGCGCAGAACCAGCGGCGACCAGCGCTTGAGCATCTCGGCGACGAGCACCGAATTGCCCAGCGACTTGCTCATCTTCTCACCGCTGAGGGTGACCCAGGCATTGTGCATCCAGTAGTTGGCGAACTGATCGCCCGCCGCCTTGGATTGGGCGATCTCGTTCTCGTGGTGCGGGAACACCAGGTCGAGCCCGCCGCCGTGGATGTCGAACGCGGGGCCCAGGTACTTGTGCGCCATCGCCGAGCACTCCAGGTGCCAGCCCGGCCGCCCGTTGCCCCACGGCGTCTCCCACGAGGGCTCCCCGGGCTTGGCCGACTTCCACAGCGCGAAGTCGCGCCGGTCCCGCTTGCCCGCGGCCCCCGCGCCCGCGTCCTCCGCCTCGCGCATCGCGTCCGGCTTCTGCCCGGACAGCGCGCCGTAGGCGGGGAACGAGGACACGTCGAAGTAGACGTCGCCCCCGGACGGATAGGCGTGCCCGGTGGCGATCAGCCGGTCCATCATCGCGATCATCTCGGGGATGTGCCCGGTCGCCCGCGGCTCCACCGTCGAGGGCAGGCAGCCGAGCGCCGCGTACGCGTCCGCGAAGGCCCGCTCGTTGGTCTGCGCCAGGCGCCAGTAGGGCACGTCCTGTGCGCACGACTTGGCGATGATCTTGTCGTCGATGTCGGTGACGTTGCGGCAGAACACCACGTCGTTGCCGCGGTGGGCGAACCACCGGCGCAGCACGTCGAAGTTCAGCCCCGATCGGATGTGCCCGATGTGCGGCGGCGCCTGCACGGTGGCACCACACAAGTAGATCGAGACCTGTCCGTCGACGAGCGGCACGAAGTCCCGGACCGTGCGGGTGCTGGTGTCGTACAGGCGCATGCTCACACGCGCAAGCTTAGAGCGTCGAGGCGGCGTGGGGATCCGTGATATCCCTCGGTCTCCCGCCGCGATTCGGCGCGGCTCACGACCGCGTCGGCACCACCAGCGCCGTGGCGATCGCGGCCACCCCCTCGGCCCGTCCGGTCAGCCCGAGTCCGTCGGTGGTGGTCCCGGACACCGACACCGGCGCACCGGCCGCGGCGGACAGCGCGGCCTCGGCCTCGGCCCGACGGGTGCCCACCTTGGGCCGGACCCCGATCACCTGCACCGCGATGTTGCCGATCTCGAACCCGGCCGCGCGCACCAGCCGCGCCGCCTCGGTCAACAGGGTCACCCCGGACGCCCCGGACCACTGCGGCCGCGAGGTGCCGAAGTGCGCGCCCAGATCACCGATCCCGGCCGCGGAGAACAGCGCGTCGCACGCGGCGTGCGCGACCACGTCGGCGTCCGAATGCCCGGCAAGGCCGGTCTCCCCGGGCCAGTGCAGGCCGGCCACCCACAATTCGCGGCCCGGCTCGAAGGCGTGCACGTCCACCCCGATCCCGGTGCGGGGCACCACGATTCGGGGGTTGGGCTCAGCGGACAACGTCGATCTCCGTACGGTCGGTCGATGCGATCGCCGCCTCGGCGGCGCGGCGCTCCAACAGCGCGCGGGCGAGCAGCAGGTCGAACGGTCGGGTCACCTTGAACGCCTCTTCCGAGCCGGGCACCACCACGACCGTGCCGCCGGTGCGCTCGACCATGCCCGCGTCGTCGGTCGCGCCCTCGGTGCCGAAGCCGCCGGCCTCGGCATGCGCGCGGGCCAGTACCGCCCGGCGAAAACCCTGGGGAGTCTGTACGGCGCGCAACAACGATCGATCGACCGTGCGCACCACGGTCTCCGCGCCGTCGACCGCGGCGACCTCCTTGACCGTGTCCACCACGGGCAACGCGGGCACCACCGCGTCGGCCCCCTCGGCGACGGCGGCGATCACCGCCTCCACCACCTCGGCCGGCACGAACGGACGCGCGGCATCGTGGACGAGCACGATGTCGTACTCGGCCGACACCGCGGCCAACGCGAGTCGCACCGATTCCTGGCGTGTCGCACCGCCGGCGACCACCTGAACGGGTGATCGCGGCGACAGGTGCGCAGCCAAAAGGTCCCGGACACCGGCGACACCGTCCGGCGGTGCGGCGACCACTACCGCGGTTACCCCGCGGGCGGCCAACAACGACCGGACGGCGTGCACCAGCATCGGGATGTCCCCAAGCTCACGCAACGCCTTGGGCGCACCGGGACCGAGCCGTTCACCACGCCCTGCGGCGGGCACAAGGACCGCAGCGTTCAACGAAGTCCCCTCAAACCACCTTGGCGCCGACGCGCTGCCGCGCCGACACCGCACCGATGGATCCGTCCGTCACCGACGGGCGGATCCTACGGCTCAGGAAGCCAGAACCTCGTCGAGGATGGCCTCGGCCTTGTCCTCGTTCGTGTTCTCGGCGAGCGCCAACTCACTCACCAAGATCTGCCGAGCCTTTGCCAGCATGCGCTTCTCGCCTGCCGACAGGCCGCGGTCACGCTCGCGGCGCCATAGATCGCGCACGACCTCCGCGACCTTGATAACGTCACCGGAGGCGAGCTTTTCCAGGTTCGCCTTGTAACGTCGTGACCAGTTCGTCGGTTCTTCGGTGTGCGGAGCGCGCAGTACCTCGAAGACGCGGTCGAGCCCTTCCTGGCCCACCACGTCCCGGACACCGACGAACTCCGCGTTGTCCGCAGGCACGCGGACGGTCAAATCACCCTGGGCGACCTTCAACACCAGATAGGTCTTGTCCACACCCTTGATCGTGCGCTGCTCGATCGCCTCGATCAGCGCGGCCCCGTGATGGGGGTAGACCACGGTGTCGCCAACCTTGAACGTCATGTGACAGGTACCCCTTCCGTGGCTTTCTAGGGTAACACGGGACACGCCCCTACTGAATGACGTTTCCGCAGGTCAGGGCCTTAGTCGGGGCTTGACAAGGGACCTGTGGCCGTGCTGGGACAGGGAAGCCCACACCCGTAGGACTCGAACAAATAGGACAAATAACACCTCCTGGTGGCGTGCCGCCCGCCCTCGCGCGACCCATATGTCACACGGGTCCCACCGGTGTCCGCCTCGCCGCGCTGCGACTTCGCCTCGACTTCGCCGCCACATTCGGCATGACATGGGGGACATCTCCCGCCCACCGCCGGGCCGAAGCCGCCGGTCGGCGCGGTGAGCCGCGTACAAGTCGGCCGGCCGGCCTGAGTACGCTGTCCCCGGTCATCGTGACCGGTCCTCTATCCGAGTTCTTCAAGGAGATGCCGCCGCCGTGAGCCGCAGCCTTCGACGCGGCGCCCTCGCCGCCACCGTCGCCGTCGTCCTTCCTCTGGCCGCGGGCTGCGCCAGTGGCAAGGAAGCCGAGACCACCAAGATCAAGCCCGACGTGGCCAGTACGACGTTCGGCGCGCTCAAGATCCAGAACGTCCAGCTGGTGACGAGCGACCCGGGCAAGCACCTGGTCGCGCTCGGCGGCGCGGTGTTCAACGACGGCGGCGCACCCGAGACCATCACCAAGGTCACGGTGGACGGCGCCGGACAGTCCCTGGGCGGCCCGCTGACCGTCCCGGCGGGCGGCGCCGTCTACCTGATCGACCGACCCAAGGGCATGGCCGCGGACAGCCCGCAGGGGCGCGTCTACCTCGGCCCGCTGGTCTTCCCGGACGCGGCCAAGGTGGAGCCCGGCTCGTTCCACAAGGTGACCTTCGCGTTCGGCACGGCCGGCGAGACCTCGCTGGACGTCTCGGTGCACTCGCCGTCGAGCTACTACGAGCAGCTCAAGCCGACCCCGGCGTTCACCCCGCCGCCCCCGCCGCCGGCCACCACCGCGGCGCCGGGGAGCGCGCCGCCCGCGAACACCGCGGGTACCGCGTCGGCGCCCCCGGTGGGCGGTACCGGCGCCCCGGGTACCGGCGCTCCCGGCGCCTCGCGCGGCAGCGCTTCGGCCCCGGCCGGCGGCTGACCGCAGGACGGCGCGCAGGCGCTGTACGACACCGACGACGGCGCCCGCGCCGCTCCCCGGGGAACCGGAGGGCGGCGCGGGCGCCGTCGTCGTAGTGGGGCCGGATCGGGGCCGGGCCGGCCCCGGGCCCGATCAGGGCTCGAACTTGTACCCGAGACCGCGCACCGTGACCAGGTAGCGCGGCGCACCCGGGTCCGGCTCGATCTTGGCGCGCAGCCGCTTCACGTGGACGTCGAGCGTCTTGGTGTCGCCGACGTAGCCGACGCCCCAGACCCGGTCGATCAGCTGCATCCGGGTCAGCACCCGGCCGGCGTTGCGCAGCAGCACCTCGAGCAGGTCGAACTCCTTGAGCGGGAGGTCGATCCGCCGACCCTCCACGGTGACCCGGTGCGCCTCGACGTCGAGCCGGACCGGACCGGCCTCGATGGCCCGGGGCTCGTCCGTCTCCACCCCGCCCTGGCGGCGCAGCACGGCCCGGATCCGGGCGATCAGCTCGCGCGTGGAGTAGGGCTTGGTGACGTAGTCGTCGGCGCCGATCTCCAGGCCGACCACCTTGTCCACCTCGCTGTCCTTGGCGGTCACCATGATCACCGGCACGTTGGACTTGGCCCGGAGCCCGCGGAACACCTCCGTGCCGGGCAGGCCGGGCAACATCAGGTCCAGCAGCACCAGATCGGCGCCGCCCTGGTCGAACAGCTCCAGCGCTTCGGGACCGGTGGCGGCGACGGCCACCTCGAAGCCTTCCTTGCGAAGCATGTACGACAGCGCGTCGCTGAAGGACTCTTCATCTTCGACGACGAGCACACGGGTCATCGTGAAGCCTCCATGGATGGGGTCGACGATGTCATCGACATCGATTGAGAGGTACTGGACTTGAAGGGCAGCACCAGGGTGAAGGTGGATCCCACACCCTCGAGGCTGCGCACGGTTACCTCTCCCCCGTGGCCCGCCGCGATGTGCTTGACGATGGACAGGCCCAAGCCGGTACCGCCGGTGGCCCGCGAGCGGGCCGGATCGACGCGGTAGAACCGCTCGAAAATGCGATCCAGGTCGCGCTGGGGAATGCCCAGCCCCTGGTCGGAAACGGTGATGACGGCCATTCGTGCCTCTGCTCTGACCTCGATGTCGACCCTGGTCCGTGCCGGACTGTAGTTGACGGCGTTCTCGACCAGATTGCCCAGGGCCATCACCAGTTGATTGTGGTCTCCCGGTACGACCAATTCGCGATCCCCGCCGATCGCGAGGGTGATCTGCTTGGATTCCGCCGCCTGTCGGCAGCGGTCGGCGGCCTCGGCCACCAGATCGTCGAGCGGCACCGGGCCCACGTGGTGCAGCGGGTGGTCGTTCTGCACCCGGGACAGGTCGATCAGCTCCTGGACCAGGTTGGTCAGCCGGGCCGACTCGATCTGCATCCGGCCCGCGAAGCGGATGATCGCCTCGGGGTCGTCGCTCGCGTCCATCACCGCCTCGGCGAGCAGGGACAACGCGCCGACCGGGGTCTTGAGCTCGTGGCTCACGTTGGCCACGAAGTCGCGGCGCACCGCGTCCACCCGACGGGCCTCGGTGCGGTCCTCGACCAGGAGCAGCACCAGGCGCGAGCCCAGCGGCGCGACCCGGGCGGACACCTCGAACTCGTGCGCCTCGCCGTCGGCGCGGGCCAGCAACAGGTCGCGTTGCCTTATCTCGCCGTCGCGCCTGGTCTCCTTGGCCATCGCCAGGAGATCGTCGGGCACGAGCTGGTCCCCCCGGACCAGGCCGAACTTGTAGGCCGCGGAGCTCGCCTTGACGACCGTGTCGAACTCGTCCAGGACCACCGCCGAGGAGCGCAGCACCGAGAGCACGGTGGCCACTCCGGGCGGCAACGACGGAGCCGCCGCGGGCGCGACGACGGTGCCTCTGCCCTGGGCTCGCTCACTCCAGCGGAAGGCCAGGGTGCCGGCCACACCCACGGCCAATCCGGATACAGCGGCCAAAGCGGCAGCAGCAACGTTCACGTCCACATGTTCCAGGGTAGAGCTGCTCCGAACGGGTGAAACCGTCCAGAGGGTCCGTCGTGCAGATCTTCATGTGTCGTTCATCCGTACGCCAGCCTGTCACCGGTGATCGTTCGGAGGTCGTCATGTCCGATACGCAGCCCCCGACCCAGCCACGGGCCCCCGCGCCCGGCTGCAACTGCCCGTCCAGTTGCGGCTGCGGGTGTAAGTCCGGATCCGCGTGCAATTGCGGAGGCAGCTGCGGTCGCTGAACCGGCGTTCGGGCCCACGAAGCCCGGCGCGTGCGGAGCGCCCCGCCCCTTCCGTGACAGGTGGGCGCTCCGCGCGGAGCCGATCGACGTTCACCCGATGTTCGTGATTATTTGCGGCCCTGGTTCTTGACCGCCTCGATCGCTGCGGCCGCGGCCTCCGGGTCGAGGTAGCGCCCGCCCGGGGTGACCGGGCGCAGGTTCGCGTCCAGCTCGTAGAGCAGCGGGATGCCGGTGGGGATGTTCAGGCCCGCGATGTCCGCGTCCGAGATCGCGTCCAGGTGCTTGACCAGGGCGCGCAGCGAGTTGCCGTGCGCGGCCACCAGGACGGTGTCGCCGCCGAGCAGGTCCGGCACGATCGCGTCGTACCAGTACGGGAGCATGCGCTCGACGACGTCCTTGAGGCACTCGGTGCGCGGGCGGATCTCCACCGGCAGCGAGGCGTAGCGAGGGTCGGCGAACTGCGAGTACTCGTCGTCGTCGGCGAGCGGCGGCGGCGGGGTGTCGTAGGAGCGGCGCCAGAGCATGAACTGCTCCTCGCCGAACTCCGCCAGGGTCTGCTTCTTGTCCTTGCCCTGGAGCGCGCCGTAGTGCCGCTCGTTGAGCCGCCAGGACCGGCGGACCGGCAGCCAGTTCAGGTCGGCCACGTCCAGCGCGAGCTGCGCGGTGCGGATCGCGCGGCGCTGCAGAGAGGTGTGCAGCACGTCCGGCCGCACCCCCGCGTCGAGCAGCAGTTGCCCGCCGCGCGCGGCCTCCTTCTCACCCTTCTCGGTCAGGTCGACGTCGACCCAGCCGGTGAAAAGATTCTTGGCGTTCCATTCGCTTTCGCCGTGGCGCAGAAGTACCAGTTTGTACGGAGCATCAGCCATGGCAAGGAGCGTAATCCACCGTGCGGGAGGGCTATCGCTCGCGGTTCTCCGGTGCCGCGAAGCGTTCGAAGGCGGCCAGGTTGCGCAGGGATTCGCCGCGTTCGACGCGCCAGTCCCATTCGCGGCGGATCGACGTGGCGAAGCCGATTTCCAGGAGGGTGTCGAAGCTGTCGTCGGCGGCCTGCAGGACCACGCCCAGGATGCGGTCCACCTCGTCGGCGGTGACCGCGGCGATCGGCAGTCGGCCGGTGAGGTAGACGTCGCCGAGCCGGTCGACGGCGAACGCGACGCCGTACATCCGCACATTGCGTTCCAGGAGCCAGCGGTAGAAGGCGGCGTGATTCTCGTCCGCGTGCCGGATCACGAACGCACGCACCGCGAGGGTGTGCGCATTGACGGTGAGCGCGACCGTCGTCTTGAGCTTGTGCGTGCCGGGCAGGACCGCGACGAAGGTGTCCGGCGCGGACTGCTCCCACTCGACGCCGGCGTCGGTCAGCGCGGCGCGCACGGTCTGCGCGGCCCGCTCCTGTTCGGCTCTCACGTGGCACCCCATTCGTTGCGAGGTCTCGACGCTACTGCCCGCCCACCACCCGGCCGCGTGGGGCCGCGCTGCGGGCCAGCGTGTCGGCGTAGACCTCGGCCATCGAGGCCGCCGCCGAGGACCAGCCGAAGCCCGCGGCGTGTCGGACGGCGCCGGCGGAGTAGTCGTCGCGCAGTCGGGGCGCCCGGATCAGGTCGCGCAGGGCCAGGCCGTAGTCCACCGGGTTGTGGCCCCGGACCAGCGTCCCGGAGACGCCGTCGCGTACCGCGGTGGGCAGGCCGCCGACCGCCGCCGCGACCACGGGCGTCCCGCAGGCCTGGGCCTCGATGGCGACCAGGCCGAAGGACTCGTTGTAGGAGGGCACCACGGCGACGGTGGCCGCGCGGTACCAGTCGGCCAACACGTCCTGGCGGACGGGACGCTGGAAGCGGACCACGTCGTGGATGCCGAGCGTCGCGGCCAGTTTGTGCAGGTGCTCGGGCGCGGCCATGCCGTTGCCGCTGGGCCCGCCGACCACCGCGACCACCAGCGAGTCGCGCAGCGCGGGCTCGGCCTGGAGCAGGTGGGCGATCGCGTAGAGCAGCACGTCGGGGGCCTTGAGCGGCTGGATCCGACCGGCGAACAGGATCACCGTGGCATCCACCGGCACGTCCAGTCGGCGGCGCGCGTCGGCCATGTCGCCCGGACAGAAGGTGTCCAGATCCACGCCGGGGTTGACCACCGCGACCTGCTCGGGGGCCGCGTCGTAGAGGTCGATCAGCTGTTCCGCCTCCTCGACCGTGTTGGCCACCAGCCGGTCGGCCGCCTCGACCACCTGGGACTCGCCGATCACCCGGGCCCGCGGCTCGGGCGCGTCGCCGCCGGCGAGCGAGGCGTTCTTGACCTTGGCCATGGTGTGCATGGTGTGCACCAGCGGCACCCCCCAGCGCTCCTTGGCCAACCAGCCGACCTGGCCGGAGAGCCAGTAGTGCGAGTGCACCAGGTCGTAGTGCCCGGGGTCGCGCATCGCCTCGGTGCGCAGCACACCGGAGGTGAACGCGCACAGCTGGGCCGGCAGGTCCTCCTTGGACAGGCCCTCGTACGGCCCGGCGGTGACGTGCCGCACCAGCACCCCGGGGGCCATCTCGACGACCGGCGGCAGATCGCTGCCGGTGGCCCTGGTGAATATCTCCACCTCGATGCCGAGCGCGGCCAGCCGCTTGCTCAGTTCGACGATGTAGACGTTCATCCCGCCGGCGTCGCCGGTGCCGGGTTGATGCAGTGGGGAGGTGTGAACGCTCAGCGTCGCGATTCGACGAGGTGCCCCCCGGCGCGCTCCCAAAGTGATCGCGCGCTGGACGTGGTGGCTCACTCGTTGACCTCCCTGGCCGGCCCCGTGCCATGTGGTTCTGGCGTACCTGTGTCGTGTTGTACCTGTACCGAGCTACTACAGCTATCAGTTGTACCGAGCCACTATCGATCGTGGTCCGCCCGGCCGTCGTTCGCGGGCCAACTCAGGACCTAACCCATCGTGCTCGGCGGGGATTCCCCGGTGGGGTGTGATCCGGACCGCTCGCGGGGGCGCATGGAGGTGTTCCCTTACGCTGCGAGCATGGGTACGCGCGGCGGATCGGCTTTCGGCACCCCGGGAACAGGGCCGAAACCCGCAGCCGGGGCACGACCCGCCGGGGTGATCACGCGCGGCACCACCAACGCGAATCGGCTGCGCCGGGTGGACCGCTGGCTGACCGGTGCGCATGGACGCCTCCTGCGCGGCGCCGCCGATCCGCTGGTGGTCGACGTCGGCTACGGCGCCTCTCCGGTGACCACGCTGGAGCTGCTGCGCCGGTTGCGCACGGTGCGGGCGGAGGCCGCGGTGGTCGGGTTCGAGATCGATCCGGAGCGGGTGGCCGCGGCGTTGCCCTTCGCCGAGGACGGGCTGACCTTCGCCCGGGGCGGCTTCGAGGTGCCGTTGCCGGCCGGGCGCGCCGCGATGGTGATCCGGGCGTTCAACGTGCTCCGGCAGTACGACGAGGCGGCGGTGCCGGCGGCCTGGGCGCGGATGTGCGCGCGGCTCGCGCCGGACGGGCTGCTCGTCGAGGGCACCTGCGACGAGTTGGGCCGGCGGGCGGTGTGGTTGGCCATCGGGGCGGACGCGCGCCCGCGCACGGTCACCTTCGCCACCCGACTGGCCGGCTTCGAGCGCCCGTCCGAACTGGCCGAGCGGCTGCCCAAGGCGCTGATCCATCGCAATGTGCCGGGCGAGCCGGTGCACACGTTCCTGACCGCGTTCGACCGGGCCTGGGATCTGCACGCGCCGCTGGCCGCGTTCGGCGCCCGGCAGCGCTGGCTGGCCGCGACGGACACCCTCGCCCGGGACTGGCCGGTGTGCGCCGGACCGGGCCGGCGGCGGCCCGGCGAGCTGACCGTGGCGTGGTCGGCGGTGGCGCCGCGCGCCCGGGACATCGCGACCGAGATATCAGCCGGCCGCGCGGATACATTCCGGTGACTCGTGTCCGGTCCGGAACGGCGCATGAAATCTTGAACACATGACGTTCACTTGACGGTGGCGCGGCTCGGCGTGTCGTCCGCGATTGGTGTGATTCGTCCGTTCCGATAAGTGGACGATCACGAAGAGTCCCCTGCCCATCGCAGCCGGAACATGCAAGGATCCGACGCTGAACCGGTCCTCGGGAACTGCCGTCCCGGATGGGTCGGTTCCGGTTCGACGGGACGTCGCACCGCCGGCATCGTCCGAAACGTCGCAGGAGCGCAGCCGATTTTTCGAAGGGGCGGAGCATGGTGAAACTCGGGGGCCGAAACGGCCTGCGAACCCGGGCGGTGACCACCTGCGGCGCGGCGCTGTTGTGCGCGGCCCTGTTCGGCGGCAACGCGTGGGCCGACCCCGGTGCGCCGCCGGTACCGCCGGCGAACACCGCGATCAAGTCCGTGCAGGACCTGCTGGCCGCGCAGGCCCGGGTGCAGGAGCTGTACCGCCAGGCCGAGCAGGCCACCGAGCGGTACAACGCCACCACCGAGCAGCTCGGCCGTACCCAGACCAAGTCCAACGACGTGAACGCGGGCGTGGTGTGGGCCCGGCAGAACGTGGACAAGGCCCGCGAAGACCTGGGCCGGTTGGCCCGGTTGCAGTACACGACCCGGGGCATGGATCCGCTGCTGACCCTGATGTTGTCCTCGAACCCGGAGGGTTTCCTGCGGGACGCGCCGGCCTACGAGCACATCTCGCAGACGCAGTTGGACACCATCACCCGGGCCAAGCAGGCCGAACTGCAACTGACCGCGATGCAAAAGAGCGCGGACACCCAACTCGCCGAGAGCAAGCGCCTCGAGCAGCAGGCGGCGGCGAGCCGGACCGACATCCAGGCGCGGATCGCCGAGGCCGAGAAGATATTGGCCGCGCTGACCCCCGAGCAGCTCGCCGAGCTGGCCCGGATGGAGGCGCTGTCCGCGGAGGCCGGTCAGGCCCAGCTGAACGCGCTGATCGGCAAGCCCGACCAACAGACCACGCCCAAGGCGGCGCTCGCCATCGCGTTCGCGATCGACAAGATCGGCAAGCCCTACATCTGGGGCGGGGTCGGTCCGGAGGGCTACGACTGCTCCGGCCTGACCTCGAAGGCGTGGGCGTTCGCGGGTGTCCCGATCCTGCGCACCTCGCAGGAGCAGTGGGCCTCGCTGCCGCGCGTACCGATCGCCGAGATGCGCCCGGGCGACCTGATCATCTACTTCTCCGACGCCAGCCACGTGGGCATGTACCTGGGCAACGGCAAGATGGTCAACGCACCCCGACCGGGTCGCAACATCGGCATCGCCAACGCCGGTTCGATGCCGATCCTGGGCGTGGTCCGGCCGGACGCGGGCGCGGGCACGGTGACCGCCCCGGCGATCCCGAACACCCCGGCTCAGCCGCCGACCACTCCGCCGCCGCCCCCGCCGGTCACTCAGCCCCCGGTCACTCCGCCGGTGACGCCGCCGGTCACCCCACCGGTGACACCACCGGTGACACCACCGGCGAGCACCCCGCCGCCGACCACGAACCCGCCCTCGACACCGCCGCCGAGCACCGGCACGGGCACGCCGAGCACGTCCAAGTCGGGTACGCCGTCGGGCGGTTCGGGCACGCCGAGCGGACACTGAGCAGGTCGCACGACACGGGCGGGTCGGGCCTTCGGGTCCGGCTCGCCCGGCTGTATGCGCGGCCCCGAAGGCACCCACAGCGGTACGAACCCCGTACGTCGAGCACCCGATCGAGCGACACGGGCACACCGCGCACCGCCGGGAGCGGGCCGGTGATTCGGCGCGCCGGTCCACCCGCGCACATGCGCGGCCCCGAGGCTCCGTCCCACCGAGCACCGGCACACCGACTTCCACCGAGTCGGGCGCCGGGCACGCCGAGCACATCGAACGGGCCGGGCCGGCGGGTCCGGTCCCTTCGTCCGCGTACCGGGGCCCCGAGGGGGGCTTCCCCCAACTCGCCGACGAACGCTGCGGTATGGCGCGTCAGCGCCCCCGAAATGGGCCACCCCAAGTGATCGACGCGCGAAGCGCGGAGAGCGGCGGAGCCGCAGAGTTTGACGGTGTGGCCCGGAGCGAAGCGGAGGGACACACCGTCACGAGCGAGGTGCCGCCTTTTTGCGGAGGAGCGAAGCGGGGGAGCAAAAAAGCGGTATCTCGCGAGCCGGCGGCGAAGCCGCCCACATAGCTGCCGCCTCGAACGCGACGTGGGCGTGGGCCTCGAACAGCACGAAGCGCACCTCGGTCAGCGCCGTCGGCGTCGTGCGCACCGTCTCGACCGCGATCCGCGCCGCGTCCTCGATCGGCCAGCCGTACCTGCCCGCCGAGATCGCCGGGAACGCCAGGGTGGCTGCGCCGAGTTCGTCGGCCACCCGCAGCGACTCGCGGTGGCAGGACGCGAGCAGCGCGGACCGGTCCTCGGTGGGGCTGTACACCGGGCCCACGGTGTGCACGACCCAGCGCGCGGGCAGACGCCCGGCCGTGGTGGCCACCGCCGCGCCGGTCTTCAGGCCGCGACCGAGCCCGGCCGCGCGCAGCGCCCGGCACTCGGCCAGGATCTCCGGGCCGCCCCGGCGGTGGATCGCGCCGTCCACCCCGCCGCCGCCGAGCAGGGACGAGTTGGCGGCGTTGACGATCGTGTCCACGTGCTGTTCGGTCAGGTCGCCGCGTACCACTGTGATCCGGGTCATGCGGCCCAGCGTGCCGGCCCGAGCCGGGCCGCGACACTCGTTTCCGCCGCACCGCGGGCCGTACGGTTATCCGCGCACACCGGCCCGCGCTATCGTCCCTTTTCGATTGCCGGGCGACAAAACGATTCGCGCGGCGACATCGATCCCGGAGGTGGTGGCGTGCGCCCCGCGTACGGCGGTGACGGCGGAGCGGTCGAACGGACCGGTCACCGCGCGGTACCGATGCCCGCCGCCGCAGCGGATCCGATCACACGTGCGCTGCGCGTGCTGCTGATCGAGGACGACGCCGGGGACGCCTTCCTGGTCGAGGAGTTGCTGGCCGACGCGGCGGAGCCGATGGAGATCGTCTGGGCCCGGTCGATGGGCGAGGCGATGGTCGAGCTCGGTGGCGACATCGGCTGCGTCCTGCTGGACCTGGGACTGCCCGACGCCGAGGGGCTGGGCGGCCTGCACCGACTGCTGCGGTTCGCGCCGCGGACCGCGGTGATCGTGCTGACCGGCCTGGCCGACGCGCATCGCGGCTCGGCCGCGGTCGCCGCCGGCGCCCAGGACTACCTGGTCAAACAGGAGATCGACGGCTCGTTGTTGTCCCGGGCGATCCGCTACGCGCTGGAGCGCAAGCGGGCCGACGAGTCGCAACGCAGGCTGGTCGAGTCGGAGCTGCGCGCGCAGGAGAACGCGCGGCTGGAGCGCGGGCTGCTGCCCGAGCCGATCCTGCGCGACCCCTCGTTGGACTTTCGCGCCCGCTACCGGCCGGGCCGGCGGCGCGCGCTGCTCGGCGGGGACCTGTACGACGCGGTGCAGACCGCCGACGGGCGCGTGCACGTGATGATCGGCGACGTGTGCGGGCACGGCCCGGACGAGGCGGCGCTCGGGGTCAATCTGCGGATCGCCTGGCGCTCGCTGATCTTCGCCGGGCTCACCGGCGGCGAACTGCTCACCACCCTGGAGCGGATCTTCGAGCACGAGCGGCGCTCGGACGAGATGTTCGCCACGTTGTGCATGACCGTGATCGAGCCCGATCGGCGCCGCGGCCGGGTCTACCTGGCGGGTCATCCGGCGCCGCTGCTGCTCACCCCCGAGGGCGTCGCGCCGCTGTCCGAGGGGGCCACCGGGCCGGCCCTCGGCCTGTTCCCGGGCGGCCGGTGGGGCTACGAGTCGATCGAACTGGGCCCGGACTGGTCGCTGCTGCTCTACACCGACGGGCTGATCGAGGGGCGGATCGGCCCCGGCCCCGAACGGCTGGGCACCGACGGGCTGTTGCCGCTGATCGGCCGGCTCCGGGCGGCCGGGCGCACCGGCCACGACCTGATCGACGCCGCCGTCGCCGCGGTCGAGGACCTGCACGGGGGCAGCCTCACCGACGATGTGGCGGTACTGCTGCTTCGGCACGACCCGGATCGCCCGTGGCACGGGGCGTCGGGCGAGCGGCCCGTGCTGCCCGGTCCGACCACCGGCGCGGGCGGCGGGGCGTGATCGCGCGCGCGGCGCGGCGCGGCGGCGGCAAGCCCCGGATGCGCCAGGTGGTCGGCCTCGGTCTCGGCCTGCTCGCGCTGGTGATCGTGATCTCCGCCGTGGTCGGCGCGCTGGCCATCTCCCGGCTGAACGATTCCCGGGCCACCGTGCTGGACCGGCTGGAACCGGCCGCCAACGCCGCGTTGCGCCTGGAGAACGCGCTGATCGACCAGGAGACCGGGGTCCGAGGCTGGATCATCAGCGGCGATCCGAGCTTTCGCGAACCTTTCGCGCGGGGGCGGGTCGAGGAGGATCGCATCTACGCCCGGCTGACCGCGCTGCTGCCGGACTCGGCCGAGGGCGACCGGCTGCGCGCCGACCTGGCCGAGGTCGGCGCCCGCGCGCGGGCCTGGCGCACGGCCTACGCGGAACCGGCCCTGGCCGATCGCACCGCCGCCCGCACGCTGCCCGACCAGGGTCGGGCGTTGTTCGACGCGGTGCGCGCGGCGACCGCGACCCAGCAGGCCGACCTCGGCGCGGCGCGGGCCTCGGCGCGGCACGAACTGGCGAGCGACGCGACCATGTTGACCGCGACGCTGATCGCGGTGGCCGCGCTGTTCGCCGGGATGCTGATCGCGATCGCGGTGTTGTTCCGCCGGATGGTGACCCGGCCGCTGGAACACCTGGGCGAGCAGGTCCGGCAGGTCACCGAGGGCGAGTACGACCGGGCGCTCACCGGTCGCGGGCCGGCCGAGATCATCGCGCTCGCGCACGACGTGAACTCGATGCGGGACCGGATCCTGGAGGAACTGCACGGCACCGAGGCGGCCCGCGCGCTGATCGACGAACAGGCCGAGGATCTGCGCCGGTCCAATGCCGAGTTGGAGCAGTTCGCCTACGTGGCCTCGCACGACCTGCAGGAGCCGCTGCGCAAGGTGGCCAGCTTCTGCCAGCTGTTGGAGAAGCGGTACGGGGGGCAACTCGACGAGCGGGCCGACCAGTACATCGCCTTCGCGGTGGACGGCGCCAAGCGTATGCAGACGCTGATCAACGACCTGCTCACGTTCTCCCGGGTGGGCCGGGTGGACAGCGAGCGGGGCGACGTGGACCTGCGGGAGAGCCTGGCGCACGCGCTGCACGCGCTGGCCGCGGCCCGGGAGGAGAGCGGCGCGCGGATCACCGCCGATCCGCTGCCGACCGTGCCGGGCGACGCGCTGCTGCTCGGGCAACTGGTGCAGAACCTGGTCGGCAACGCGATCAAGTTCCACGGGGAGCAGGCCCCGCGCGTGCACGTGGGCGCGCGCTGGGACGGCGAGCAGTGGGAGTTCTCCTGCGCCGACAACGGCATCGGGATCGAGCCGCAGTACGCCGACCGGATCTTCGTGATCTTCCAGCGGCTGCATCCCAAGGACGCCTACGGCGGCACCGGCATCGGGCTGGCGATGTGCAAGAAGATCGTCGAGTATCACGGCGGCCGGATCTGGCTGGACACCGAGACCACCGGCGGCGGCACCACGATCCGCTGGACGCTGCCCGGCGAGCCGGTTCACCAGGGGCCGTAGGGCCCCATGTTGCGACCGCCGCCGCGACGGCCGCCGACCTCCTTGAGCGCGGGGCGCACATCGACCAGATAGACGATCGCCGCGACCAGGCCCGCGAGCATGAACATCAGCCCGAGCCCGGTGGGCAGTACGTCGAGCACCACCGCGACGCCGAGCAGGATCAGCCAGAAGGACTTCTTCTTCTTGTCCGCGGCGCGGTAGGCGTCCTCGCGCCGGAAGGCGGCGTCGAACAGGCAGAACACCTTGAGCAGCAGGATGCCGAGGAAGAGCCAGGTGAGCAGTTGGTCGAACTTGGCCGTCAGCAGACCATCGGCCATGGCCAGTTCCATCGATCCTCCTCTGACGGCCGCCACGTGCCGCCATGTCGTACGGGGGATTCCAGTCTGGCACGCCGAGTGCGACCTCGGGTGTTCCCGCGACCGCACTCGGGGGCGATCGTGCCGCGGCGGGGTCAGGCGTCCGGGCCGGGGGTCGGCCTCGGGTCGGCCAGGTCGGCGGCACGCACACACCGTGCTCGCTGTCGCAAGCACCCTGCTTGCCGTCGTGTGCAGGGGCCGGCCGCCACTCACCGACCCGACAGCAGGTCCTCGACCTTGGCCTCGCCCTCGCGGTAGCGGCGGGTGATCTCGGTGGCGCAGTCGTCGGCGGTGCGCTGGAGGCGGTGCCGACGGGAGGACACCTCCTGCTCGTGGGCGGCGAGCTTGGCCAGTGCCTCGCCCAGCTCGGCGTCGGTGTGCGCGGCCAGGTCGGACAGGCCCACGTCGGCGAGCAGTTGCTCGATCCAGCTCCGGTAACGATCGGTGCGCGGCGGTTGCACGTTGACGTGCCGGGCGCCGCGTGCGGGCGGTCTGGACTCGGACAGGATCTCCGGCAGCCGGCCCACCACCGGCGACTTCGGCTCGGCGCCGTCCGGCCCGGAGCGCCGGGCCAGTTCGGCGCGCAGGATGTCGATCCGCCCCTGGAGCAGTCTCCGCAGATAGGACAGATCGTTCTCCTCGCGCTGGGCGTCACGCATGAGTTCGCGAACCCGACTCAGCGTGAGTGCGCGGATGGCCTCCGGGGCCACTCCGTCGGGAAGATCCACCATGAGACGCATCGTGTCATGTCGGGCAGACCCCCGCGTGCCACATGGCGCGGAATCGGTCCGGACGGGTGTGCACAATGGGCCCATGCGTGCCGTCCTCCAGGTTGTGACCGAAGCATCCGTGACCGTCGAAGGGGAGGTGGTCGGCTCGATCGTGGGCCCGGGACTGTGCGTCCTGGTCGGCGTCACCCACACCGACACCCCCGAGATCGCCCGCCGACTCGCCGCCAAGCTGTGGAGCCTGCGCGTGCTCGACGGCGAGAAGTCCTGCTCGGACCTGGCCGCACCGCTCCTGGTGATCTCGCAGTTCACGCTGTACGGCGACGCCCGCAAGGGTCGGCGGCCGACCTGGAACGAGGCCGCGCCGGGCCCGATCGCCGAACCCCTGGTCGCCGAGGTGGTGGCGGCGCTGCGCGCGCTCGGCGCGGAGGTGGCCACCGGCGTGTTCGGCGCGGACATGAAGGTCGCACTCGTCAACGACGGCCCGATGACCCTCGTCGTCGACATGTGAGCGCGATCCCGGGGGTTGTCCCCATGTTCCGTGGCCCGCCGGGGAAGGACAATGGCGACGAGTCCCCCGACCGAAGGGATCAGGACATGTCGCATCGCGGGCCGTACATCGCGGCCGGGATCGTCGTCGCCGTCATCGCGCTGATCGTGCTGCCGTCGTGGATCGCCTGGACCATCGTGGCGGTCGCGATCGGCCTGCCGGTCGTCGCCTATTTCACCCTGGACCGCTCGCAACGGCGGCGCATCCACCGCATCCGCCGCCGCGAGATCCGCTAGCGCCGCGCCCGGCAACGTTCACCCCGTCAGGCGCCCGGCACGGCACTGGCACCGGACCGGCGGAACCGGCGGATCGACGCCGCCCGGCAGCGCCGGACCGGACCCGGTCCAAGCCGGGACGCTACGCGGGGACCACGATCTCCTGGGTCGCCGGCACGCCGCCGGCCAGGAGTTCGGCGTCCACCGCGGTGTTGCGCTTGATCAACGCCAGCGCGATCGGGCCGAGTTCGTGGTGGCGCACCGCGCTGGTGACGAATCCGACCTGGCGGCCCGCCAGTTCGACCGGGTCGCCGTGCGCGGGCAACTTCTCCGGGGTGCCGTCCAGGTGCAGGAACACCAGCCGGCGCGGCGGGCGGCCCAGGTTGTGCACGCGCGCAACCGTTTCCTGCCCTCGGTAGCAGCCCTTGTCCAGGTGTACCGCGGTGTCGATCAGGCCCAGCTCGTGCACGATCGTGCGGTGGTCGGTCTCCAGGCCGAGCCGCGGCCGGTGCGCGGCGATCCGCAGCGCCTCGTAGGCCCACATCCCGGCCGGGTGCTCGTGGCCGCGCCCGTATTCGGCGAGCCGCTCGCGCGGCAGGAACAACTCGCGCCCGTATTCCGTGTCGCGGACCAGGACGTCCGAGGGCGGCTCGCCCGCCGGGCCCGCCTCGTGCACGATCGCGTAGTCGGCGGACACGTCCGCCACCTCGACCCGCAGCATGAATCGCATCCGGTCCAGGAACTCGACCAGCGCCGGTGCCTCGCCGGGCTCCAGGTGGGCCCAGAACGCCTCGCCGTCGTCGACCCCGTAGAGCGCGTGCTCGATGTGCCCGTGCGGGCTCAGCACCAGCGTCAGGATCGCCTGGTGCGGCTGCAATCCGGTCAGATGTTGCGTGGTCAGCGAGTGCAACCAGCTCAGCCGGTCCGGGCCGCTCACCTTGATCACGTCGCGGTGCGACAGGTCGACGAAACCCTCGCCCGCCTCCAACCGGCGTTGTTCGCGCAGCGGGTCGCCGTAGTGCGCGGCGACGCCGGCGTCGGGGGCTTCCGCGGCGACCGCTCGGGGCAGGGACAGCAGGGGGCTCGTGGACATGCCCCCACAGTACGAGACCGCGCCCGCGAAGCTCAGGGAACCCGGGCCGCGGTGCACTCGGCACAGCGGCCGAAGATCGCGAAGTGCGCGAGGTCGAGGTCGAATCCGTGCTCGGCGCGCAGCCGCTCGCCGAGCGCCGCGGCCACCTCGGTCTCCACCTCGATCACCCGCCGGCAGTCCCGGCACACCAGGTGCAGGTGGCCGTGCACGTCGGCCGGATGGTAGGTCGGCGGACCGTGCCCGAGGTGGGTGTGGGTGACCAGGTCGAGTTGTTCGAGCAGTTCGAGGGTGCGGTAGACGGTCGAGATGTTGATCCCGCCGGCGGTCTTGTGCACCTCCGCCAGGATCTCGTCCGGCGTCGCGTGGCCCAGGGTGTTCACCGCTTCGAGGACGAGTTGGCGCTGCGGCGTGAGCCGGTAGCCCTTCTCCCGAAGTTCGTGCTTCCAGTCAGTGCTCACCCGGGGAAGTTTACGAGGGCCGGCCGGCTCCCGGGCCATCGCGCGCTACTCGGCCGCGAGGTCCGCGTCGACCCGCTTGAGCTGGGCGGAGACGTGTGCCTGGAGCGGGTGCCCCATGGCGGCCATGTCGTACGCGTACATCAGCTCGCCCTTGACCAGGCCGTAGAGCCGATGGCCGGCGGTGTATTCCTTCGCGTCCTCGGTGCGCGCGACCACGTCGGTGCGCATCTCCAGGCGCGGGCCGTCCACCTTGCCCAGCCAGATCTCCACGATGCCGGTGGGGTGCGCGAGGGTCACGTCCACCGAACCGTCCAGCTTCGAGCGCCAGAAGCCGGTCTCCGTCGCCAGCGGGCGCACTCGCTCGCCGGCGTCGTCGAGCAGCCAGGTGCGCGAGGTGTAGGTCAGGAACGGCTTGTTCGGGAGATAGCCGAAGGTGACCTGCTGGCCGAAGCGGAACGCCTCGATGGTCGGGTAGTCGCCGACACCGGCGCCTTCCCAGGTGCCGAGCAGGAACGCGAGCGGGACGGCGTCGAAGTGCAGGTCGTCCGGGATTTCGATCATGGTGGGGCGCCGCTTCCGGGGTCGGGTACGGCGGGTCAGCCTACCGGGCCGCGGCTCAGTTCTGGCCCTTGTACAGCTTGGACACGGTCAGCGCGGCGAACCACGCGACGAGGACGCCGACCACGGCCAGCAGCGCAATGAAGAAGATGTGCATCGCCCGGGTGCTCCTCGTGCTTCGTGCGGGTCGACCGGATCCACCCGGCCGGGTGCCAAACGGCCTCAGTGTATAGGCTGCGGGCCGTGAAGCGATCTCTCGTGGTCAAGGTCACCGCAGGTCAGGACGCGCCGGAGCGCTGCTCCCAGGCGTTCACCGTCGCCTCGGTGGCGCTCGCGTCGGGGGTGGAGGTGTCGCTGTGGTTGACCGGCGAGTCGTCCTGGTTCGCGCTGCCCGGGCGCGCCGCCGAGTTCGAACTCCCGCACGCGCCGCCGCTGTCGGACCTGCTGGACGCGCTGATCGCGGGCGGCCGGGTGACGTTGTGCACACAGTGCGCGGCCCGTCGGGAGATCACCGGGGCGGACGTGTTGCCCGGGATCCGGATCGCGGGCGCCCAGGTGTTCGTCCAGGAGGCACTCGCCGACGACGCGCAGGCACTCGTCTACTGAACCGCCGCCCGAGCCGGGGTCAGTGGCTTATCCCGGAGATGTTCAGGCCGATCACCCCGAGCAGGACCAGGCCGATCGAGATCAGCTTGAGCGGTGAAGAGCCCTCGTCGAGCAACCAGATGCCGACCAGCGCGGTGCCCGCCGCGCCGATCCCGGTCCACACCGCGTACGCCGGGCCGACCTCCAGGGACTTGAGCGCGTAGGTGAGCAGCCCGAAGCTGCCGAGCGCGCACACGGCGAATCCGATGGTGGGCCACAACCGGGTGAATCCGTGACTCTGCTTGAGCATGATGGCGAATCCGGTCTCCAGGATTCCCGCGATGACGATTATCGCCCATGCCACGTTTGCCTCCCGAGGGGGCGCCCTGCCTGCGGTGCGCCGATCTGTCGAGCTGATCCACCGAAGATACGGAAACCTTTCTGCCCCGGCGACGACGGGCACACACCCACGCGGCTCCGCCCCTCCCCCGAGCACGTGGGGAGGGGCGGAGCCGTGGTGCGCCGATCAGGTCGCGGGGTCCGTTGGTGTACGTCCGAAGGAGACCCGGCCCGTCGGAGTGTCAGACCGCGATCTCGACCTCGGCGACGGTGCCCTTCTCGGACACCACCACGCTGCGGTCCACGGTCGCGCCCGGGACGAGCGCCCGTACGGTCCAGTTGCCCGGGGCCGCGAAGAACCGGAACTGGCCGGTCGCGGACGTGGGCACCTCGGCGGTGAAGTCGCCACCCGCGTCGAGCAGGCGCACGTAACCGTTGATCGGCTGCCCGCCCTTGGTCACCGCCCCCTGAATGATGGTTTCCTTCGCCACGTCAACTCCTGCCAGATCCGGGCCGCCGGCCTTCGCACCGCACATCGTTACTGCTCCCTGAACTCGGGTTGGGGTAGCCGTCGGTCACTTGCCGTCGCCGAGCTCGATCGGCACGCCGACCAGCGCGCCGTACTCGGTCCACGAGCCGTCGTAGTTGCGCACGTTGCCCTGCTCGAGCAGCTCGTGCAGGACGAACCACGTGTGCGCCGAGCGCTCGCCGATCCGGCAGTAGGCGATGGTGTCCTTAGCCAGGTCCACACCCTCGCCCTCGTAGAGCGCGGTGAGCTCCTCGTTGGTCTTGAAGGTGCCGTCGTCGTTGGCGGCCTTCGACCACGGGATGTTCTTCGCGGTCGGCACGTGGCCGGCCTTCTGCGACTGCTCCTGGGGCAGGTGCGCCGGGGCGAGCAGCTTGCCGGAGAACTCGTCGGGCGAGCGCACGTCGACCAGGTTCAGCGTGCCGATCGCGGCGAGCACGTCGTCGCGCCAGGCGCGGATGCTCTTGTCCTGGTCCTGGGCCACGTACTCGGTCGCGGCGCGCTCGGGCACCTCGACGACCAGCTCGCGCGAGTCCAGCTCCCACTTCTTGCGACCGCCGTCGAGCAGCTTGACGTCGCCGTGGCCGTAGAGCTTGAAGTACCAGTAGGCGTAGGACGCGAACCAGTTGTTGTTGCCGCCGTAGAGCACCACGGTGTCGTCGTTGGCGATGCCCTTGGCGGACAGCAGCGCGGAGAAGCCGGCCTCGTCGACGAAGTCGCGCTTGATCGGGTCCTGGAGGTCGTCGCGCCAGTCGATGCGCACCGCACCCCGGATGTGGTTCTTGGCGTAGGCGCTGGTGTCCTCGTCGACCTCGACCAGGACCACCTTCGGGTCGTCCAGGTGGGCCTGGACCCAGTCGGCGTCTACCAGAACGTCGGAGCGGCTCATGGGATACCTCCGGTGCAAAAGAGCGCGGATTCGCGGGGGTTCACAGGGAACGTGTACGCGGTTTCGGGTACACCCGGGCATGCCACGGCGCCGCCGCATGCGGGGGTGAGGGTGTTTCGGGGGTTCGTCGCCCGGGGGCCGGGTGCCCGTTTCGCCGCGTCGTCACACGGTTCGGGATCCCGGGGCCGACGGTCGGTCGCGAGCCGCCCGGGGCGGCTCGCCGATCAGACGACTGTCGGCAGGTCAGTCAGCGCAACACAGGCAGGTCTGCGTGCGGCACAGGTCCACTGCGCGCCGCTTGGTGAGGTCGTCCGCCTGTCGCTTCACAATGCCGATCGTAGGTACGGATGACCGCCGTGTCATGCATGGCTCAGGATGTGAGACAAAATTGTCCGCCCATTGGGATGGGCGGACAATTGGCCCGGATTTGTCAGGGTTGGCCGAGCACGATGTCCAGCAATTGTTGGCCGTCGCCGACGGTCTTGACGGTGAACCGGGTGATCTCGCCGGCCGGGATGCCGGTCGCGCCGCGGATCGGGTCGGCGCCGTACTCGCCGCCGGGGACCACCCACGAGGACGCCGTCTCGATCCGGCCCCTGGTCCCGTGGACGTCCAACTGGCAACGGGTGCCGGGTCGGATGCCGGACAGCGACACGTCGACGCTGCTGCCCCACGCGGTCGCGGCGTAGCGCAGTTCGGCCCCCGCGCCGGAGCGCGGATCGTCCGCCCGGACGGTACGCGCGCCCGGCGGCACGGCCGGTGTCCCCGGCTCCCGGGCGGCCGGGGACACCGACGCCGGCGGCGGGGGCGGCCCACTGCTCGACGGCGCGGCGGTGCTCTCGTGGCTGCCGCCGGAATCGCCGAGCGCCCAGCCGGTGAGCCCGGCCAGCAGCACCAGGACCGCCGCCGCGGCGGCCGTCAGGTTGCGCAGTCGCCGGCCTCGCTCGGCGCGCCCGGCCGCGGCGGACAGCAGCCGGGCGGGCGGGGTCCCACCCACCGCCGTGCCGCTCGCCGCGGCCTCGGCCTCGGTCAGCCGGGCGAGCAGCGCGGGCAGCCCGGCCAGTTCGTCGTACTCGGCCCGGCAGCGCGGGCAGGTCGCGACGTGCTGCCGGATCCGGGCGGTCTCGGCCTCGTCCAGCGCGCCGACCACGAACGCGCCCAGGTCCAGGCGCGCCACGGCGCAGCCGAGCCGGACCGGCGGTCCGGCCGGCTTCGGCGGCGGCGCCGGATCCGGGTCGGGAGTGGTGCCGTTCGTCGCCGCGTTCTCGTCCCCGGTGTCCGTCACGGGACCAACCCCCTTTCCTCCAGGGCCACGCGCAGCGCTCGCAGCGCGTAGTACGTACGGGATTTCACCGTGCCCTCGGGCACCCCCAGGGCCTTGGCGGCGTCCGCCACCGAACTGCCCCGGTAGTAGGTCTCCAGGAGCACGGCCCGGTGTTCGGGACTCAGCGCGGCCATCGCGTCGGCGACGTCCCACGCGAGCACGGCCCGGTCGAACTCGGCCTCGGCGCCCTCGTCGGGTACCGCCGCGAGCGCCGCGTCGCCGGTCTCCGGCGGCCTGGCCCGGCGGGCCCGGCCGATGTCGATCACCACGTTGCGGGCCACCGTGCACAACCAGGCCCGGACCGAGCCCCGGCCCGGGTCGAGCGCCTCGGGGTGGCGCCAGGCACGCAGCAGCGTCTCCTGCACCACGTCCTCGGCCCAGGCCCGATCGCCGCCGGTCAGGCGCAGTGCGAAGCCCAGGAGCGGGCCGCCGTGTTCGAGGTAGAGCGCCCGGATGACCGCCTCGTCGGCGGTGGATATTCGAGATGCGGAGTGCAGCGGGTCGGCGGCGGGTCGGTCGGCTCCGGAAGCGGGTTGCGCGAGGAACGCGCGGGCCGCTCCGGGGTCCGCCTGCGCCTCGACGCCGAGCAGCTCCGAGCGTTGCAGCACACCCGCTTCACGAGCGAGCGGGTCCGGCGGTTCATCCCGCGTCCCGGAGCGGGACCGGCGGCGTATCCACGGCATGGCCGCATCCTTCCGTGGCGACGTCGCCGCCGCACAGCTAATCAGCCGATCATGACCCGGCCCAGCAGATACGCGGCGGGCGCGGCCAGCGCGAGCGGCAGGGACACACCGGCGGTGAAGTGGACGAACCTGGACGGATGGTCGTAGCCGGCGATCCGTCGGCCGAGCAGCCCGAGTGCCGCGGCCCCGGCGCCGAGCAGTGCGGCGTAGGGCGCCTCCCCGCCGAGCGCGACACCGCCGGCCGCACCGGCTGCGGTGCCGAGCAGCCAGGACGGGATCGGCGCGATCGTATCCGGCAGCGGCACGGCCCGGACCAGCGTCGCCACCCCGGCCGCGAGCGCCGCGCCGACCACCGCCGCGCCGGCGTCGATCGGCCCGCCCGACAGTTCGCCGGCGACCAGGTAGGCGACGTCGAACGCGGTGATCAGCGCCGCGGACGTGGTCACGGTGAGCGCGGGCAACAACTCGCCCGGCCGGGCCCCGCTGCGGGCCTGGAGCAGCACGCTCAGCAGCAGCGCGCCGGCCAGCACGGCGGGCACGCTCGCCAGGCCCTGCTGGCCCTTGGCGTAGACCGCGGCATCGGTGCCGAACGCGGCGACCACGACCAGGGCGATGCCCTGGCGCGCGGGCCACATGCCGTTGAGCCGGAACCAGCCGACGGCGGTGAGCACTTGAAGGAACGCGACGCCGAGCACGAGGGCGGGCTTCCCGGCGATCGCGGTCACCGCGAGCACTGCGGCGAGGCCGACCGTGAGCAGTGCGGGCAGGAAGCCCGGCGGGTCCCAGATCGGCGTCCGGGCCGAGCGCGCCGCCCGGGTCGGCGAGTCGCCCCGCCGCGGGGCGGGCACCTTGGCGAGCACGACACCCGGCTCGGCAGCGGAGCCCGGGTCCGGTTCGGCGCCCGAGGTGTGGTCGTAGTCGGTGCTCGGCGCGTCCGGATACCCCGAATCGAGGTCCGCCGAGCCGTAGTCGACGGTGTGCTCGGCCCCGTCGGCCGACCCGGCGTCCACGATCGCGGGCATCACATCGGTCGCGCCGTCGTAGCCGTAGCCCTGGGGACCCGCGTCCGTGATCGCCGGCATCACATCGGTGGCGCCGTCGTAGCCGTAGCCCTGGGGACCCGCGTCCGTGATCGCGGGCATCACATCGGTGGCGCCCTCGTAGCCGCCGTAGCCGTCCTGTCGCTGGTCGGCGAACGCGGGCAACACGTTCGTCGCATCCGCCCGGCCGTAGCCGGCGGCCGGCGCGTTCGGGTCCGCGTACGGCTGCGTGTTCGGGTACGCCTGCGGGTCGGCGTACGGCTGCCCGTACTGCTCTTGATACTGCTCCCGGTACTGCTCCGGCGGATATCCGTAGCCGCCGTACTCCGTCGGCTGCGCGTACTGCGCCTGCTCGGGCCCGCCGCCGTAGGCCTCGACCGGCGGCGTGCCGTACGGCTGCGCCGGGTAGCCGTGCTCGAGCTGCTCGCCCGGCCGGCCGGCGGTCGGGTCGTAGCCGCCCGGCTCCTCGTATCGGTCGCCCGCCGGGCGACCGCGCCGGCCGCTCATCCGCCGGCGAAGGGGGGCAGCACCTCGACGGTGCCGCCCTCGGTCAGGGTGATCGCCGCATGGTCGCGCCGACCCACCGGATCGCCGTCCACGACGAACGAGCAGTTCGCGACGACCGCGCCGAAGCGGGTCGAGTCGCCGTGCCGCTCCCGGGCCCGGCGCAGGGCCTCGGCGAGGGTGGCCGCGTCGTACGGCTCCTCCGGCGTGCCCGCGGCCTCCTTCGCCGCGGCCCAGTACCGCATGGTGCCGACCGCCATCGCGTGCCCTCCCGTGTATCCGTGTCAGGTGTACGGCTTCGGCGCCGGCGGCCCCGAAGCAGTGCAGGATCCATGATGACGCCTCACGGCGCGCCCTTCGGTCCGCCCGGCGCGCGGATCACCCTTGGGTGTGCGCCCGCCCCGATCCGGTGAAACCGCGGCGCCCGGCCTGCTCGGGTGCAGGCATTCCGGTGAAAGCCGGGCCCCGGGGTGTCCGCAGTGCGGGAAGATCCCCGGGTAGGTCGGTTCCTGATGACATGTTCGCTATCCTGACCCCGCAGGCTCACGACGAAGACGGACGGACCCCAACGGACCCCGGCAGTGGCTCCCGAACGGTTACGGCTTCGGACGAGTCGGCGACCAATGAGGATCCGGGCGACGATGCCCCGGGTCCTTTCGTGTTTTCGTGCCTGTTTTGGGAGGTGTCCCGTTGAGTGCCCTGCTGCTGCTCACGAACGCGCTCCAGCCGTCGGCCGAGGTGCTGCCCGCTCTCGGCCTGCTGCTGCACCAGGTACGCGTGGCCCCGGCGGAGGCCTCCGCCCTGGTCGACGCGCCCGCCGCGGACGTCATCCTGGTCGACGGTCGACGTGATCTCCCCCAGGTGCGCAGTCTGTGCAGGGTGCTGCGGACCACCGGGGTCGGCGCCCCGCTGATCCTGGTGGCCACCGAGGGCGGTCTGGCCGCGCTGACCGCGGACTGGGGGGTGGACGACGTCCTCCTGGACACCGCGGGACCCGCCGAGGTCGAGGCCCGACTGCGGCTTGCGATCGGCCGGCTGCAGGCCGCCCAGGGCGCGGAGGACGAGCCCACCGAGATCCGCAACGGCGATCTGAGCATCGACGAGGCCACCTACAGTGCGAAGTTGCGCGGCCGGGTGCTGGACCTGACGTTCAAGGAGTTCGAGCTGATCAAGTACCTCGCGCAGCACCCGGGTCGGGTGTTCACCCGGGCCCAGCTGTTGCAGGAGGTGTGGGGCTACGACTACTTCGGCGGCACCCGCACGGTGGATGTGCACGTACGTCGGCTGCGGGCCAAACTCGGGCCCGAGCACGAGTCGTTGATCGGCACCGTGCGCAACGTCGGCTATCGCTTCGTGGTACCGGACCGGGGTCTCGGGGAGCCCGCCCTCGCCGAGCGCGGCTGAGCCGACGGGGCGTCATATCCCTTACCCCATCGCACAAAACAGACTTTTCCGGAGCAACGCGGAGGACCGTCCCCGGCTCGCGTCCGGGTTGCGAACTCCCGTGAGCCGCGCCGATCCTCGTCCCTACAATGACCGCGTGCCCAAAGTGACCCGCGACGATGTCGCCCGCCTGGCGGGGACCTCCACCGCGGTGGTCTCCTACGTCGTCAACAACGGCCCGCGCCCGGTCGCTCCGGCGACGCGCGAGCGTGTGCTCGCCGCGATAGACAAGCTGGGCTACCGGCCCGACAGTGTGGCCCAGGCGATGGCCAGCCGCCGTACCAACCTGATCGGCCTGGTGTTGCCCGACGCCCGCCAGCCCTTCTTCGCCGAACTCGCGCACACCGTCGAACAGGCCGCCTTCGAACAGGGTCGCCTGGTGCTGATCGGCAACTCCGATTACGAGGACGACCGCGAACTGCACTATGTACGGGCCTTCCTGGGCATGCAGGTGTCCGGCCTGGTGCTGGTCAGCCAAGGTCCCTCGGAACGCGCCGCGCGCGAGATCGCCACCCGGGATGTGCGGGTGGTACTGATGCACCGTCAGCCCGATGCGCTGGGCGGCGACGCGGTCATCCTGGACGACGTACAGGGCGCCTACACCGCGGTCCGCCACCTGCTCGACGTGCACGGCCTCACCCGGGTGGACTGCCTGGGCGGGCCGCCCACCACGCCGGACTCCGGCGACCCGGTCACCGACCACGTCACCGGCTGGCGGCGGGCGATGGCCGAGCGCGGGTTGCCCACCGACGGCCTGCTGCACGAGGCGCCGTTCGGCCGGTTCGGCGCCTATCAGGTCGCGCGCTCGCTGCTGACCGGGCCGGATCGGCCCGGGGCGCTGTTCTGCTCGACCGACGACCAGGCGATGGGTGTCCTGCACGCGGCCCGCGAGGTCGGCGTGCGGGTGCCGGACGAACTCGCGGTGGTCGGCTTCGACGACATCGCCGAGGCGGCCATCGCCGACCCGCCGCTGACCACGGTGACCTCGGACCGGCCCGGCATGGCGCGGGCCGCGGTCGAACTGGCCCTGGAGCGCGAACCGGCCGCAGCCGGCGACCCGCGGGTGCGTACCTTCCCCTCCACGCTGGTGGTCCGCCGCAGCTGCGGCTGCGGCTGACCGCGGGCGGCTCGGTAGCGTGGGCCCATGGACCTCGCGGATGTGTCGATCGAGACGGTGAATCGGGCCTCGACGGAGGATGCCGCGGCCGTACTGGCCCTGGCCGAGGCGGCGGCACGGGTGGACGGCGCCGTGCCGCTGTCCGAGCAGTCCCGCCTGGAGCTGCGACACGGGGCGCCCGCCGCCCGTGAGCTGATCGCCCGGGCCGGCACCGGGATCGTCGGTTTCGCGCATCTGGACGGCGCGGACGAGGTGGACGGCCCCGCCGCCGAACTGTTCGTCGCGCCGGCCGCGCGCGGCGCGGGCCTGGGTCGGGCGTTGCTCGAGGCGCTCCTGGCCGAGGCCGCGCGCGTGGACGAGGGCGGCCGGCTGCGGGTGTGGGCGCACGGCAAGCTGCCGGCGGCCGAGCGGTTGGCCGCGGCGCTCGAGCTGACCGCGTTCCGTGAGCTGTGGCAGATGCGCCGCGCGGCCGACACCCCGGTGCCCGAGCTCGCCCCGCGTGCCGACGTGCGGCTGCGCACCTTCCGGCCGGGCGCGGACGACGCGGCCTGGCTGGCGCTCAACGCGAAGGCCTTCGCACACCACCCCGAGCAGGGCGCGTGGACCGAGGACGACCTGCGCCGCCGCTTCGCCGAGCCGTGGTTCGACCCGGCCGGTTTCTTCCTGGCCGAGGACGCGGACACCGGCGCGCTGCTCGGCTACCACTGGACCAAGACGCACCCCGCGACCGCGGACTCCGGCCCGCTGGGCGAGGTGTACGTGGTCGGCGTCGACCCGGCGGCCCAGGGTCGCGGGCTCGGCGCGCTGCTCACCTCGGTGGGTCTGCGGCATCTGGCCGAGCGCACGGTCGACGGCGCTCCCCTGGCCGAAATCCTGCTTTATGTGGACGAGGACAACCGGGCCGCGGTCAAGGTCTATACCCGTCTGGGCTTTCGTGTGCATACGATCGATGTGATGTACCGACGCTGAACACGGTGTGAAACCTGGCGAACATCTGTTTCGGGTTCGCTTCGCACAGGTGCACATAGACCGTCGCGAAAAGACAATGGTCCGATGAACGCCGAGACCCCCGCCGCGCGATCCTCCCGACACCTGACCGTGGCCGTACCGCCCGCGCAGGCCGGCGGCCGGGTCCCGGTGGCCGCGGTGCCACCCGAACCGGAGTCCGAGCTGCCCCCGGACCGGTTCCTGGACCGCGAGGGGAGCTGGCTGGCGTTCAACGAGCGGGTCCTCGAACTGGCCGAGGATCCGAGCACCCCGCTGCTCGAACGAGCGCGCTATCTGGCCATCTTCGCGTCCAATCTGGACGAGTTCTTCATGGTCCGGGTGGCCGGTCTCAAGCGCCGGATCGCCACCGGCCTCGCGGTGCGCGCGGCCAGCGGCCTCCAGCCGCGCGAGGTGCTGGAGAACATCTGGTCGCGCAGCCGCGCGCTGATGGCCCGGCATTCGACGTGCTTCCACCACGACGTGCTGCCCGCGCTCGGCGAGGCGGACATCCAACTCCTGCGCTTCGACGAGTTGACCGACGGCGAGCGCCAGTCGCTCTACGCGCTCTTTCGCGAGCGGGTCTTCCCGGTGCTCACCCCGCTGGCGGTGGACCCGGCGCACCCGTTCCCGTACATCTCCGGCCTGTCGCTGAACCTGGCCGTGATCGTGCGCAACCCGCGCTCGGGCAACGAGCACTTCGCCCGGGTCAAGGTGCCGCCGCTGCTGCCGCGCTTCGTGGAGACCTCGCCGGCCCGCTTCGTGCCGCTGGAGGAGGTGATCGCCGAGTTCCTCGGCGACCTGTTCCCGGGCATGGACGTACTCGGCCACCACGCGTTCCGGGTCACCCGCAACGAGGACCTGGAGGTCGAGGAGGACGACGCGGAGAACCTGCTCCAGGCGCTGGAGCGGGAGCTGATGCGCCGCCGGTTCGGGCCGCCGGTGCGGCTCGAGGTCGAGGAGAGCATCGACCCGCACGTGCTCGACCTGCTGGTGCGCGAGCTGGGCGTGGGCGAGAAGGAGGTCTACCCGCTGCCCGGACCGCTGGACCTGACCGGGCTGCACGCGATCGCCGACCTGGACCGGCCCGAGCTCAAGTTCGGCCGCTTCGTCGCGGGCACCCACCGCGACCTGGCCGAGGTGGAGACCGCACAGGCCGCCGACGTGTTCGCGGCGATGCGCAAGCGGGACATCCTGGTGCACCACCCCTACGACTCGTTCGCCACCTCGGTCCAGGCCTTCCTGGAGCAGGCCGCGGCCGATCCACACGTGCTGGCCATCAAGCAGACGCTCTACCGCACCTCCGGCGACTCGCCGATCGTGGACGCGCTGGTGGACGCGGCCGAGTCGGGCAAGCAGGTGCTGGTCCTGGTCGAGCTCAAGGCCCGCTTCGACGAGCACGCCAACATCACCTGGGCGCGCAAGCTGGAGCAGGCCGGCTGCCATGTGGTGCACGGCGTGGTGGGCCTGAAGACACACTCCAAGCTGTGCCTGGTGGTCCGCCAGGAGGGCGACGTGCTGCGCCGCTACAGCCACATCGGCACCGGCAACTACAACCCCAAGACCGCCCGGCTCTACGAGGACCTGGGCCTGCTCACCGCCGACCCGCAGGTCGGCGAGGACATGTCGAACCTGTTCAACCGGCTCTCCGGCTACTCGCGCGCGCAATCGTTTCGGCGCCTGCTCGTCGCGCCGCACTCGCTGCGCAACGGATTGATCGAGCGGATCGAGCGGGAGACCGCCAACCACGAGCAGGGCCTGCCGGCCTATGTCCGGCTGAAGTCGAACTCGCTGGTGGACGAGCTGGTGATCGACGCGCTGTATCGCGCGTCGCAGGCCGGGGTGCCGGTCGATCTGTGGATCCGCGGCATCTGCGCACTGCGACCGGGCGTTCCCGGTCTGTCCGAGACCATTCGAGTACGCAGTATTCTCGGGCGATTTTTGGAACACTCCAGGGTGTGGGTGTTCGCCGGCGGCGGCGAACCCGAGGTGTGGATCGGCAGCGCCGACCTGATGCATCGCAACCTGGACCGCCGGGTCGAGGCGGCGGTGCGGTTGCGCGGCGATCGACACCGCGACGAGACGACGTCCTTCATGGACCTGGGGATGAGCGCGGAGACCGCGTCCTGGCATCTGGACCGGGACGGTACCTGGACCAGGCACGCGATCGCCGCCGACGGCAGCCGGCTTCGGGACGTGCAGGAGCACCTCATCGAGACCCGGAGGCGCAGACGTGGGCCGGAGTAAGCAGGCGACGACCGTTCCCAAGCCGCGCGCGGCGGCCGAGGACACCTCGGCCGGGGCCATCCTGCTCGCCCATCTGGTCGGCGAGGCGGGCGCGTTCATCGACGAGCTGCCCCGGCTCGGCGCGGGCGAGGAGGAGGCGGCGCACAACGCGCGGGTGGCCGCCAGGCGCATCCGCAGCGCGCTGGCCACGTGCGCGCCGCTGCTCGACCCCGAACCCGCCGGCCGGCTGCGCGGCCTACTGCGCGAGGCCGCCGACGCGCTGGCCGGCGAACGGGACGCCGAGGTGCTCCTGGAGCGTCTGCTCACCGATCTGGACGCGCTGCCGGAGCGCCCCGGCTCGGCCCGGGCCCGGGCGCTGGTGGGCCGCCGGCTGCGCGGCGAGTTGGGCACCGGCCGGGATCGGGCCCGCGCCGCGCTCGGATCGGAGCTGTTCGCCACGCTGTCCACCGACCTGGTCGCCCCCTCGCTCGGCCTGACCTTCACCGAGCGGGCCGCCGCGCCGGGCGCCGAGGTGGTGCCCAGGCTGGTCGCCAGGACGCTGCGCCGGCTCGATCGGGCCGCCGACGCGCTGCCGCTGGTCGCGGCGGGCGTGCCCTACCCGGCCGACGACACCGGGTTCACCCCGTACGCGGGGACCGACGACGCGGCGTGGCACCGGGTGCGGATCCTGGCCAAGCGGGCCCGCTACGCGGCCGACATGTGCGTGCCCGCGTTCGGCCCGCCGGCCGCCCGACTGGCCCGGCGGCTCAAGGCGGTGACCGAGGTGCTCGGCGTGCACCAGGACGCCACGATCGCGGCCGAGGCGGTCGGCGCGTTGGCGGCCGGGCCGCGGGTGGGCGGGCCGGCCGCCTTCGTGCTGGGCGAGTTGTACGCGCACGAGCGGCGGGTGGCCACCGCGCAGCGCTACGCGTTCACCCGGGTCTGGCCGAACGCCTACGCTCCCGACGCCAGGTCGTGGCTCGATGGATGACCCGCCACCAGGAGCGGCGCGCGCCGGGCACGATCCGGTGCTCGCCGCGGGTGGGGTGTTGTGGCGCCGGTCGCCGGAGGGCGTGCGGGTGGCGCTGGTGCACCGGCCGCGCTACGACGACTGGTCCTTCCCCAAGGGCAAGTTGGCGCCGGGGGAACCCGCGGTGGTGGCCGCGGTGCGTGAGATCGCCGAGGAGACCGGCTATCGGGCGGTGCTCGGGCGCGAGTTGGGCGTGCGCAGCTATCCGATCCACTCCGGCGAGCGGCTCAAGATCAACCGCTACTGGACCGCCGAGGCGGTGGCCGGCGCGTTCGTCGCCAATCACGAGGTGGACCGGATGTGGTGGGGCGCGCCGGAGGAGGCCGCGGCGCGCAGCGGGACCCCGGACTACACCGCGTCGTTGATCGAGGCGTTCACGGCCGGGCCGTCGCCCGCGACCGTGCCGGTCCTGGTGTTGCGCGCGAGCCCGGCGTTCGCCGCGGACCTGGTGCCGATGCTGGCCGCGTTCGGACCCGTCGAGGTGCACGGCTGCGCGGATCCGGCCGCCGCCGCGACGGTGGCGCCGTACGTGGCGGCGGCGGGGGCGCGGGTGTATCCGGACGCCCGCTCGGTGGCCGAGGCGGTGCGCGGCGGCCGACCGACGCTGCTGTGTACGCCCGTTCCGGACCTGACGACTGCCGCCCCCGAAGTGTTTACCGCCCGGTTGGCGGCGGAGCCGTTGTTGCCCGGCGAGTTCGCCGTATTGCACGCCTGGGCGGGTCGGGTGGTGGCCGTCGGCCGCTACGCCCCCTACCCGACGGGAAGCTGAGCACTTGGTCAAGCGGTGATCACGGTTTACGTAACGTCATCCCGCGCTTTTCTGAACGCAGAGTGAACGGCAATCCGTCGACGCCACAAAGCCGCAGTTCACGGGCGGTAAATGACTACATGGGCGGACAATTCATCCAGCAGTCGGCTTATCTGACTCGACCGTTCAAGTTCACCCTCGGTTCACTTTCCGCGGCGGATCGCTTCATTCTCACGGCCTAACTTCGTGGATGACGGCGACCACTCGGGTCGTCGCACCACGAGCAGAGTTCGATCGAAAGGGAGCGCCGTGACCATTCGGCCCCGCAGTGTCCGTCGCGGTATCGGCTTCACCGGCCTGGCACTCGCCGGCGCGCTCACGCTGGCCGCGTGTGGCTCCGACGACAACAGCTCGAGTGGCGACAACAAGTCGACGAAGGCCGCGTCCGCCCCCGGCGCCGAGGCGCCCAAGGGTGACTGTGGGACCGGCAAGATGGCCTTCGCCGGGTCCAGCGCCCAGAAGAACGCGATCGACGAGTGGATCAAGGCCTACCAGGCCAAGTGTTCCGGCGCCTCGATCGACTACGCGTCCTCCGGCTCGGGCACCGGCCGGCAGTCGTTCTTCGACAAGCAGATCACCTTCGCCGGCTCCGACTCGGCGCTCAAGCCGGAAGAGGTCGCCAAGGCCGGCGCCGCGTGCGCCCCCGGCCAGGCGATCAACCTGCCCATGGTGACCGGTCCGATCGCGGTGTCGTACAACCTCTCCAGCGTCAAGGACCTGGTCCTGGACGCGAAGACGATCGCCGAGATCTTCTCCGGCAAGATCACCAAGTGGGACGCCCCCGAGATCAAGGCGCTGAACCCGAACGCGCAGCTGCCCGGGACCGCGATCCAGACCGTGCACCGCTCCGAGGCCTCCGGCACCACCGAGAACTTCACCAAGTACCTCAAGGCCGCGGCCGGCGCCGACTGGACCTTCGACTCGGCCCAGGACTGGAAGGCCCCGGGCGGTCAGGGTGCCAAGGGCAGCGAGGGCGTCGCCGCGATCGTCAAGCAGACGAGCGGCGGCATCAGCTACATGGAGCAGTCCTACGCGGAGAACTCCGGCCTGGGCATCGCGCAGATCAACACGGGCGCGTCGGCTCCGGTCAAGCTCACCCCGGAATCCGCGGGCAAGGCCGTCGAGGCGGCCAAGATCGCCGGCACCGGCAACGACCTGAAGCTGAGCCTCGACTACGCGACCAAGGCCGAGGGCGCCTACCCGATCATCCTGGTCACGTATGAGATCGTCTGCGAGAAGGGCACCCCCGCGGACAAGCTGCCGCTGATGAAGTCCTTCCTCACCTACACCTCCAGTGTCGAGGGCCAGAACGTCCTGAAGAACATCGGCTACGCGCCGCTTCCGACGACGATCGCGGACAAGGTTCGCGCCGCCGTGGCCGGTCTGTCCTAGTCCGAGCCCGCTGAGCGACCGACTCGTACGGAGAGAGATGTCCACCACCACCCCCACCGCACCGCCGGAACCGGAGCGCAGGGCCGCACCCGCGGCCAAGCGCGCCAAGGTTCGGCTCGGCGACCGGATCTTCTCCGGTGCCTCCACCGGCGCCGGCATCAGCC
This sequence comes from Embleya sp. AB8, assembly GCF_049739465.1. Taxonomy (NCBI): domain Bacteria; kingdom Bacillati; phylum Actinomycetota; class Actinomycetes; order Kitasatosporales; family Streptomycetaceae; genus Embleya; species Embleya sp. AB8. Next base: position 231,434 of record NZ_JBMHHY010000012.1, read on the forward strand.
TGCTGGCCATCATGGCCGCGATCGCGATCTTCCTCGTGGTCAAGGCGACGGACGCACTGTCGAAGAACCAGGGCAACTTCCTGACCGACCAGGGCTGGGACCCGAACGCGGCGAAGCCCGTCTTCGGCGTCGTCACCCTCGTGTTCGGCACGGTTGTCAGCGCGGGCCTCGCGATGGTCATCGCGGTGCCGGTCGCGGTGGGGGTGGCGCTGTTCATCACGCACTACGCCCCCCGGCGGATCGCCCAGCCGCTCGGCTACATCATCGACCTGCTGGCCGCGGTGCCCAGCGTGGTCTACGGCCTGTGGAGCTACATCTTCCTGGCCCCCAAGCTGCTCGGGCTGCACTCGTGGCTGTCCGACTACCTCGGCTGGATCCCGATCTTCGACAAGCAGCAGCCCGGCGTCACCGCCCGCACGCTGTTCACCGCCGGCATCGTGCTGGCCATCATGATCCTGCCGATCATCGCGGCGGTCACCCGGGAGGTCTTCCTCCAGGTGCCCCGCGCCCACGAGGAGGCCGCGCTCGCGCTCGGCGCGACCCGCTGGGAGATGATCCGGATCGCGGTGCTGCCCTACGGCAAGCCCGGCATCATCAGCGCCTCGATGCTCGGCCTGGGCCGCGCGGTCGGCGAGACCATCGCGGTGGCGATGGTGCTCTCCCCCAGCTTCGACGTCTCGATCCACATCCTGGACCCGGGCAACAACACCATCGCGGCGAACATCGCGAACCAGTTCGGTGAGTCCGGCGAGATCGGGCGCGGCGCGCTGATCGCCTCCGGCCTGGTGCTGTTCGTCATGACGCTGCTCGTCAACGGCGCCGCGCGCGTCGTCATCAACCGGCGCAAGGCGTTCTCGGGAGCGAACTCATGACCGTCCTCGACACGGGCGACAAGCGCCCGGGCATCGGCGCGGACGCCGCCCAAGGCGGCCTGCCGGATCCGCGCGCGGTCTCGCTGACCCGCCGCACCCTGCCGCGACAGGTGCCGTGGGCGATCGGCGGCGGCGCGCTGGCGCTGACCGTCCTCCTCGAACTGGCCGTGGACAACTGGGCACTCGCGGTCTTCCTGGCGGGCGTGGTGTTCATCGCCGTACTGTCCGGCGTCTCCTGGCGCTTCGAGGACGCGCGCCGGGCCCGGGACCGGTTCGCCACCAGTCTGATCTGCACCTCGTTCGTGCTCGCCGTGGTGCCGCTGGTCTCGCTGCTCACGTACACCATCCAGCGCGGCTACGACAAACTCTCGCCGTACTTCCTGTCCCACTCGATGCGCGGCGTGGGTGCCCGGGACAACACCGGCGGCATCTACCACGCGATCATCGGCACCCTGGAGCAGGTCGGCCTGGCCACCCTGATCGCGGTGCCGATCGGCCTGCTCACCGCGATCTACCTGGTCGAGTACGGGCGCGGCCGGCTGGCCAAGACGGTGACCTTCTTCGTCGACGTGATGACCGGCCTGCCGTCCATCGTGGCGGGCCTGTTCATCTACGCCTTCTGGATCATGATGCTCGGCTTCGAGGCCTCCGGCTTCGCCGGGTCGCTGGCGCTGATGATCCTGATGTTGCCGACGGTGGTGCGCTCCGCCGAGGAGATGCTCAAGCTGGTCCCGAACGAGTTGCGCGAGGCCAGCCTGGCGCTCGGCATCCCGATGTGGCGCACCGTGCTCAAGGTGGTGCTGCCCACCGCGTTCGGCGGCATCATCACCGGCGTGATGCTCTCCATCGCCCGAGTGATCGGCGAGACCGCGCCGTTGCTGCTGCTGGTCGGGCTCACCCAGTCGATCAACACCGACCCGTTCTCGGGTTGGCAGTCGGCGCTGCCGCTCTACATCTACGACCAGAACCACGCCGGCAACCAGTTCGCCGAGGACCGGGCCTGGGCCGCGGCACTGACGCTGATCATCATCGTGATGCTGCTGAACCTGGCGGCGCGGCTGATCGCCCGCTGGAAGGCACCGAAGGCGGGCCGATGAAGGCCACGACCACGACCCGAACGGCCGACCGCGGCTCCGACATCCGCACCGATCCAGAGGCAGGAATGACCAAGCGCATCGAAGTTGCCGGACTCAACGCCTACTACGGCTCGCACAAGGCCGTCGAGGACATCTCGATGACCATGGAGCCGCGTTCGGTCACGGCCTTCATCGGTCCCTCCGGCTGCGGCAAGTCCACCTTCATCCGCACCCTGAACCGGATGCACGAGCTGATCCCGGGCGCCTCGGTCGACGGCTCGGTCTCGCTCGACGGGCAGGACCTGTACGGCAGCGAGATCGACCCGGTCGCGGTGCGCCGCACGGTCGGCATGGTGTTCCAGCGGCCCAACCCGTTCCCGACCATGTCGATCTACGACAACGTCGCCGCCGGACTCAAGCTCGCCGGGATCAAGCGCAAGGGCGACCTGGACGCGATCGTGGAGCGCTCGCTGCGCGGCGCGAACCTGTGGACCGAGGTCAAGGACCGGCTGAACAAGCCCGGCGCGGGCCTGTCCGGCGGGCAGCAGCAGCGGCTTTGCATCGCGCGCGCGATCGCGGTCGAGCCGCAGGTGTTGCTGATGGACGAGCCCTGCTCGGCGCTCGACCCGATCTCCACGCTGGCCATCGAGGACCTGATCGCGCTGCTCAAGGAGCGGTACACGATCGTCATCGTCACGCACAACATGCAGCAGGCCGCGCGGGTCTCGGACAAGACCGCGTTCTTCAACCTGGCCGGGCCCGGTCAGCCCGGCAAGCTGGTGGAGATCGGCGACACCGAGACGATCTTCTCCGCGCCGACCCAGGAATCCACGGCGGACTACATCGCCGGCCGGTTCGGCTGAGCCGCACGAGTCGACGGAGCGCCGAGATGGACACGCGAGAGGGCCCACACCGGGACGGGTGTGGGCCCTCTCGTTCGTTATGCGCGTTATCCGCGCGTTCGTGCCGCGGGTGCCCCGTGCGTCCTGCATTACGTACGCGGCGCCCGGTCGGCTCAGCCCACGATCAGGTGGGAGATCCAGTAGGTGCCCGCGGCGACCAGGGCCGCGGCCGGCATCGTGGTGAACCAGCCGATCAGGATGTTCTTGGCCACTCCCCAGCGGACCGCCTTGACCCGCTTGGTCGCGCCCACGCCCATGATCGCCGAAGTGATGACGTGCGTCGTGGAGATCGGCGCCTTGAACACGTAGGCCGAGGTGTACAGGATGGACGCGGCCGTGGTCTCGGCCGCGAAGCCCTGCGGCGGGTCCAGCTCGATGATCTTGCGACCGAGGGTGCGCATGATTCGCCAGCCACCCGCGTAGGTGCCCAGGGACAGGGTGATCGCGCAGGCGAGCTTGACCCACACCGGGATGTCGTTGCCCTCGTGATGACCGCTGATCACCAGCGCCATCACCACGATGCCCATCGTCTTCTGGGCGTCCTGGATACCGTGCCCGAGCGCCATGCCGGCCGCCGAGACGGTCTGGGCCAGCCGGAAACCGCGCTTTGCCTTGTGCGGGTTGGACTTACGGAACAGCCAGATGATCCCGACCATCACCAGATAGCCGGCGACCAGGCCGACCACGGGCGACAGGAACATCGGGATGACGACCTTTTCGATCACCCCGCTCCAGTAGACGGTGCTGGAGCCCGCGAGCGCGGCGCCGACCAGGCCACCGAACAGCGCGTGCGAGGAGGACGAGGGCAGTCCGAAGTACCAGGTCAGCAGGTTCCAGAAGATCGCGCCGACCAGCGCCGCGAACAGGATGACCAGACCTTGATGGCCTTCGGGGGTGGCGATCAGCCCTTCGCTGACGGTCTTGGCGACGCCTTCGCCGAGGAAGGCGCCCGCGAGGTTCATCACCGCGGCCATGGCCAGCGCCGCCCGCGGGGTCAGCGCCCGGGTGGACACCGATGTGGCGATGGCGTTGGCCGAGTCGTGGAAGCCGTTGGTGTAGGTGAAGAAGAGCGCGACGCCGATGACGATGATCAGACCAGTGAGTTCCACTGGGTCAGGACTCCTTGACGGCGATCGTCTCGACCGTGTTCGCCACGTGCTCGAAACCGTCGGCGGCCTCTTCGAGCACGTCGACGATGCCCTTGAGCTTGAGCACCGTCAGCGCGTCGTAGGCCCCGCTGAACAGGTGGGCGAGGAGCTTGCGGTGGATCTGGTCGGCCTGGTTCTCCAGGCGGTTGATCTCGATCCAGTACTCGGTCAGGTCCTTCATCGTGCGCAGCCGGGGCATCGCCTCGGCGGTCAGTTCCGAGGCCCGGACGAGCACCTCGATCTGGTCCGCGACCTGCGGGGGGAGTTCGTCGAGCTGATACAGCACGACCAGGTCGACGGCCTCTTCCATGTAGTCCATGACGTCGTCGAGTTGCGACGCGAGGGCGTAGATGTCCTCGCGGTCGAACGGCGTGATGAAGGAGGCGTTGAGCTGGCGCATGATCGCATGCGTGGTGTCGTCACCGGCATGCTCGGCCGCGCGCATCCGTTCGGCGATCTCCGGACGAGCGGAGACCTCTGCGCCGAGCAACTCCGTGAGGAGCTTGGATGCGGTGACCAGGTTGCTCGCCGCTGCGGCGAACATGTCGTAGAAGCTCGTCTCCCTGGGGGTCAGACGCAATCGCACTTGAGGTCTCCGGGATAATGAAAGTGGTCGGCGTCGATGCTAGGCGCTCTTGCGGTCCTGCACGCAAACCGGGGAGTCCAGGCGAACCCCGACCGTACCCGGCGGTAATGAGACACACGCACACAGCGACGAACGGGCATGCGGAACCGCCCGGTCCGCCGTCGAGGACGCCCGTCACACGGCCAGAGTATGGGCCCGAGCCCCATTCGAGTGACAGAGCGGCCTACCCTCGATCCATGTCGTCCACATCACACGAACCGGATCCGCGAATCGGCCGACGGGCCGGCGCGCGGACGCCGAGTGCGCGGATCGAGTGGACGAACGGGTCGCATTCGGTGCGCGACACGGACGAAACGAAGGTCGCGCTCGGGCGAGCAAAACGGTTGGCGGAGCACGGGAAGCGCTTGCCGGATATACCCCCCGGGGGTAAATTCGAAGCCGTGGACGGTCACCCGATCGGGCCATGGACGACACGGGATACGGCCGCAGAGATACGGGAGACGACGGTGGAACAGGATCCGCGGACGCCGGAGACGAAGGCGACGCCCGGCGCGGGGCACGGTTACAGCGGGCGCAAGGACGAGCACCTCAAGCGGCTGCGGCGGGTCGAGGGACAGATCCGCGGCCTGCAGCGGATGGTCTCCGAGGACGAATACTGCATCGACATCCTCACCCAGGTCTCGGCGGCGACGAAGGCACTGCAGTCCTTCGCACTCAGCCTGCTCGAGGAACATCTCGCGCACTGCGTCGCGAACGCGGTGGAAAAGGGCGGCCCCGAAGCGGACGAAAAGGTCAAGGAGGCGTCCCAGGCGATCGCACGCCTGGTGCGCTCCTGAGGCCGCGGCGACGGGGGCCGGCCCGGGTATGGGTCCCCGTCCCCCAACCGCCCGCGAGCCCGAGCACGGCGTCGATCTGGGCCTGGGTCAACGGGCCCTCGCTGGCCGACGCCGCGATCATCAGGTCGCCGTAGAGTTCGATCTCGTCGAGGACGACGTGGTCGTGCACGCGACGATCGGAGAACCGTGACACCCACATCACCCCCTCGTGCGCACCCCGGCCGGACTCGGCCCATCCAGCGTAGGGGTGGCGCCGCGGCGCGGACATGGCACGCCTGGGTCATATGGGAACCGCCCGGAACGACTCCGCGGGAGTGACTCAGCCGCGCCCGGCGGGCGCCCCGGACGGGCTCGGCGTCACGTATACGTCCTTGGCCTCGGGCGGCTTGACGTCGACCACGACGCCGAAGTCGTACAACTCGGCGGCGGAGAGCACCTTCGCGGTCGGCCCGGCCTTGCCCTCGTCGGGGCCCATCACGAACGCGAACGACTCCTCGACCCTGCGCAGTCGACCGGCGTCGTCGAGGTAGGCGTCGAACGGGATCGGCGCGCCGTCGAAGGTCTTGAGCGCGGCGGCCAGCGGGCCGCGCACCTCCGGCGGGGTCAGGTCGTGCGCCTTGCGGATGTCCAGGGTGCCCTTGTAGTGCCGCACGGTGTCCGGACCGAGTTTCTCGGTGCCCACCAGGACCACGTCGTCGTTGACCCCACGCAGTATCTCGAAGGACGTGCCCGGGTCGGTGCCGCCGCCGCTGACCAGGTTGCCGTCGGCCAGTCCGTCGATCGCCAGGCGCACCCACTTGTCCTTGGGGACGCCGGGCGAGCCGTTCTTCATGTAGAGCGCCTGGGGGGTGAGGATCTCCTGGAGCGGGCCGGCGATCCCGGAGTCCTTGGGGGTGTCCACGGTGAGCGAGCCGATGTGTCGGACATAGTCGAACATGCCCTGCCCGGTGAGCTTGACCGTGCGGTTGTCGTTCAGCATGGTCATCGTGGTGCGGGTGCGCGAACTCTTCGCGCCGGAGGTGACGTCGGCGGCCTTGCGCACCGCCAGGACCGCCGCGGACGGGCCGGTCGGTGCGGGGCCGCTGCCCTTGACCGGGGCGCCCTGGGGTTGCGCGTCGTCGCCCTGACAACCGGTGACCCCGACCAGGACGAGGGCGCAGCAGGCACTCGTGAGCGCGGTGCGGACCAACATGTGGGCTCTCCCGGGATGCTCGGAATCCTCGCGTGACCGCCGGCCACGCGGCGGCGGCTCCACGGGACAACGAGCGAGGCGGCGCCGGGTTACGGCCGTTCGGGCGAGGCCGGGTCGACCAGGGCGGCGGCCGCGGCCGGGGTCGGCGGGCGGGACCAGGCCAGATGACGGCGGGTCAGGTCCTCGGCGCCGGCCGCGTCGCGGGCCTCGATCAGGTCGAGCAACCGGTGGTGCTCGGCGGCGATGCGGCCCCGGCCGGCCGGTTCGGTCAGCGGGCGTGGACCGTAGAGCCGGGCCTGGGCCCGCAGTTGGCCGACCACCCGGACCAGCCGGGCGTTGCCGGCCAGGCCGAGCAGGTGCGCGTGGAAACGGTCGTCGGCGTCCACGTAGTCCGCCACGTCGACCCGGTCGACCGCGTCGGCGAGGTCCTCGACCAGCGCGCGCAGCGCGGGCAGCGCGTGGGCGCAGCCGTCTCGGGCGAGGCGGCCGATGGTCGGTATCTCCAGGAGCTCGCGCAGGTGGTGGATGTCGTCCAGGTCGGCGGCGGACATCCCGCGCACTCGGAAGCCCTTGTTGCGGACCGGCTCGACCAGGCCGTCCTTGGCCAGGTCGAGCAGCGCCTCGCGGACCGGCGTCGCGGACACCCCGAACCGGGCGGCGAGCGCGGGCGCCGAGTAGACCACGCCCGGCTGCATCCGGCCCGCCACCAGCGCAGCCCGGACCGCGCGCGCGACCTGTTCGCGCAGGCTCAGCCGCTCGCCGAGCCGGCCGGCGTCGCGGCCGCCCTCGGTGTCCGTCCCCATCGTGTCCGCCCCCTCGGCCGCGTCGCGCTCAACCGGCCGGGCGCGGCTCGGCGGTCACCAGGGCGCGCAGCGGCCCCCGTTCGACCAGCGCGACCAGGGGTTCCAGAACCCGGCCGACGAACATCGAGCCGACCAGCGCGACCAGCGCGCCGAGCGCGAAGCCGCCGAGCACGTCGCTCGGGTAGTGCACGCCCACGTACAGCCGGGCGAACCCGGTGAACACCGCGGCGAGTACGGCCAGGATCCCGATCCGGCGGTCCACGAGCAGGATCCCGACCGCGAGCGCCATCGTGGTCAGCGCGTGGTCGGAGGCGAAGGACGGGTCGGTCTTGCCCTGCACGAGCACGTGCAGCCCCTCGTGGCTGAGGAACGGCCGGGGCCGGTCCACCCAGTCCCGCAGCGGTCCGTTGGCCAGCTCCGCGACCAGGGCCGCGAGGGGGGCCCAGACCAGGCCGGCCATTGCGGCGGTGTGGTCGACCCGGGCCCGGGCCCGCCACCACGCGAGCAGGGCGAGCACGGCGAGCACGCCGAACATGCCGTACTCGCCCATGAACTCCATCGCGCCGTGTGCCCAGGTGGTGTGCTCGGTGAGTCCGTTGACGTCCCGCAGGACCTCGATGTCGAGGTTGTCGTCCGTACTCTCCGCCAGGACCTGCAAGGACACCGGTGAACCCCTTCGCGTGGTGCTGTTTGGTGCTGTTTGATGCCGTGTACCGCGGTCGGTGCCGGGCGGCGCCGGGGTGTCGCTACTTGCCCTCGTAGGCGTTGACCACTTCGTCCGTCGGGCCGTCCATCTTGATCACGCCCTGGTCCAGCCAGATCACCCGGTCGCAGGTGTCCCGGATCGACTTCATGCCGTGGCTGACCAGGAAGACCGTGCCGGCCTCCTCGCGCAGCTTGCGGATCCGGGCCTCGCTCTTGAGCTGGAAGTCGCGGTCGCCGGTGGCCAGCGCCTCGTCGATCATCAGCACGTCGTGGGTGCGCGCCGCCGCGATGGAAAAGCGCAGCCGGGCCGCCATGCCGGACGAGTAGGTGCGCATCGGCAGCTTGAGGAAGTCCTTGCCGTTGTAGTTGTTCAGCCCGGAGAAGGTGGCGATCTGGTCGTAGTTGGCGTCGGCCTCGCGCTGGGTCATGCCCATCGCCAGGCAGCCCAGGATGATGTTCCGCTCACCGGTGAGGTCGTTCATCATCGCCGCGTTGACCCCGAGCAGCGAGGGCTGGCCGTCGCTGTAGATCTTGCCGGTGGTCGGCGGCAGCAGGCCCGCGATGCAGCGGAGCAGCGTGCTCTTGCCCGAGCCGTTGCGACCGATCAGGCCGACCGCCTCGCCCTTGTAGGCGACGAAGCTGACCCCGCGCACGGCGTGTACCTCGTTGACACCCGCGGCCTTCTTGCGCAGCGCGAGTCGGGACAACGCGGAGGTGGCGCTGCCCTTGCCCGCGGCGCCGCCGTGCACCCGGTAGATCAGGTGTACGTCGTCGACCACCACGGTCGGCGGGATCTCGTCCCGGCCCTGCTGCGGTTGTTGCGGCGTGCTCTGCTCGGGCACCTCTACCTCGGACCTCGGGCCGGCTTCGGCCACACTCGTGTTGGCGGGCTGCTCAGCCACGGCCGTACCTCTCTTCCGCCTGCCAGAAGTACACGTAACCACCCAGGCCCATCAGCACCGCCCAGCCGACGCCGTAGCCCCAGACGTGCAGCGGGACGTTCTTCTGGCTGTCGATCAGCGCGTCGCGGATCAGTTCGATGTAGACCGTCGCCGGGTTGGCCGCCAGCGCGTGCGACACCCAGGTCGGCGCGTGCTTCGTGTACTGGTCCAGGCTGTAGAAGACACCGCTGAGGTAGAGCCAGGTGCGCAGCAGGAAGGGCAGCAACTGCTTGATGTCCACCAGGACCGCGCCGATCCGGGCCAGGACCAGACTCAGGCCGACGTTGAAGACGAACTGCAGCAGCAGCGCGGGCACCACCAGGAGCCACTTGAAGCTCAGCGGCTCGCCGGTGCCCAGCACGATCGCGCCCAGCACGATCATCGAGAAGAGCAGCTGCTGAAGCTGCACGATGGTGAACGAGATCGGCAGGCACGCGCGCGGGAAGTGCAGTGCGCGGATCAGGTTGAGCTGATCGCTGATCGCCCGGCTGCCCGCGAGTACGGCGCTCTGCGTGAAGGTGAACACGAAGACGCCGGTGACCAGGAAGGCCACGTAGTTGTCGATGCCCTGCCGGGTCTTGACCAGGTAGCCGAAGATCAGGAAGTAGACCGCCGCGTTCATCAGCGGCGTGAGCACCTGCCAGACCTGACCGAGCTTCGCGGTGCTGTAGGTCGCCCGCGTCTTGGCGTTGGCGAAGGCCACGATGAAGTGGCGCCGGGCCCAGAGCTGCCTGGTGTACGCGAGCAGCCCGGGGCGGGCGCCGCTGACCGTCAGCTTGTAGCGGGCGGCGAGGTCCGCGAGAGGTTCGGTGGAACCGGGGGGAGCCGACGTCCCCTGTGGGCTCAGGGTGTCGGCCTGCGCGCTGTTGGCCACGTTGACACTTTCATGTGCGTCGGGTCGAGATCGAAACGGTACGGGGAATTCCAGCCTGTCAGATCACCGGCGGGCGGCCGAGCCTGGTCATCCGGGCGACGGTGCGCCAGGACATCGGCCGGCGCGGGCCGCTCGGGGTCCGCCATCCCTCGCGGAAGCCGGCCAGCCACGCCTTGGCGTTCTCCCCGGACGGGCGGCGGGCGGCGGTGAGCACCACCCAGGTGCCCAGGTAGGCGGGCACGAGCGGCCACGGCAGGTTGCGCCGGGCCAGGTAGACGCGGTTGCGCGCGTTCATCCGGAAGAAGGCCGCGTGTCGGGCCGGGCTGGTCTTGGGGTGCTCCAGGACGATGTCGGCGCGGTACTCGATCTCCCAGCCCGCGTCCAGCGCGCGCCAGGCCAGGTCGGTCTCCTCGTGCGCGTAGAAGAAGTCGTCGGGCAGCCCGCCGACCTCGGCCAGGACGGCCGCGCGGACCGCGCTCGCGCCGCCCAGGAAGGTGGTCACCGGGCCCGAGCGCAGCGGGTCGCCGACCCGGATCCGCGGTACGTGCCGGCGCTGGGTCTCGCCGCTCTCCGGGTCCACGATCCGGAACGAGACGATGCCCAGGCGCGGGTTGGCCGCGAACGCCTCGCGCAGCAGCCGGCCGGCGTCGGTGCCGCCGAGTCGGCCGTCGTCGTCGAGGAAGAGCACCACGTCGGTGCCGGCGGGCAGGCCGGCGGTGCCGACGTTGCGGCCGGCGGGGATGCCGACGTTGTCCGGCAGCGCGATGCCGATCGTGCCCTCGGGCAGTTCGGGCAGCGGGCCGCCGTTGGCCACCACGACCACCGCCATCGGCTCGCCGTCCTGGCCGGCGACCGAGCCGAGCAGTCGGTTCAGTTCGTCCGGGCGATCGCCCATGGTCAGCACGACCGCGCCGAGCGCGAGCCGGTCCGCCGCCTGCCGGTCGGCGCGCTGCCCTTCGGCAGCCTCGGCGGTCACCGGAGCCTGCTCGACATGACCACGCTGACCAGGTGCAGCACGGTCTGCAGGAGGGCGATGGCGGCCAGCGCGGTGACCGCGATCCGGCTGTAGAGCAGGCCGCCGTCGTCGGCCACCAGGTCGAGCACGCCGGCCAGGAGCAGGAGGATGGACGCCTCGACGGCGCCGACCAGACGGTGGAACTTGAGCGAGGCGACGATCTTGCGCGCCGACGCGGCACCCGAGGAGCGCGGCACGGCGGCGGCGTCCTGGACCGGCGGCAGGCCGCTCTTCGCCCGGGCGCCGTCGACCAGGTCGGTCTCCGACTTGATCAGGATCGCGCCGAGCGCGGCGACCACGCCGAGCGTGGCGTAGCCGTTGAAGCCGCCGCCGGCCAGGACGCCGGCCGCGTGCAGCCCGGCGCCGGACAGCAGCGCGGCCTCGGAGAGGTAGTGGCCGACCCGGTCCAGGTAGACCCCGGTGACCGAGGTCTGCCGGCGCCAGCGGGCCACCTCGCCGTCGACACAGTCGAGCAGCAGGTAGAGCTGGATCAGGAACAGCGCCGCGAGCGGCCCGGCGATGCCGGGCAGGATCAGCGCGGCGCCGGCGACGACGCCCGTGAGCATCATCAGGTAGGTGAGCCCGTTGGGCGTCACCCGGGTCCCGACGATGCGTCGGGTGACCTGGAGGGAGATCTGCCGCATGTAGATGCGGCCGGCCCAGTGTTCGCCACTGCGCCGGTCGAGCAGGCCCTCGGGGTGTACGACCGAGCGAAGCTCAGCCGCCGTAGGTGTGGACATATGCGGTCACCGAATCCCGGATGGCGTCGTGATCGAGGTCGAGATGTTCGAGGATGGTGAAGCGTCCCGGACGGGTCCGGGGCGCATGACTCACCGCCGCCACGAATTCGTCGATGGTCAGGCCGAGATGCTCCGGCACGACCGGCAGCCTGTGCCGATCGAGGGCGCTCGTCAAGAGCTCCGTCAGCGCCTTGTCGCCGCGCAGGTACGTGGCGAACGCGGCGCCCAGGCCGACCTGTTCGCCGTGCAGCCCGTCGTGGCCGTCGCGCTCGCCGTAGAGCAGGTCGATGGCGTGCGAGATCTCGTGGCAGGCCCCGCTGCACGGGCGGGTGGTGCCGGCCACCGACATCGCTATGCCGGAGAGGACGAGGCCCTCGGTCAGGGCCACGAGGAAGTCGTCGTCCGCGATGCCGCCGGGTCGGTACAACATCGACTCGCCCGAGGTGCGGGCCAGCGCTGTGGCCAGGCCGTCCAGCGGTTCGCCGGTCTCCCGCTGGGACAACTCCCAGTCGGCCACCGCGCACAGGTTGGACAACGACTCGCCGATGCCGGAGCGGACGAAGCGTTGCGGCGCGGCGCGGACCAGGTCCAGGTCGACGACCAGCGCGATCGGCGTGGGCACGCCGTAGGAGCCGCGGCCCGCGTCGTTGTCGAGGATGCTCACCGGCGAGGCGATGCCGTCGTGGGCGAGGTTGGTGGCGACCGCGACCATGGGCAGGCCCACGCGCGCGGCGGCGTATTTGGTGGCGTCCAGGACCCGGCCGCCGCCGAGGCCGACCACCGCGTCGTAGGCCCCGCCGCGCATCCGGTCGGCCAGGTCGACGGCGGCGGTCAGCGTGCCGCCGGCGACCGTGTACCACTCGGCGCCGGACAGTTGCGGGGCGAACCGCTCGCGCAGTTTGGCTCCGGAGCCCTCGCTGACCACGACCGCGATCCGGCCGGAGGTGGAGACCCGGCGGTCGGCCAGGATGTCGGCGAGGTCCTCGACGGCGCCCGCGCGGATGTCGACGGTGAGCGGGGTGGGGACCAGTCGGGTCAGTACCGGCACGCGATCTCCCGGGCGACCGTCAGGTCCTCGGTGGTGTCGATCTCGGTCCACTGCACCCGGGTGTCCGGCGCGCTGATCGGCTGTACGTCGACCCGACCGCCCCGGTTCACCAGTTCCTGGTAGCCGTCCTCGTAGTAGAGCTGCGGATCGCGCTCGAACGTGGCCCGGAGCGAATCGATCAGCTCGGGGGCGGCACGGCCCTCGATCAGCGTGACGCCGATGTACTCGCCGGCCGCCTCGGCCGGGTCCATCAGCTTGGTGATCCGGCGCATCCGGCCGGCCTCGTCGAGGGTGACCTTCATTTCCTCGTCGGCCAGCGGCTTGGCGGTGTCCAGGGCCAGGATGATGCCCTTGGCGCCGTCCCGGGCGGCCAGCATGGTCTCCTGGACCGAGACCGGGTGCAGCGTGTCGCCGTTGGCCAGCAGCACCCCGTCGGCGAGGAAGTCGCGGGCGCACCACAGGGAGTAGGCGTTGTTCCACTCCTCGGCCTTGTCGTTGTCGACCATGTGCAGCTTGAGGCCGTACCGCCGCTCCAGCAGCGCCCGCCGGTCGCGGATCGCCTCGCCGCGGTAGCCGACCACGATCGCCGCCTCGGTCAGCCCGACCGCGGCGTAGTGGGAGAGGGTGACCTCCAGGATCGAGCGCTCGCTGTCCGGCGCACCGGGCTCGCCCACCGGCACCAGGGCCTTGGGCAGCGAGTCGGTGTGCGGGCGCAGCCGGCGGCCGGCGCCGGCGGCGAGAACGAGGCCGATCATGAAAGGTCTCCAGTTCGATCGGTGGCCGCCGCGGCGGCGGCCTCCAGGGTGCGATACGACGATGTCGCGGCCGGGGGAGCCGGTCCCACCGGGGTCGCGTCGTCGATGTCGGGGCGCGCGCCGCGCACCCAGAACACGACGCTCTCGGCGAGCACGATCACCGCGAGCACGATCGCCGTCACGATCAGGCCGACGCGCAGCGGGTCCGGGCCGAGCGCGGCCAGCACGGTCACCAGGAGCACGCGCCCCTCGTGACCGAGCACCAGCCACACCAGCGCCCGGGGCGGGGCCCCGTAGCCGCCGCGCAGGCGGTAGACCGTGTCGTAGTGATGGTAGGCGGTGGCCGCGACCAAGCCGAACGCCGCGGCCACCGCGGTGGGCACCACCCGTGCGGCCAGGATGGTGATCGCGGCGTATTCGGCGGCCCGGAAGATCGGCGGCACCAGCCAGTCGAGCCGACGCACCAGCGGGCGGCCGACGGCCGACCCGGCGCACAGCACGTAGGCGCCGGCCCCGGCCAGGCCCCACCACTCGCCCGCGCCGCCCGCGAGCAGCACCGCGAGCAGCACGGCGGCGCCGAGCAGGGCCACCGCGGCGGCGGGGACACGCAACCGGAGGCGCGCGATCGGCTCGGCGAGCGGGCCGCTGTCCGCGAGTGCGGCCAGGTGCTCCCCCACCTGCGGGGCGGCGGGCGCGCGGCGCGGCAGCGAGCGCAGGATCCGGCCCAGCGAGGTGTAGCAGGCGGCGAGCACACAGCCGGCGATCAGCACGACGAAGGTGATCCGGGGTGTGCCGACCGCGGTGAGCACGGCGATCAGCGCCCAGCGCTCGCCGATCGGCAGGATGATCATCCGCCGGGCCCACACGGTCCAGCCGACCGTGTTCAGCTTGCCGGAGAGCTTGGCGCCGGCGCCGCCGTCGGCGCCGTCCTCGTCCCCGCCGCCGATGCCGCGCCGGGTCTCGTTGAAGGCGAAGTCGACGATGTGCCGGGTGGTCATCACCACCATCGCGACCAGCGCGAGGGTCCACACGTCGTCGTCGTGCCGGGCCGCGCCGAGTGCCAGGCCCGCGTAGACGGCGTACTCCTTGGCCCGGTCGAAGGTGGCGTCCAGCCACGAGCCGATCCGCGAGTAGCTGACCGCGTAGCGGGCCAGCTGGCCGTCGGTGCAGTCGAGCACGAAGGAGAAGTAGAGGCCGAGCGCGGCGCCGATGTATCCGGCCCGGGTCCCGGTGGCCGCGCCCGCCGCCGCGGCGAGCGCGACGAACAACGAGGCCACGGTGACCTGATTGGGCGTCAGCCCTCGGTGCGCGCACCACCGGGCCAGATAACGCGACCAGGTGCTGACCGCGAACGTGGTGAAGAAGCCGTCCCTGGCCTTGACCGCCGAGTTCAGCCGGATCCGCTCGTCGTCCACCGCCGCCACCGCCGCGAGCGCCCGCTCCCGCGCGCCCCGATCGCGCGGCACCTCGGCGACCAGGTCGCCCAGTGGCACCTCGCGCGGCGGCGCACCGGCGGCCGCGAGCCGCTCGGCGACCAGGTCGGGCAGGCACCCGTCGGCGGGCAACCGGTCGAGCCGGCGGACGATCCGCGCCGCCTCGGCCCGGGCCTCGCCCTCGACGGCCAGCACCCCGGGCACGTGGGCGATCGGGAAGCGGGTGTCGGCCAGCACCAGGCGCAGCGCGTGCCGGTGTCCGACGAAGCGCGCGTCCACGAGGGTCACCCGGTCCTCGCCGCGTTCGAGCGCCGCCGCGAGCGCGTCCGGCGCGAGCACCTCGATCTCCGGGACGCCGCGCTCCAGCGCGGACAGCTCGGCCAGCAGCAAAGCGGGATCCGCCCGCGCCATCCGAGCCGTCGAACCGGTGGCGGTGGGCTCTGTGATGACCAGGGCGGTGGACAGGCGCCATCACTCCTTCGAGCAATCGCCGCGGCGACGCCGACCAAGCGGAGGGTGTGGGGAGTTCCCCGAAACAACGAGACAGGTTAACGGATCATCCGGCCCGATCCGCCACCCGCGAGCGACAACCGTTTCCGCTCGACGGCGGCAGAACCGACACCACCCGCCGCTGCGTCCTCGTAGTCCGGGCCGCCGGCGCCCCGGCCGGGGAATTGGCTCGCCGATCGGCCGCCTGACTAAGCTCGAAGCACCGTTCCCGAACCCGCCCGCGGAGGTGGTCGCATGAGTGTGTCCCGCGCACCCGACGTGAGCGTGATCGTGATCGTCTACAACGACGCGGCCCGCCTGCCGCGCGCGGTGGACTCGGTGCTGCGGCAGACGCTGGACAACCTCGAGATCCTGATCGTCGACGACGCCAGCACCGACGACAGCTTCGCGGTGGCGCGGCGGTTCGCGGCCGAGCATCCCGACAAGGTGCGGGCGATTCGCCTGCCGCACAACAGCGGCGGGTGCAGCCGGCCCCGCAACGAGGGCATCGACCAGGCGCGCGGCACCTTCGTGATGTTCCTCGACAGCGACGACACCCTCGACCGGCACGCGTGCAAGAACATGCTGGTGGCGGCCGAGGAGACCGGCGCCGACCTGATCTCCGGGCTGTGTGTGCGCCTGCACGAGAGCCGTAACGGCAAGGTCACCCCGTGGTATCCGGAGCTGTACGCGGAGCGCGCGGTCCTGGAGTCGGCGAGCGAGCGCCCGGAACTGCTCTACGACACGCTCTCCACGAACAAGTGCTACCGCCGCGCCTTCCTGGACGAGCGCGAGCTGCGTTTCCCCGAGGGCTTCCACTACGAGGACCTGCTGTTCTCCACGCGCGCCTATCTCGGCGCGAACCGGATCACGCTGATCCCGAACACCGTCTACCAGTGGCGGGTGGTCGAGGACGCGAAGGTGCGCTCGATCTCCAACCGCCGCGGCGAGCTGCGCAACTTCACCGATCGGCTCACCATCCACCGGCGGATCGACGAGGAGTTGCAGGGCGAGGAACTGCGGTCGCTGAAGCTGTTGAAGGACATCAAGTTCCTCCAGCACGACCTGGTCCTCTACCTGTGGGAACTGCCCTTCCAGAGCCCGGAATTCCGGCGCGAGTTCATCCCATTGGCCCAGGATTACCTGGCCACGCTCGACCCGAGGGCGTTCCGCGAGGCCAAACAGATCCCGGCGCTGGCCGCCTATCTGCTGTTGCACGACGACTGGCCGAACCTGCTGACCGCGATCGACCTGGTGCTCAACCGCAGCAAGGTGAGCGCGCGGCTGCACCGGCAGGACGGCCGGGTCTTCTGGTGCGCGGAACACCTGGACGACGAGCTCGGCCGCGCGGTCCTGGACGTCACCGACCTGGTCGCCTGGGCCAAGCCGCTGGATCTGGTCTGGCTGGGCAACGACCTGACGCACTACTCGTCCACCGGTGGACGGGTGCGGCTGGCCGGGCTGATCGTCAATCCGCTCGATCGGATCGCGCCGACCGCGAAGCTCTCCGCCCACCTGGAGTTCCGCTCGCGCCGCAAGAAGCTCGCGATGACCACGGTGCGCGTCCCGGTGGAGTCGGTCCGGCACACCCCCGAGGGCCTGGCCTGGGAGACCACCGTCGACCTCACCCGTACCGTGCACCCGATCGGCGTGCTCGACCCGGTGTGGGACGTGTGGATGGACCTGACGGTGGACGGGGTGGTCAGCACGAGCCGGCTGTTCGCCACCTCGCTGCCCGAGGACGCCCGGCGGATCCCGATCCGTCCCCGGCTGAGCAAGGCGGCCGGCGACCACATGCTCCCGTTCATCACGGACAAGGGGCACCTGTCCTTCACCATCACGCACGACGGCGCGATCGCCCGCAAGGGTCGCGAGTTGGTGCTGCGCACCGCCGACAGCCCGTTCGGCCACCGGTTGGTGGCCACGGCCCGCACGCAGATCACCCGTACCGGAGCACGCAAGCGGGAGGCGTTCCGGCTGGCCCGAACCGCGCTGGCCAAGCTGCCGGTACGCAAGGGGCTGGTCGTCTTCGAGAGCCACCTCGGCCTGCAGTACAGCGACAACCCGCGCTACATCCACGAGGAACTGCGGCGCTCCGGGGCGAAGTTCGAGGCGGTGTGGGTCTACGCGGAGAGCCGGGCGGGCTTCCCCAAGGACGCCACGCTGGTCAAGCGCGGCTCGTGGGCGCACTACAAGGCGCTCGCCCAGGCCGAGTTCTGGATCGACAACCAGGGCGTGCTCGGCGACGCGGTGAAGAACCCCGGCACCACCTACATCCAGACCTGGCACGGCTCCGCGCTCAAGCGCATGGGCTTCGACATGCCCTCGGTCAAGCAGTCCGACGCGGCGGCCCAGGCCCGGTTGCAAAAGGGCGTGGACCGCTTCGACTACTTCGTGGTGCGCTCCGAGCACGACGTGGACACGCTGATGGCCGCCTACCGGCTGCGGGCCGAGCCGCTGCGCACCGGCTACCCGCGCAACGACGCGCTGGCCGACGAGCACGCCTCGACCGCCGACGTCGAGGCACTGCGGGCCGAGCTGGGCCTGGTCGGCGACCCGCGCCGGATCGTGCTGTACGCCCCGACCTTCCGGCCGCGCGCGGAGGAGGAAGAGTTCGAGATGCCGTTCGATCTCGAGCGCTGGGTCCGGGAGTTGGGCGAGGAGTTCGTACTTCTCGTACGCACCCACTACCTCGACACCGTGGACTTGCCGCCGTCGCTGGCCGCCGACGTGCGCGACGCGTCGAACACGCACGACGTCACACCGCTGCTGCGGCTCGCCGACGTGCTGATCACGGACTACTCGTCGCTGATGTTCGACTACGCGCTCCTGGATCGGCCGATGGTGTTCTACACCTACGACTACGACGCCTACACGCGGCAGTCGCGCGGGGCCTACTTCGAGCTCGCCGAGCACGCTCCCGGTCCGCTGGCCGCGGACCAGGACGAGTTGTTCACCGCGGTGCGCGAGTCGACCGCCGAGCAGGGACGCTACGCGGACCGACGCCAGGCGTTCGTCAAGTCCTACGGCGAGTACGACCGGGGCACCGCGGCCAAGCAGATCGTCGAACGCTTCTTCCCGACGGGGGGCGCGCAGTGAGCGAGGCCGGCGTGACGCGCACATCGCGCGACATCTTCATCGTCTGCAACAACATCGAGGAGCTGGGCGGACTCCAGCGCTGGGCGCACCACACCGCGGGGATGCTCGAGGCGAGCGGGCACTCGGTGCACCTGATCGGTGTCGTGCACCCCGAGACCGCCCACGACTACGGCCGCGATCTGCCGTACCGCACCAGCGTGCTGCACCGCGTGCACCCGCCGTCCGCGTGGGGTCCGCGCACGGTCCGCGACCGGCTCGACGTCGCGGCCCGGCGCCGGGAACTGCTGCGCAGGGCGTCGGTACGGCAGGCGGCCGACCGGCTGACCGCGCTGTTCCGCGCGGCCCGGCCGGGGGCGATCGTGATCGTCCCGCAGGTCTGGGCGATGGAGTGGGTCGCCCTGGCCGACACCACCGGGCTGCGGGTGATCGGGATGAGCCACGAGTCGTTCGAGGCCTCGATGGCCTCCTCCCGGGGACGCCGCGTGCACCGCTGGTTCGCCGATGTCGACCGGCTGTTGCTGCTGACCGTCGAGGACGCGGACGCGTGGAGCCGGGACGGGCTCAACAATGTCGACGTGTTGCCCAACCCGCTGCCGATCCGGCCCGAGACGCTCTCGCCGCGGGCCGAGCCGCTGGTGGTCGCGCTGGGTCGGCTCTCCTTCGAGAAGGGCTACGACCTGCTCCTGGAGGCGTGGGCCGAGGTGGCGCGGGGCCGGCCCGAGTGGCGCCTGCGGTTGTACGGCTCGGGTCCCGAGGAGGCTCGCTTGCGGGCCCAGACGGCCGCGCTCGGGTTGGCCGACCGCGTCGAGTTCGCCGGACGGACCGCCGACGTCGAGGGCGCGCTGCGCGCCGCCTCGGTGTTCGCCGCACCCTCGCGCGCCGAGGGTTTCCCGATCTCGCTGATGGAGGCGATGGCGATGGGCGTGCCCAGCGTCGCGTTCGACTGCGCGCCGGGCGTGCGCGAGATCGTCACACACGAGCGCAACGGCCTGCTGGTGCCGCGCGGCAACACCCGGGAGTTCGCCGCCGCCCTCGAGCGGTTGATCGACGACCGGGAGTTGCGCGACCGACTCGGCGAGCAGGGGCTGAAGGATGTCACCCGGTTCGCGCCGGAGGCGGTCCTGGAGCGCTGGGAGCAGATCTTCGGGTACGTCTACCGGTGAGTGTCGGGTGGGTCCGGCGGTGCTCCTCGGGCACGTGCACCGGTGAGCTTTCGGTCCGTCCGCCGGTGCGCCGGGGCCGGTCGGGCGGTGGTCACCCCCGCCGGCGGCGCAGGCGGGCGCCCAGGACCTCGCGGATGCCCGCGCCGCCGCCCGCGTAGCGGATCGCCAACGATCGGCTCGCGGTCGCGTGGAACTGCACGAACGCGAGCCCGTTGCGCAGATCCGGGCGCAGCCGCCGGCCCAGGCCGCGGCCGGCGCGCACCTTGGTGACCAGCGGCGGGCCGGCCGCGAGGTGCACCCGGACCCACACGTCCCAGACCGCGAACGACTCCGGGCCCGCCGGATCCAGCGCCTCGACGCTGACCCGGCCGGTCCACGCGTCCGCGCCCGGCACCGCGCGCAGCCGGCCGTCGCGAACGCCCAGGGCCCGGACCTCGTCGCCGTGCCGATCGCGCAACTCCACGTCGATCCGGCTCGGTTCGGCCGCGGCCAGCCGGCCGTAGAGGTCGTGCACGGTGACGTCCAGGACGTTGCCGCGCGGGCCGAGCACGTTCGCCTCGACCACCACCGGCAGTTCGGCGGGCGTGAGGTCGGCGAGGCCGGTCAGCGCCGGCTCGGGTGCCGTCTCGTCCCACACCGGGGTGCCCTCGCGAATGGGGTACGGGCCGAGCAACCGCGGCGGCTCGGCGGCCAGTTCGGCGAGCCGGGCC
This sequence comes from Embleya sp. AB8, assembly GCF_049739465.1. Lineage (NCBI taxonomy): Bacteria > Bacillati > Actinomycetota > Actinomycetes > Kitasatosporales > Streptomycetaceae > Embleya > Embleya sp. AB8. The sequence goes on from NZ_JBMHHY010000012.1 coordinate 251,821, forward strand.
AGGCCGGTCGGCTCCGGGCGCGCGGCGAGCACGGCGGCGGCCCAGCGCGCGGCCGGGAAAGCGGCCCGGACCGCGTCGGCGTCCAGGGCCGCGAGGTGTTTGCGGGCCGCGTCCCACCACGGCTGCCGATACTCGGCCGGGCGCGAGGGCAGGTCGCGCAGGTAGAGCCGCAGATCGTGCTCGACGAACTTGGTCTGCGCCGCCGTCCGCAGCGCGGGCGCGTCGGCCTCGGTGAAGATGTCCACGACCTGGCGGTGCGCGTCCAGGCGGTCCAGCCAGTTGCCGATCCGGTCCCGCCGCAGCGAGATCGACGGATCGCCGCCCTCGCGGCGCACATGCCACGTGTAGACGTGGTCGGGAATCACCGCGAACCGCGGTTTGGCCGCGTACACCCGGGCGGTGAACACGAAGTCCTCGTAGTGCGCGGCGCCGTCGGGAAAGCGGATGTCGTGGTCGAGCAAAAACGCGCGGTCGTAGAGCTTGTTCACGGAGAGGGTGTCCCACACCGTCTCGGGCCGCTCCGCCGGGTCCCGGTAGCCGACCTCGCCGGTGAACAACCGCGGCTGCCAGGGCACATCGCGAACGCGCGGCAACTCCCGTCGTACGCACAGCCCGGCGACGACCTGGGCCCCGTGCCGATCGGCCGCGGCCACCAGCGCCTCGACCGCGCCGGGCGGCAACACGTCGTCGCTGTCCAGGAACACGATCCGAGCGGCCCGCGCCGCCGCCAGCCCGTCGTTGCGCGGCGCACCACAACCACCACTGTTGCGCTCCCGCCGCACCACCCGCACCCGCGAATCCGCAGCCGCGAGCCGCGCGCACACCGCGGGCGTGCCATCGGTGGAGGCATCGTCGACGACCACGACCTCGCCGACGATCCCCCCCTGATCCAGCGCCGAACACACGGCATCGGCCAGCCGGTCCGCGTCGTTGTAGACGATCACCACGACACCGACCCGAGAGTCGACAAGCTCGCTCATGTCACTTCCTGTCGGGCGCGTCTTGGGGGCTCTTGCAGCCGTTGGCCGGGAACGGGATCCTCGGCACCGCCGCCGCAAGCTCCCCGGGCTTCAACACCGGCTGCGCCTTGAAGTCGTAGGTGCACCGGGTGGGATTGCTGAACAACACGTCCAGCCGCAGATCGGGCCGGTCGCGCCGCAGATTCTGCACCGTCGCCAAAATCTCGGGATCGTCGGTGACCACCCGGATCGGCAACCGGGGAAACTTGACCACGATCCGCCGGGTGAGCTGTTCCGGCGTCTCCTGCGTGCCGTAGGTCGGCTTGGCCTGCCACGCGGTGCCCAGGTTGCGCGAGAGCACGTCGACCCACAACGTCCCGTAGTAGTTGGCCTGCCAGTCGTTCTTCATCTGCACTATCGTCGCGTGGCCCTGCGGGTTCGGCTGGGCCTGGATCGTCTTCAGGACCAGTTGGGCGAGCCTGGGGTGGTCCATCTTCTTCGTGAAGTAGCCCACACCCCAACTGAGATCCCGCGGCGGCTTGCGCCACACGTCGCGGTCCGGGTTCGCGTTCAGGGCGATGGCGGCGACCAGGCTCAGCGCCACCACGAGCGCCGGGATCGGGCGGGTGAACGGCGCCGCCCGGTGGGTACGGCCCGCGAAATGGCCGGGCCGCCAACGCGGCGCCACGAACCAGGTACCGCCGAGGCAGACCAGGCCGACCACGAAGAGTTGATGCAGCAACTTCTCGTAGTAGTACGAGGTCTCGCCCATGATCGCGCTCTGGTAGAGGAACATCAGCGCGACTATCCCGCTCGCGCCGGCCATCCACAGGATCGCCATCCGACGCACCGGATGGCGCCAGGCCGACCGGGAGCACAGGCCGAGGACGACCAGGAAGACCAGGAGCACCAGGAGATGCCGGTTGGTGGGACTGATCCCGCCGCCGGCGTTGAGCGCGTCCGACTTCGCGGCGGAACGATTGACGATCGGCAGGTAGAGCGCGCCGACCGCGGTCACGAGCACCGTCGCGAAGGTCCAGAACGGCTGGGCGAGCAGTGGCTTCCGATTGCCGATCGCCCACACCAGCAGCAGCACCCCGGCCAGCGGCAGGAACAGGTAGTAGGTGAAGGACAGCGCAGTGGTCAACGCGGCGGCGAGGCACATCTGTTCACGCAGCCGGGACAACGGCCGGGCGGTGATCGCGACCAGCAACGCGAGCAGTCCCAGTCCCACGAACTCGCTGGGGAAGCCACGCAGGAACATCGCCATGCCGTCGCCGAAGTACAGATAGGCGGCGGCGGCCGAGGCGACCACGAGGTAGCGCCAGGTGGAGAGCGCGGGTCCGGCGATCCAGCGCAGGGACCACACCACGGCGAAGACGAAGAAGACGAAGGTGGCCGCGTAGAAATAGACGAAATGGTTCAGCGCGGTCGTACCGGAGCCGGCGGCGGTGCTCGAGCGCAGGAAGTTGTCGAACAGACTCATCCCGAAATGACTGCCCTGCGGATAACCGAAGAGTTCATCCGTCAATCCGGTGCGCGTTTCCGAACGATTCAGGAATGTGTAACCTCCCGCGCTCCTGATGTTGTCGTACAACGCGAAATGGCGGCCGAGATCCTCCGCGACCGCCACCATTGAGAGCCGACCGACCAGACCGCGGCCGAGGTAGGGGAACACGGTCAGCGCGGTGACCACGACACCCGCCGCGAGCGTGATCGAATCGGCCGCGGAAACCAGCCGGGGCACCGCGGGCCGCCGCCGGGTGGCTGCCGCCGCGAGCGTCACCGCGGTGAACCCGACCCCGGCGATCGGCACCGGCTGCAATCCCCACGGCCAGACCGAGAAGAGCAGGCCGGCCAGGCACGTCGCACCCGCGGTCAGCCCGAACGCGAGCACCAGACGGTCCAAAACGGTGCGCCCCGAACGCAGCAGGGACGCGACGAGACCGAGAAAGAGCACCGGCATCACGACCGCCGCATGGGCCGCGTAGGCCGCGATCGGTACCAGCCAGGAGGCCGCCAAGGCCGCGAGCAGGAGCAGCGGGCCCCTCGCTCGGCGGGATCCGCGGGAGGACGGCGGGCCCGGCGAAGCGACCGGACCGAACGGTGACGCGGTCGCCCGCGCGCTGTCTGAGACGGTCACGAATCCTCGTTCGGTCCGGGTGAAACACACAACCTGGGCGGGCTCACGATATCGCATGGCATAAAGCCGTCGAATTCAGACCTTGATGAAGTCCCATTTTTGCGTGTCGCCGCTGCCGAGCGGCGCCTGGAATACATCTCCGCCGGGTGCGTGGGCTCCGGTGAGCGCCATACCGGAATGTGCGAAGAGCAGGCTGAATCCGCCCGCGACGTCGCCGTGCGCGCGCACCGCCTGGGCCGGGTCGAGGGCCCGACCGGCCAGCCGGGGAGCACATTCGGCGGCCTTGCTCGCACCCGGGATCGCCACGATGGAGTCGCCGCCCACCGGCATCAGTCCCCAGCCATACCGGATGCCGGCCAGTCGGAAGACGGCCCCCTCCTGCCCCCGGGCCGCCGCGGTGGTCACGGGCGCATCGAGTTCGGGTCGCACACTCAATTCGAGACCGTTGCCACGATTACGAATGCGGTAGTGCGGTCCCAGATAGGGATGTGCGGGGACCGCCCCGACGCGGTCGGGAACCGGCATCGGGAGGACGAGATCGCGGCGCCAGGCGGCATCGGCCGGATAGGATTTATGCAACCAGGGGCCGTAGACCTTGCTGCGCTTCGCGTCCCGGTCATAATCGGTATATACGGCGAAAGCCTTCTTCTTTCGCGCCGCCTGGGCGGCGGTGAGATTGGCCGGATCCCGCTCGATCGTGTAGTCCCGGTGATATACGACGGGGCACGGCGTGGTGTCCTGCTCCAGCGCGTACATGACCAGACGGGCCACCGCCACATGGTCCTGGTGAAAACCACCGACCGGATCCGGATCGCCCTGGAGATCGGACGTCGGATCCAATGTGTTGACCCGGTCCGGCTTGAATTCGTCCCTTATTCCGCGCAGGAAGGCGACCAGCTGGTCGCGGTCGAGGTCCTGGGCCGGGAACGAGTCGCCGGGTCGAGTGGTGACCCGGGTGTTGTCGGCGTACAGACCCCACAGACGCTTGGCGCCGAGCGGCGTTCGCATATAGCCGTCCGGAATACGGGTCTCCAGTATCGAGACCCGGTCGCCCAGGGTCCACAGCGTCGCCCGCACACCGCCCATGTCGTAGGGCTGCGATTTCCAGTCGTCGAGCCGGGCACCCAGCGTTCGCGCGTAGGCGTCGCGCAGCCCCCGCTCTCGATCCGTCATGTACTTCGGGTATTCCTGATAGTCCGACGCGTTGAAGTAGACCGACCGCAGGGTCGCCCCCGCGGTCAGGTTGTCCAGCAACTCCGGGCTGAGGAACAGCAGATCGTCGTCGTGGTGCGCGACCACGTTGAGCACCCGGGTCGCCGCGGAGGCGACGGGTGCGGGTGGGGCGACGGGCCGCTGTGCCGCGGACCCGTCGCCCCGATCGAACAACTCCACTGCTGTGACCACGCCCGCGCCACCGAGGGCAAGGCCACAACCACCGACAAGGACGCTCCTGCGCGATACGACCATCTTCGAACCCGGGTCCACTTCCGTGTGCGTGCGGCGACGGCACGGCCCGGCATCCGCTCGAGAATCGGATCAGCTGGTCGAGATGTGCTCCGACGCGGGAACCTCGGCGACCTGCGCCGGCCGACCGTTCTCCGCGACCCGAGCCGGCGCCTCCGGCCGGTTCGTGTTGAGCAGCTGCGCCTCGCGGATGGCCACACTGCGCGCGAGGTCGGTGATCTTCTTCTCCAGCGACCGGAACCGCATGAAGGTGTTCATCGCCATGAAGGCGACACCCACTACGAGTCCGTAGAGGATCAAGTCGGTTCCACGACCGACGCCGACCTTGTGCGCGAGCCACGTGGTGTCCGAGGGACGAATCACCGCGTAGGCGTTGACGCCGACGAACAGCAGGAACGCGATGCGCTTCCAGGCCCGGGTGCGCACCTGGTCCCACTGCAGGACGAACAGGGCCAGCAGGCCCGCGGCGCCGAGGAGGAGAATTGCCTGGATCAACATACGATCATTTACCCCGCTGCCGAACCGACATGTCAAAGAGGATGTTCACGCCATTGATGAGCGACTGGCCCTTGGCTTTCGAGTATTCGGTGTAGCGCACGGAGACGGGCATCTCCTTGATGCGCAGCCCCGAACGCGCCAGGAAACCGACGATCTCGGACGCGTGCGCCATGCCATTCATACTGATGCGCAGCCGCGACGCGGCTTCCCGGTTGAAGACCCGCAGCCCGTTGTGCGCGTCCGTCAAATGAAGCTTGCGCGAGGTGAGACTCACCGCCGCGACGGTCCGCAGGACGATCCGCTTTATTTTGGGAATCTCCGTGCTGGCTTCCAGGAAGCGAGAACCGAGGACGACGTCGACATCACCCCCGCGAATGCGTTCGACCATTGCCTGGGCATCTTCGACGCGGTGTTGCCCGTCGGCGTCGAAGGTGACGAAATACCGGGCACCGGGCTGGGCCAGCGCATAGGTCATGCCGGTTTGCAAAGACGCACCCTGACCGAGATTGACCGGGTGTTTCACCAGGTGCGCAACGGTTCCGAAAATCTCCCGGGCCGAGTTGTCGGAACTGCCGTCGTCCACACACACAATGTTCGGGAATACTAGAGATGCATCCGTGACGACTTGGGCGATGACCTGGTCCTCGTTGAAGACAGGGATCACCAACCATACGTCGCTGTAGTCCCGCACCAGACACTCCAAGATGAGAGTTTTCGCTACCGCGTCTGATTGTTCCGAGCAACAATCCGAAGAGACGAACCGACGCGCACTCGGCCCGGCCGCGCGGCCTCCGGTCGATCATCGGTCGAACCTGTCGCCTCGTACGTCCAGTAGACTCGCGAAGCTATGGGCCCATCACCTCAGAGGATCCTAACCGATCGGCTGCCTGGTGGGTCGCCCGTGATCGCCTGTACGGTCCTGTCCTGAGGGCCCGAGCGATCGACGGTGGGCGACGCGGGCGGGTCCGATCCCCACACCGCCTCACTCCATCCCAACTTCGCATCGGCCGGGTCACCGTGAATCTCGTAGTACGCGCCGTCCGGGCTCTGCCCCCGGGCACGCTCCGAGTCGGCATCGGCGTCGTCGTACTGGGCGCCGCCTCTTACGTGCATCTCGCACTTGCCGGCCACACGCTGTCGTCCGACGGCATGGCAAATGTGTCGGTTTTGTGGACGATTGCTTTTTCCGTGGGATATGGCTTTTACACCCCGGTCGAGCAGGAGATCACGCGAATCGTCGCCGCCCGCAAAATCGAGGGCGAAGGCGCCGCACCGGTTTTGCGCAGGGGAATGGTGCTGGCCGGCGGCATCCTGCTGGCCGTACTCCTGGTCGTGGGTGCCGGCGCGATCCCGATCTCCGACCGGTTGTTCGCCGGTCAGCGTTCGATGCTCATCGCGTTGGCCGGTGCCTTCGTCGGGCTCGCCGCGACCGCGGTCACCCGCGGCGTCCTCGCCGGGCTCGGCCTCTTCCGGGAGTACGGCGCCCAGTTGGCGATCGACGGCGGCCTGCGGATCGCCTTCGCGCTCGCCCTCGGCATCGCCGGCGTGCGGTCGGCGCTGATGTTCAGCCTGATCCTGACCGCCGCCCCGCTCCTGTCGGTCCTGGTCACCCTGCGCCCGGTGCTTCGACACGCGCTGCCCGGGACCACGGTGCCGTGGAAGTCGATGTATCGGGGCCTGGCGCTGCTGATCGTGTCGATCATGCTGTCCCAGATCGTGGTCAACATCGCCGTCATCAACGTCAAGCTGCTCGAACCCGGCGAGGTCGAGTTGGTCAGCGCGCTGCTGTCGGCGATCGTGTTGGCCCGGGTGCCGCTGTTCGTCTTCAGTTCGTTGCAGACCTCGCTCCTACCGGGGCTGGCCGGCGCGCACGCCGCCGGTGATCGCGCCGCGTTCCGCCAACTGACCCTGCGCAGTTGCGGCATCGTCGCGGTACTCGGCCTCAGTGGCGGAACGGTGGCCACCGTCCTGGGTCCGTGGTTGGTGCCGACGTTGTTCGGCTCGCCCAAGATCCTCGGCACGGGGGACTTCGCGTGGTTCTCGTTGGGCACGCTGTGCTACATGCTCGCGCTCGTACTCGGGCAGGCCCTGATGGCCCAGGGTGCCCATCGGCAGCAGATGTGGTCCTGGGTGATCGGCGTCGCCGCTCTCGCGGCGGTGACCGCCTCGCCGGGCTCGATCCAGATCAGGGTCGAGGCCGCGTATCTGACCGGCTCGCTGGTCACCACCCTGGTGATGGCGTTCCTGCTGTGGAGCCTGGGCAAGCGCCACGTGGGGCACCATGTGAGCGCTGCTCGACCGGACGAGGCGCTGCGGAGCGCACCGTCCGACCATGTCGTGCAGGCCTGACAACACCTCGTCCACTCAACCCGGATCCGGAGATGGTTTTGGAAACGATCGACGTCGCGATGCCCTTCTACGGCGACGTGGGCATGATGCAGCAAGCCGTCCGTAGCGTCATCGCCCAGACCGACCAGAACTGGCGACTGATCGTCACCGACGACGGCTCCGAACCCGGCGTGCCGGAGTGGTTCGCGAGCCTCGAGGACAGTCGTATCGACTACCGGCGCAACGACCACCGGTTGGGTGTGACGAAGAACTACCAGAAGGTCCTGTCGCTGGTGGAGAACCCGCTGCTGGTCTTCATGGGCGGGGACGACGTGATGCTCCCGCACTACCTGGCGACCGTGCGGGACTGCCTGGAGCAGTTCCCGGACGCGAAGATCGTCCAGCCCGGCGTTCAGGTCATCGACACCGCCGGGAACCCGACGATGCCCTTCGTCGACCAGGTCAAGCGGCATCTTTTCGCGCCCAAGACGCAGGGGCGTCGGCTCTACGGCGGCGAGGACCTGGCGGTCGGGCTGATCCGGGGCAACTGGCTGTACTTCCCCTCGCTGGCCTGGCGCAGCGACATCGCCAAGCAGGTCGGCTTCCCGGACGACCTGGACGAGGTGCACGACCTCGCCATGGTGATCGACGCGTTGTGCCTGCACGCGACCATGGTGGTCGACGACACGGTGTGCTTCCGCTACCGCCGACACGCGGTCAGCCACTCCTCGGCCGCGGCCACCAGCGGCCGCCGATTCGTCACCGAGCGGACCTACTTCACCGGCATGATCGAGCGGTTCGAGGCGCTCGGCTGGCACCGCGCGGCCGCCGCCGCCCGCAACCACGTCGGCTCGCGGCTGCACGCGCTCACCCTGGTGCCCAAGGCGGTGCGCCGCGGCGACAAGGGTTCGGTGCGCAACCTGACACGGCACGCGTTCGGCAACACCCGCGCGCGCTGACGACCCGAGGTCCCCGACGAACTCGCGCCCGTCGGGGACCTCGTGATCTCGTCGCGCGTGGCCGGCGGCACCGGCGCGACGGTGTGGTCAGGAGACCCGCTCGCCGACGTGGTGGGCCCACAGGCGCGTCATGGCGTGCCCGAGCGAGTGGTTCGGCCGCCACTTCAACAATTCCTCGGCGCGGTCCAGGGCCATGCACTGCCACTGTTCGTCCGGACCGGCGTCGGGCGACTCCTCGACGAGTTCGGCCGGGATGCCGGCGGCCTCGATCAGCCGGCGGACCGGTTCGCGGGCGGCCACGCCGGCTCCGCCGCCGATGTTGACCACGTCGCGCACCGTCGACTCGACGGCGGCGACCGAGGCGGCCACGACATCGTCCAGGTCGACGAAGTCCCGGCGCGCGCCCAGCGACGCGAAGGTCAACCGGACCGGCTCGGCCGACCCGGCGCCCGCCGACAGCTTCGCCGCGACGCCGCCGAGCAGGCTGTGCCCGGGCTGGCCGGCGCCCACCACATTGCCCACGCGCAGCACGATCGCGTCCAGGCCGTCCGTCTCGACGGCCGCGCGGATCCGCTCCGTGCAACGCAACTTCAGTTCGCCGTAGGCCATCGCGGGCCGTACCGGAGAGTCCTCGTGGAGCATGGTGCCGACCGGGACCAGGCCGTACTCGTGCACCGTGCCGAACTGCACCAGGCGCGGGGCCGGGGTCAGCAGGCCGATCGCCGCGATCAGGTTCTCCACCAGGGTCAGGTTCGCGCCGACCAGTTCCTCGTCGTTCAGACCCCACATGCCGCCGGCCGCGTTGATCACGTGGGTGACCCGATGCCGGTCCAACACCTCGGCCGTGACCCGGGCCGGCGCGTCCTGGACGTCCAGCGCCACGAAGGGCGCGGCGAGCGGGGTCGCCGGTTCGCGCCGACCGATCGCGACGACCTCGTGGCCTCGCCCGGTCAGGGCCGCGCACAGCGGGCGGCCGATGAATCCGCTGCCGCCGAGAACGGCGACGCGCATCGGCGGGGCCGGCGCGCCGTGCGGGGTTTCGGCGCCGGTCGGTTCAGCCATGGTGCGGTTCTCTTTCCGTCGGGGCCGGCGAGGCGCGGGTCAAGGCGCCTGGCGCACCGAGCCGAACGCGTGCGCGACGATGTGCGACACACTCTCCTTGCGCCCGGTCCGCACGGCGCCCGGCAGCAGCGTCAACGCGTGCAGCCGGGACGCGACGTGGAAGCGGGCGGCCTTGGCCGTGCGCGGCCAGCCGTGCTCTTGGGCGACCTTGGCCAATTCCCGGAAGTAGCCACGCTCCTCCGCGAACCGGGCACCGCTGCCGGCCGTGGTCGACGAGATGCTGGCCGAGTGCCTGCGGTATTGGAAGCAGATCGGGCTGGATACGAGCAACTCCTCGCCGCGCAGCAGCAGTTCCATGACCAGCGCGAGATCCTGGGTGACCCGCAGATCCTCCCGGAACGGCACCGACTTGAGCGCGTCGGCCCGCCAGCACATCGACGGGAAGTACAGCCAGTTGCCCCGGACCAGCCCGGTGGCCAATTCCTGACCGCCCATCAGCCGATGCCCGTCCACCTTGGGCGCGTAGATCCGCCGCTTGGTCCCGTCCGCCAGGGTTCTACGCGGCTGCCCAAGCTCGTCGATGACCTCCACGCCCGGCTGGATCATCGCGACATCGGGGGCCACCGCCAGCGAATCGCGCATGCACTCGAGGTAGTTCGGCAACATGATGTCGTCGGTCCCCATCAGGACCACCCGGTCGAACTCGACCAGGTCGATGCACTTGCGGTAGTTGCCGGAGACCCCGAGGTTGCGCTCGTTGCGCTGGTATCGCACCCGCTTGTCGTCCAGCGTGTCGAACCACCGCGCGACGCCCTCCTCGCGGCCGTCGTCGACCACCGTGAGCCGCCAGTCCCGATCGGACTGCGTCATGACGCTGCGCACGGCGGCCTGCATCAGCGGAACGGGGCCGTAGTACGGCAACATGATGTCGAACGTCGTCATGGGATTCATACCTAAGTGATCGGGCGACGGAGCGAGCGTTGGTGCATCCACCATCGAGCCGGATCAGGCGCCGGCCGCCCGCGCCTTCAACGGTTCCCACCAAGACCTGTTGGCCCGATACCAGGCTACGGTGTCCGCGAGTCCCCGGTCGAAGGGTACGGCCGGAGCGTAACCGAGTTCGTCCTGGATCTTTCGGATCGACAACGAGTAGCGAAGGTCGTGTCCCTTGCGGTCCTCGACCGGGCGGACCAGTTCCCAACCCGCCCCGCACGCGTCCAGGAGCCGTCCGGTCAGTTCCTTGTTGGTCAACTCGACACCGCCGCCGATGTGATACGTCTCGCCCGCGCGGCCCCGCCGCATGACCTTCTCGATGCCCGCGCAGTGGTCCGCCACATGGAGCCAGTCGCGCACGTTCGTGCCGTCCCCGTACAACGGCACCGGATGGCCGTCGAACAGGTTGGTCAGGAACAGCGGGATCATCTTCTCCGGGAACTGGTACGGCCCGTAGTTGTTGGAGCAGCGGGTGAGCACGACGTCCATGCCGTGGGTGCGGAAGGCTGCGAGGGCCAGCAGGTCGGAGCCCGCCTTGCTCGCCGCGTACGGCGAGTTGGGGGCCAGCGGCCAGTCCTCGGTCCAGGAGCCCTCGGTGATCGAGCCGTAGACCTCGTCGGTCGACACATGGACGAATCGATTCACCTGATGCTTGCGCGCGGCGTCGAGAAGGATCTGGGTGCCGACGACATTGGTGGTCACGAACTCCAGCGCGCCGGAGATCGACCGATCGACGTGGGATTCCGCCGCGAAGTGCACCACGACGTCGTGGCCGGCCACGACCTGGTCGACGAGATCGACGTCACGAATATCGCCTTGGACGAAGGTGAACGCCGAGTGTTCGGCGACATCGGCCAGATTCGCGGTGTTGCCCGAGTAGGACAGCTTGTCCAATACGGTGACCGAGTCGGACGCACCCGAGGCGGACAACAATCCCCGGACGAACTCCGAACCGATGAAGCCGGCTCCACCTGTCACCAAAATCTTCATAGAGACGGGATTCTACACGGACCTCCACAAGGCTTCGGCCGGCCCCCGCGGGGCGCTCGGGGTGCCTTCGTGATCCGACCGAACCGGGCGTTCACCCGCACCACGTAGGGTGTGCGCCATGCGCGGCATTCTTCTCGCGGGTGGCACCGGCTCCCGTCTGTGGCCTTTGACCCAGGCTGTCTCGAAGCAACTCATGCCAGTCTTCGACAAGCCGATGATCTACTATCCGCTGTCCACTTTGATCATGTCCGGCATCCGCGAGATCCTGGTCGTCACCACCCCGCACGACCAGCCGCAGTTCCGACGTCTGCTCGGGGACGGCTCGAGGCTCGGCCTACGGCTGGAATACGCGATCCAGGAGCGCCCCGAGGGAATCGCCCAGGCTTTCGTACTCGGCGCCGACTTCATCGGTGACGAACCCGTCGCACTCGTCCTGGGCGACAACATCTTCCACGGTGTCGGCCTGGGACGGCAGTTGCGCGGGCACACCCGGTTGACCGGCGCCCGCGTGTTCGCCTGCCCGGTCGCGGACCCGAGTGCCTACGGCGTGGTGGAGTTCGACGCCGAGGGCCGGGCGCTGTCGATCGAGGAGAAGCCGGCCGTGCCCAAGTCCCGCTACGCGGTACCCGGGCTGTACTTCTTCGACAACCGGGTCGTCGAGATCGCCCGTGACCTCAAGCCCAGTGCGCGTGGCGAGTTGGAGATCACCGAGGTGATCGACGCCTATCTGCGGGAGGACCGGCTGAACGTGACGCTGCTCGATCGCGGCACGGCGTGGCTCGACACCGGAACCTTCGACTCGATGGTCCAGGCCGCCGAGTTCGTCCGGGTCATCGAGCAGCGCCAGGGGCTCAAGATCGGCTGCATCGAGGAGGCCGCCTGGCGGGCGGGCTTCATCGACGAGGACGCGGTTCGGGCGATCGCGACTCCCCTGCTCAAGAGCGGTTACGGCAAATACCTGCTCGATCTGCTCGAATACGGTGAGGGCTTGGCCCCCAACCCCGACAATCGCTGACGAGGAAGCTCGTATGGATATCCGCCCGCTCGGTATCGACGGGGTTTGGGAGATCACGCCGCGTCTGCACGGCGACCCGCGTGGCATGTTCACGGAGTGGTACCGATTCGATCACCTCGCGAAGGTCGTGGGTCACCCGCTGAACCTCGCGCAGGCCAATATGTCGGTGTCGGCGCGCGGCGTCGTCCGAGGCGTGCATTTCGCCGACGTACCGCCGGGGCAGGCGAAGTACCTGACCTGCGTGCGTGGCACGTTGCTCGACGTGGTGGTCGATCTGCGGGTCGGATCCCCCACGTTCGGTCGTTGGGAGAGCGTGCTGCTGGACGATGTCGAGCGCAAGGCGCTCTACGTCTCCGAGGGCATCGGGCACGGATTCTGCGCGCGTTCCGAGGACGCGACGCTGGTCTACCTGTGCTCGGCCACCTACGCCCCCGAGCGCGAGCACACCGTCCATCCGCTCGATCCGCGGTTGGCGATCGACTGGCAGACCGATACTCCGGTGCTCTCGGTCCGAGACGAAGCGGCGCCCTCGTTCGACGAGGCGATCGCTTCGGGCCTGCTCCCGCAGTACACGACCTGCAAGGACTTCACCGACTCGCTCGGCTTCGTCGACGCCTGACCCCGGCGAACAGGACGTCCCTCCGCAACTCGCGCCGGGGTCGCCGACATCTCGATTTCCGTCCTGCCGGTCCATCCGCGCGTGATCGCCCGCGGGTCGACCGGCAGCCCCTTGCCCGGCCCCTTTGAAGGAGATACCAGGTGGAGTGCGCCCCATCGCCCGATCTGCCCACGTCCTCACCACCACCGAAGGCGCTGCCGACGACGACAGCCGCAGCGCCGACGCCCTGGTGGCGGCGTCCGCTGCTGGTCTGTGCCGAAGGCGCCGTGGCGGTGCTCACCGCGATGGTGTTCGCCGTGTGGGCGCGCAACATCCGGGTCAACCCGCTCAACCGGATCGGTCAGGTCAGCGGCCTGGCCACGCTGCAGTTGCGGATGACGCTGATCTCGCTGCTCGTCATCGCGGCACTGGTGATCGCCTATCGGCGGTTCGGTCCGGACCTGCAGGCGCTGTTCGTCCGCCTGTCGTGCGCCGTCGTGGCGGGCCTCGCCACCGGCTTCGTCGCGGGCGGCACCACGATCGGCCTGCGCGGCACGCCGTGGCCGATCAACGGTGTCGGCGGTGACATGGGCACCCTCGCGAACTGGGCGGGGGCGATCAACCGGGGCGAGTCGATCCCGTCGGGCGTGTATCCACCACTGTTCCCGGAGTTGCTGGCGCTGTGGGCGAAGGTGTTCCGGCACGGAAACACCTCGTACTCGCTCCAGGATCTGCAGATCGTGATCATGGCGATGATCGGCCCGGCCGCCTACCTCGCCTGGCGGGTGTGGTTCCAGCCGCTGTGGGCCCTGGCGATCGGCGTGACCAGCTCGATCCCGCTGTACGAGCCGATCAAGCCCTACACCACGATCGTCCTGGTCGTGTTCGTGCCGATCATCGCGAAGTTCATCCAGGTCCTACGCCGATCACCGCAGATGACCAAACGTGATCGGCTGCTCACCGGCGTGGCGTTCGGCGTGATATTGGGTGTGCTGGTGATTGCCTACTCCGGCTGGTTCGTCTGGTCGGCCGCCGGTGTGCTCGTGATCTGTCTGCTGGTGCTGCCCTGGCGAGGCGGTTTCAAGCCCGCCATGGTCTTCCTGGCCGCGACCATCGTCCCGTTCCTGATCATCAGTGGCCTCTACCTCAAGGACCTGTTGCTCAAGGGTGGCGGCGAGAAGGACTCGTACTTCTACTTCGACACCAAGATCGACCCCGCCTACTACCTGATGTGGCGCGGCGACACGCCCGGCGAGGTGGGCATGTGGCCGCCGCCCGGCGAACTCGGCGGCGTCGGCGTATTCATGCTGATCCTGCTGGTGGCCCTCGCGGTCGCCGTCGCGCTCGGCATGCGACGCTCGCTGGTCCTGGCGCTCGTGGCCTGCTTCGCCAGTTCGTGGCTGATGCGGTTCTGGTTCGCCTCGCACATGTTCCAGGACCAGGCCGTGCAGCTCTACCCGCGCACCTCGTACGAACTCGCCTACGTCAGCCTGCTCCTGGTCGGCGTGGCCGTACATCTGTCCGCGCAACGGCTGCGCGCGTTGTGGAACCGGTTCGTCGTGCACCGCGCGGACCCGGCCGCGGACGCCGAACCCCGGCACGTCGGCGCGCGCTGGCGCACGACTCCCGGGATGGCGACCACGATCGGCGCGCTGTCCGCGATGGTCCTGCTGTTCGGGACGGCGGCCTCGTCGGTCGCCAACAATCTGATGCCGGTGAACGACTCGAGCATCGGGTCGCTGACCTATCGCTCGCACCAGCTGCAGAAGACCAGCGGCGAGTGCCCGAGGTACGCGAAGGACCACAAGTGTGACCGGCTGGGCACCCCGCCGTGGCGGGCCCCCGTACACGGCACCCCCGGAGCGAACAACGGCTGACCATGCTCGCCGGACCCACGGGCCGGGGGTCCGGGGCGTGTCTCAGCGGTTGATCGTCACGGTCGAAGGCGGCGTCGAGGTCGAATCCGACGCCGCCTTCGTCGGGACCGGGGAGGTCGACCCGGTGTCCTTCGCCGCGCCGGCTTCGGGGAGCCGGGAACGGAACAGGCTCGGGGTCCAGTCCTTGAGCCGCATCGCGGGCTTCTCCACCAGGTACCACGAGCCGGCGGCGAGGACGAAGGTGCCGACCAGCGAGAGCCCGAGGTAGGCGAGGAAGCCGTGCCGGTTGTACCCGAGCACGACCAGGAACTGCTCGACCACGAAGCCGTAGATATAGATGCCGTAGGAGAGGTCGCGCTTGCGACCGACCACTCGGAAGGGCTTCGGCAGCCGTACCGCGAGCCACATCAGCGCGTAGGCGAAGGCCGGGAAGCCGATCACGAAGAAGCCGCCGAAGCGCATGCTCGCGAACAGCGCGACGATCGAGACGACGCCGAGCACGTCGTTGACCGGGATCCGCTCCTGGTAGAGCTGGAAGAGCATGCCGACGCAGAAGAGGAAACTCAGGTAGATCAGGTACTGGCTGTGCAACGGGCCGATGAACTCGCTCAGGATCGGCACGTGGATGTTGGTGCCGTTGGTGTTCTGCGGACCACGCCAGCCGGGGGCGTTCACCAGGTCCATCACGATCCAGCCGTACAGCAGGGCGGTCAGCAACAGTACGAACCGGCGGGATCCGCGCAGCACGCCGGACCAGGCCATCGCCGCGACGACCACGTAGCAGATCATCTCGTAGCTCAGCGACCACAGCGCGCCGTCGAAGCCGGGATCGAACGCGTGGCCCGCCTTCTTACCCGTGGCCAGGATGTTGGAAATGTCCAACTGCCGCAGGCCGGTCCACCAGTTCGCGCGGACGTAGTCGAACGGGCCCTCCCCGTGTCGCCAGAAGCCGTCCAGCGAACCCTGCTGGTGGCGGAACATGATCGGCGCGGCCACGAACGCGGTGAACAACACACAGACCCACAGGCCGGGCAGGATGCGCAGCAGTCGGTGCCACAGATAGCGCCCGGTGGTGGTGCGCATACCGCTGCGGGTGATCAGGAAGCCCGACAGTACGAAGAAGCCGTACACGGACATCCGGCCGAGCCCCACCTGGAGGCCAGTGAACCCGTTGCCCGGTTCGCGCTTGCCGAAGCCACCCAATATGTGCGCGTGTGCCACCACGACCGCTGTCGCCAACAGAAGTCGGATCAATCCGATGCTGTTGTCCCGGCCGGAGAATCGTTCAGCCAGGGTGCCCTGCCGACCCATTCCGAAATCGCGTCGCACGCGGTTCACACCCTTCTTGACGTGGCCGCCGCAGAGCGACGCAGGTTCCCCCCTCGGACGCATGTGCGCCCCGCCCACGAGATCCTGTGCATGGTAACCGGCGGCCCGGCGCCGAATCCGGCACCCCGGGCCGGCGCGCGCCGATCGGCCGGCTCGGGCCGTTCCGACACCCGCCGCAGGCCCCGGATGCCGGATAGGGTCGTCCCATGAAGTGGCTTGTCACCGGCGGTGCCGGGTATATCGGGACGCATGTCGTGCGGGCGTTGCTCGCGGTCGGTGAGGATGTGGTCGTGCTCGACGACCTGTCCACCGGAGCGCGGGAGCGGGTGCCCGAGGGGGTGCCGCTGGTGATCGGCTCGGTGCTCGATCGGGGGGTGCTCGACGAGGTGTTCCGGGGGCACGCGGTGGACGGCGTGGTGCACATCGCGGCGAAGAAGCAGGTGCCCGAGTCGGTTTCGCGTCCCCTCTATTACTACGAGGAGAACGTCGAGGGGCTGCGGACGTTGTTGGCGGCGATGGTGGCCGCCGAGGTGACGCGGATCGTGTTCTCCTCCAGCGCGGCCGTCTACGGCATGCCGGACGTGGATCTGGTCGACGAGGACACCCCGTGTCTGCCGATCAACCCGTACGGCGAGAGCAAGTTGGTCGGCGAGTGGATGATCGGGGCGACGGCGCGCGCGCACGGGATGTCGTACGCCGCGCTGCGCTACTTCAACGTCGCGGGCGCGGGCGCGCCGGAGCTCGCGGACGCGGGCGTGTTCAACCTCGTGCCGATGGTGCTGGAAAAGCTGACGGCGGATCAGCCGCCGGTGATCTTCGGGGACGACTACGAAACCCCGGACGGCACGTGTGTGCGCGACTTCATCCATGTGGTGGACCTGGCCGAGGCGCACGTGGCCGCAACGCGCCGGCTCGCCGCCGATCCGGACGCGCGCCTGGTGTTGAACGTGGGGCGCGGCGAGGGCACGTCGGTGCGCGAGATGGTGGAACTCATCCGCGAGGTCACCGGGTTGCGCTCGCGCACGCCGGAGCTGCGCCCCCGGCGGGCGGGCGATCCGGCCCGGGTGGTGGCGAGCGCCGACCGGATCGGCGCCGAACTGGGCTGGAAGGCCCGGCTCGACACCCCGGACATGGTGGAGAGCGCGTGGGCGGGATGGCGGGCGCAACACGGCTGAGTCGGCCGGCCGCATCGGGTTATCCCGGTATTCCCGGCCATTTGGCCATCGAGTGGCCGGGAACGGTCCTTTCCGGAAGAGATCATCCACTTTGCGCTCAACCGCAAAACGGATAATCGACTTCTATCCGACACAGACTTGTGATCTACGGCGAGGGCTGCTTAGCGTTCGATCCGTCCGTATCCCACACGGACCCCGATCGCCGGTACGCCGAATCCTGTCGCCGGCCGCTCGGGAGGCTGACGAGTACCACACGACAGGAGCGGGGGAACCACAGGTGAACCGCCGCGAACGGCCCCGATCCGGGCGATCGGGCGCCGCGAACGGCTAGGGGTGAAGCCATCTCCTTCGGGAGGTGGCCGGGCTATCGATCTCCGGCCCGAATCCGACAGCTCACCTCGTAGGCGTGGGAGAGGATCAAGCCATGTTGTCCGGAACCGGGCGTCATCGCCGTCGCAGCACCAGCAGGACCACCCGTCTGATCGCCGCGGCGGGTGTCGCCGGCGTCGGCGTCGCCATGCCGATCATCGGCGCGGGCACGGCCCAGGCCGCGTCCGTGAACACCTGGGACAAGGTCGCCCAGTGCGAGAGCACGGGCAACTGGCAGATCAACACCGGCAACGGCTTCTACGGCGGCCTGCAGTTCACCCAGAGCACCTGGCACGAGTTCGGCGGCACCCAGTACGCCACGCGGGCCGACCAGGCGACCAAGGGCCAGCAGATCGCCATCGCCGAGAAGGTGCTCAAGAGCCAGGGCCCCGGCGCGTGGCCGGTGTGCTCGGTCAAGGCGGGCCTCAACCGCGGCGGCTCGAGCGCCGACGTCGACACCGGCTCCTCGGGCTCCTCGGGTTCGGCGGGCAAGACCGCGCCGAAGAGCACGCCCAAGGCGCAGAGCGAGACCACCAAACCGGCCCCGAAGAAGACCGTCGAGGCGCCCAAGGCGCAGACGCCGAAGACCGAGGCGCCCAAGACCGAGACCACCGCCAAGACCGAGACCGCCGAGACGCCGAAGACCGAGCCCGCCGCCGACTCCGCCGCGAACTCGTCCTACGTCGTGGTGGCCGGCGACACGCTCTCCCGGATCGCCGACGCCGCACACGTGCCCGGCGGCTGGCCGAAGCTGTACGAGAGCAACAAGAGCGTCGTCGGGCAGAACCCGGACCTGATCTTCCCGGGCCAGAAGCTCGCGGTCGACGGCACGGCCGCGCCGACCGCCGCCAAGACGGACACCGCACCCAAGACGGACACCACGACCAGGACCGAGGCCGCGCCCAAGGCCGAGGCGGTCAAGACCGAGACCGTCGCCAAGACGGACACGCCGAAGACCGAGACACCGAAGACCGAGACCCCCAAGTCGACCACGCCGAAGGCCTCGACCGCCAAGTCCGACACCGGCGGCGAGCACGCCTCCGGCTCGTATGTCGCCCCGGTCTCCGGCGCCACGCTCACCGCGAGCTTCGGCTCCGGCGGCTCGCACTGGGCCAGTGGCCACCACACCGGCCAGGACTTCGCGGTCTCGACCGGTACCACGGTGCGCGCGGTCACCTCGGGCACCGTCGTGTCGGCCGGTTGGGGCGGCGCGTACGGCAACGAGGTGGTCATCCGGCACGCGGACGGCAAGTACACCCAGTACGCGCACCTTTCCTCGATCTCGGTCAAGGCCGGGATGAAGGTACAGACCGGCCAGAAGATCGCGCTGTCCGGCGCGACCGGCAACGTCACCGGCCCGCACCTGCACTTCGAGGTCCGGACCACGCCCAACTACGGCTCGGCGGTCAACCCGATGACGTGGCTGCGCAGCCACGGGGTCAGCGTCTGAGGTTGGCCTCACGCGCCGGCCGGGCTATTTGGCCTCAGGCGCCGGCCGGGCTGGATTTGGCCTCACGCGCCGGCCGGGCCGGGACGACCCGGCCTCCGGCCGAGGTGGCCTCAAGCGCCGGCCCGGCTACTTGGCCTCAAACGCCGGCCGGGCTGGATTTGGCTCGGCTCGCGACGAACGGTCGCCGGGCCGGGCGTATTTGGTCCGGTTCGCGAGCGACTGTCGCCGGATCGGGCGCATTGGCCCGGCTCGTGACCGACTGCGCACCGCGGGCGCACCTTTCGGGGTGCGCCCGTCATCGCCCGCCAGGGGTTGGTCCAAATGCGCGGCTCAGGGTAGGCGGGCCGTCCTGAGCGAGCCGTCCCGGCTCAGCCACAGAGCCGTCGGGTGTCCGTCGCCGTCGACCGCACCGGTGGGGTCGGTCGGGGCGGCGTGGTCGTCGAGGGTGGTCGGCACGCCTGCCGCGTCCACCGCGACCGGGTTGCCCGCCGCGTCCCGGGTCAGGATCGTGGTCGTGCCGGCCGGCCCGGGCAGTTGGGTCAGGGACTCGTAGCCGACGCCCGCCGCCCGCTCCCCCGCCGGCTGCCACCGGCCCGGTTCGGCCTCGACCATGCTCACGATCGCCGCCGTGCCGGCTCGCCGGTAGGCCACCGTCACCCGCCCGTCCACGCCCACCGAGGCGGTCGGCGGACCCACCGGGTGATCGGCCGCGATCGTACCCGGCACCGCCGACCGGTCGCCCGTCACATCCCAGCGGCGGATGCCGTCCCGCGCCGTGCCGAAGACGGTGATCCCGCCGTCGGGCCGAGTCACCGCGGTCGGCCCCTCGACGATCTCGGCACCGCCCAGGTCGCGCCACGGCGACCAATCGGCGCTTCCGGCGGCCAGGTACCGCGTACTCAGCCCCTTCCCCCGGTTGCGCGCGAACACGTGCAACCCGCCCGCGCCGTCGGCCTGGACCAGCGGCGGGCCCAGGCCGCGCGCACCGCCGTCGGGCCCGCCCAGGTCCTGCCACGGGCCCAACTCCCCACCGGGCGCCGCCTCGATCGCGGTGAGCACCTCGAACCGGTCCCGATCACCCCGCCGGGCGCCGCCGAGCCGCAGCACGAACACCCGGATCCGCCCGTCCGCCGTGCGTACCGCCGCCGGCCCCGGGGCCAACTCGCCGTCCCCGGGCGCCGACCCGGCCTGCGGCGCGGACCAGGCGGCGGCGCCGACCCGCTCCTGGGTCCAGCGGGTGACCCGGCCGCCGAGCACGGCCCACGCGGTCAGCCGCCCGTCCGCGCCGAGCACCGGTCGCGGGCCCGCGTCGGGGAAGCGATACGTGGTGCTCTGCGGCCAGTTGGTGCCCGGCGCGGTGTCGCGCACCTTGAGGTCGCCGCAGTCCGCGCGCCCCGGGCAATAGTGCACGCGGTCGGTCCAGCCGTAGACGCTGTCGATCTCGTCCTTGCGCGCGCGGGCGTCCGGCGCCAGATTGTGCGGCCACCGCTCGTTGTAGTAGCCGCGGTAGGCGATCGCCGCGGCGCGCGCCGCGGGCCGCTCCGCGTTGTACCGGCGCAGCGCCGCCCAGGCGAACTGCGCGGCGGCGGTGTGGTCCTGGTGGTCCGAAACGCCGCCGCTGTCCGCGTGTTCCGGGTGCTTCGCGTCGTGGGTCTGCCGGTCGGGATCGGGGTCCAGGGTGCGCACCACGGTCGGCCGCTGGGCGCGCATCAGGTCCACGAGCGAGTCGATCAGGCCGTCGCGGGTATACGCGTACGGCCCGCCGGCCGGCTCGTCCAGCGGCGCCAGGGTGTCGAGTTCGCGCTCGCGCCCGCTCCACAGCGTGCGCAGCCGGCCATGCGCGCCGAGGCCCTCCTCCTTTCGGGTGTTGAGGAAGACCAGCTTGATGTTCGGCGCATCGGCGAGCCGGTCGAATTCGGCGTACGCGCCGTCCCGAAGGCGGATGCTGTGTCGCTCCCAGCGCGCCGCACGATCGCCGAGCGCCATGAACGCGTACGCCGCGCGCGAGCCGTTGTCGCGCGCGGCGGCGTACGCCTCGGGATTCCGGCGGCCACCGGGGCCGTTGCGGCCGTCCGCCTCGCCCGCGGTGAGGAAGACCGTCACATTGTCCGTGCCCGCCCGGACGGCCCGGTCGACGTCGGGGTTCATGAAGTAGAGGTCGTCGTCCTGATGCGCGACCACCTGCATCGCCGCGCCCGCCGCGGTCGGCCCCGGGGCCAGCGCGTCCAGCCCGATCGGCCGGGTCGGCGGGTGGAACGGCGGCGATCCGTAAGGGCCGGTCAGCGCCACCACCGCGCCGGTGAAGGCGAGGGCGAACACGGTGACCAGCGCGGTGAACCTGCCGGTGCCGGGGATCGTCGCCATCTGGGCGGGGCCTTTCTGGCGTTACGGGCGGGGCGGTCCCATCATCGCCGGTTGCCGCGCCGCAGCCGCAGCCGGCACGAGCTGGACGCCCACCGCGTCACCGCCCGGACACCCGCCACGACCAGGCCGGCGCAACCGAACCAGCCGAGCCCGAAGCGCGCCGGCTCGGCATGCACCCGCACCACCCGCGCGCCGGGCAGGAGTTCGGCGGCGTGGTGGAGCCACGCGGGTCGCGGGTGGGGTGGGTGGGGTGGGGCGGAGTCGCGAGCGCGGCCGGCAGGCGGGCCGGAGTCGCGAGCGCGGCGTTGCTGCTTGTTGGGCGGCTTCGCCGCCGGCTCGCGAGATACCGCTTTTTTGCTCCCCCGCTTCGCTCCTCCGCAAAAAAGCGGCACCTCGCTCGGGACGGCGTGTCCCTCCGCTTCGCTCCGGGCCACACCGTCCGAACTTGCGGCTCCGCCGCTCTCCGCGCTTCGCGCGTCGATCACGTGGGGTGGCCACGGTCGTGGGCGCTGACGCGCCCGGGATGGGCGCGGGGCGGCCCGGGTCGTGGGCGCTGACGCGCCAAGGAGTGGGCGTGTGGCGTGGGCGAAGGCTTGGGTGGTGGCGCGCGTCGGGGTGGGCGCGGGGCGAGGCCGGGTCGTGGGCGCCGACGCGCCAGCGCGACGAGGGTGAGTGTTCAGGGCGAGGGTGAGTCGTAGATGTGAGCGTCGCGCGGCCGGTCGGCGGCGGGCAGTCGGGTCGGCGCCGTACCGCCGCCCGTGGCCGCCGACTTCCCCGGCGCGGCAGTGCCCGACGCCGCGCCACCCGGGGCGGCCCCACCCGGCGTGGTCGACTTCCCCGGGTCCGCGGCCGGACTGCCCGCGCCCGATTGGTTGTTCGCCGAGCCCGCGCTGTGGTCCGGCAGTGCTTTGGCGCCCTCGGGGGTGACCCGGGTCGCGCCGATGTAGTCCGGCTTGTCGATCGGCCCGAACTTGATCACCGTGCCGGTGTACGGCGCGTGGATCATCTGGCCGTTGCCGACATACATCCCGACGTGGTGGATGCTGCGCGGGTCGCGCAGGTCGGTGGCGAAGAACACCAGGTCGCCGGGCAGGAGTTGGTCCCGCGAGGGATGCCGGCCGGCGTTCCACTGGTCGTTGGCCACCCGGGGCAGCTTGATGCCCACCGTCTCGTAGGCGGCCTGGGTCAACCCGGAGCAGTCGAACCGGCCGCCGTCGGCCGCGGTGCCCTCGCCGCCCCACAGGTAGGGCGTACCGAGCTTGGTCTGCGCGTAGTTGACCGCGCCCGCCGCGAGCGCCATCGGCTGCAGCGGCGTCTGCACCACGCCGAAGCTCTGTTCGAGCGAGCGGATGGACTTCACGTAGTCCTGGGTCTGGGTGTACGGCGGGATGCCTTTGTACTGCATCACCCGGTAGGCACCGGCGTTGTACGCGGCGAGCATGTTGTTGGTCCGGTCGCCCGGCACCGAGGCGACGTATTTGGCCAGCGAGCAGTCGTAGCGCGCGGCGGCCGGGATCGCGTCGGCCGGGTCCCACGGGCTGGCCTTGCCGTCGCCGTTGCCGTCGGTGGCCCACTCCGGCCAGGTCGTCGGCATGAACTGGGCGATGCCCTGGGCCCCTACCTCGCTGACCGCGTTCGGATTGAAGCCGCTCTCCTGGTAGAGCTGCGCGGCGAGCAGCGGCGGCGAGATCTCCGGGCACAGCCGGCCCCACTTGTCGATGATCGCCTGATAGGCGGCCGGCACCGTACCGGGGGCGAGGGTCATCGAACCACCCGCGCCGGTCTGGCTGCCGGCGGCGGACTGCATCGCGCCGACGCCCACCGTGAGCAGGCCCACCAGTCCGAACGGGACCGCCAACGCGATGCCGCCGGCCACCCAGGCTTTGCGCATCGCAGGCCCCCCGATTCTCCGCTGCTCTCCGCGGCCGGGACGGGCCGCGACGGAACACTCCGAGCACATTGTGCGTGCCACGATTGCTCAGCGCAATCACCCGTGATACACACAGTGATCAGACACACTTGCCGAGGTGGTAGCCCGATCGGCTTCCCCACAGCACAATAAACGAACGACCCACTCCTCTTGTCGAAAGTGACCGGAGGCAACCAAAAGCCCGACCTCGGGGGCGGTGAACAACGTGTTTCTTGGCGAAGGCAACGGCGACATCAATACGATCATCGGCGGGATAGCTCCGAACTGGGGCCCGTTCGCGAAGCTGGGCGGCGAAGCCCGGATCATGGTCGAGGTGATCATGGCCGTAGCCCTGCTGCTGTGTCTGGCGATCGCGATCTGGGGCGCCGCGAAGCAGCGCATAGGGGCGACCGCGATGCGCGACACCTTCAGCGCGGAGCAGGGCAAGGGCCTCATCATCGCCGGCTTGACCGGTGTCTTCATCATCGGATCGCTCGGGACGCTGTTCACGATCGTGTACGGAATGGCGATCTAGACCGATTCGCACCCTGCCGTCCCCAAGGTGGCGAATCCGTGGTGTGTTATCCCGGGCGCGGCGCACTCCGGTGTGTCGTGCGCCCCGAAAACGGAATGCCCCATTCCGCATTCGAGGCAAAGCAGCAATTCCGGTTCCTTTACCGGACAATCGAGCCTGTGTTCACGCAACAGCGCGGTGCCACCGGAATGACCGCCCGTCTGGGAAGATCGTTCCGGCTGCAACCGAACCCGGCGGCGCTCCGCCCCCGGGGACTGTGTTGTGCGCGCAGGTCGTCCGCTTCCACCGGCCTGCCGCGGTAAGGGGGGACAGGCCATGAGCGACGAGGAACCCGCCACGCGTACCCGCCTGCCCAGACCCACCTCCGCACCGGAGGGTCCGGAGCCCAGGCGCAACCCCATACTGTCCGGGATCGGCGTGGTCGTGGTGATCGCCGTGGTCATCGTGTCCCTGCTGTTCGCCGCGAACCGCTCCGACCACGGCAACGGCAACGGCTCCACCGCGGGCGACGCCGGGAAGACCTCCGCGGCCCCCCAAGCGCCGGGCGGACCACCGCTGTCCGCCGCACAGGTGCCCGAGCGGACCGAGTCCGGCGTACCCGTCGGCTACCCGCAGACCGCGGAGGGCGCGCAGTCCGCCGCGTCAAACTTCGTCGTCGCCTACGGCTCCGCCCGGATGTTCCGGGCCACCACGCGCACCGCGATCATCGGCACGATCACCGACCCGGCCGTGCGTGACGGCCTGCTTGCCCGGACCGACCAGGTGTTCCGGGCGCAGACCACCACGTTCGGCCTCCAGGCCGACGGTGCCCCGCCCAAGGGACAGACGTTCGTCTGCCGGGCCGTGCCGATGGGTACCAAGTCGGTGTCGTACAGCGCTACTTCGGCAACCGTGGAGGTCTGGAGCGTGGGCGTGGTGGGGCTGGCCGGTACGGGCTCCACCAAGCCGGTGGCCGAGGCGTGGAACACCACCACGATGCGGCTGTCCTGGGTGAACGGCGACTGGAAGATGTCCGAGTTCGGCCAGAAGGAGGGTCCGACCCCCATCTCCGGACTCCAGGATCCGTCCAGCGCCACCGACATCGCCAAGGCCGACGGGGAGTTCGGGGAATTGCGCCATGCACGCTGACCGGGAACGCCACAGCCGCCGCAATCGCCTGCTGACCGTCGGCGGGCTGGTGACGACCCTTCAGGTCGTCCTCGTGCTCGGCGCGACCCGCGTGTTCGCCGACCCCACCCCCGGCGCGAGCACACCGCCGTCCGGCGGCGCCACGCTCGCGCCGAGCGCCCCCGCAAGCAAGCCCGAGTGCGACCTGCTCACCGGTCCCGCCAAGGACATCTGCAACAACGGCGGCCCCAGCGCGCCGGGTTCCGGCACCCTGGGCACCGTCACCGACCCGCTCGGCTCGATCGCCAAGGGCTGCGCGGACGCGGCGACCTGGATCATCGACAAGCTGGCCGGCGCGGTCAACGACACCACGCAGGTCGACTTCACCAACCCCGGCTTCCTGCGCCAATACGCGGTGGTGTTCGCCGCGTCCACCTTCCTCACCCTGATCCTGTGGATACTGGCCGTCGCCAAGCGCGCCGTGCGCGGCGTGCCGATCGGCACCGCGATCAGCGAGGCGGTCGGCTATCTGTGGCTCGCGGTGATCGCGTCCGCGTTCACCCCGCTGATGCTCTATCTGGCCGTGTCGATGACCGACGCGATCACCGCCGCCATCGCGACCGGCACCCAGCAGGACACCAACAAGTTCCTCGGCGGCTTCTCCAAGGCGCTGGACCCGGCGAGCAATCTGGGCGGCGGCCCGGTCATGCTCATCTTCGTATCCCTGCTCTCGATGGCCGCCGCGGCCGTTTTGTGGGTCGAACTCCTGGTCCGCGCCGCGATGTTGTACGTCGGCGCGATCCTGGGCACGGCGGTCTACTCGGGCCTCGTGGACAAGGCGATGTGGCACCACGTACGGCGCTGGGCCGGGATCATGATCGCCGTACTGCTGGCCAAGCCGGTGATCGTGATCGTGCTCGGACTGGCCACCGCGGTCACCTCGGGCGGCAAGGACGACGCGTTCTCCTCGGTGCTCTCCGGCCTGGCGATCCTGTTCCTGTCCATCTTCGCCAGCGTGCTCATCTACCGCTTCGTGCCCAGCATCGGCGACGACATGGCCGCCCTGCACAGCAGCCGAAAGGCGATGCAGTCGGCCGGTCCGGCCTCGATGGTCAACGGCCCCGCCACCTACATGAAGCAGGGCATCCAGGCACACGCCTCGCGCGGGTCGACCGGCGCCGGCTCTGCCCCGGTGACCGCGAACGCCGTATCGTCGGGCATTGCGGCCCACGGCACCAGGGGCGGGGGATCGGGCGGCACCCCGGCACCGGCACCGGCGCCCCAGGCCAACCCCGCGGCAACGCCTCACGCGAGGAACGGTAAAGAGTAATGACAACGCAACCGGTCGCCCGACGCCGGACCTTCCTGATCGGCAAGGCCAAACCCACGGCGGTCATCGGCAAGAACCGCGAGCCCGGCGAGATCTTCCTGATCATCGCGGCCGGCGGACTCGCGCTGCTGTGGGGCCTGGTGGTGCCGATCCTGGTGCTGCGCATCGCGGGTCTGGTCGGCTTCCCGGTACTCGCGTTCGCCGCCGTGTACATGCCGTACAAGAAGCGCACGTTCTACAAGTGGTGGGAGATCAACCGCACCTACAAGCGCACCCTCAAGCGCGGCGCCACGTATCGCTCGGCGGTCTCCGAGGCGGGCACCCGGCTGACCGGGCAGGGCGTCGCGGTCGGCGCGCCGCCCGGGGTCGGCCGGGTGACCTGGTCGAGCGTGCCGTTCGGCCCGGACGACCTGACCGTGCTGCTGCACCTGGAGCGGCGCACCGTCACCGCCGCGATCGAGATCGAGGGCCCCGGCGTGGGGCTGCGCGACTCGGAGGACCAGGAGGCGCTGGTCGAGCGGTTCGGCACGCTGCTCAAGCACGTGGCCAACGGGGACGGCTTCGTCACCCGGCTGCAGGTGCTGGCCCGCACACTGCCCGCCGACCCGGACGCGCACGCCAAGGACGTGGCCCGGCGCGGCGATCACAAGGCGCCGCTGTGGGTGCAGGACTCCTACGAGCAGCTCCAGTCGATGGTGTCCACGTCCTCCGAGCAACACCGGGCCTATCTGATCGCGTGTATGCACTACACCCGCGACCTGGCCGCCGAGGCGAACGTGATGGGCAAGGGCGACAAGGGCATCGGCGTGGTGATGGCGCGCGAACTCACCGACGTGTGCGCCCGGTTGGCCGAGGCGGACATCCGGGTCCGGCAACCGCTGAACGAGGCCCGGCTGGCCTCGCTGATCCACTCGATGTACGACCCCGAACACCAGATCGACGCGTTCGACGGCATGCAGGCCCGCTACTCGTGGCCCGCCGAGTTGGACGCGACGCACCCGAACTACCTGGAGGCCAAGACCCGCGAATCGGACTCGGCCGAGCCGTGGTGTCACGCCACCGCGTGGATCAAGGAGTGGCCGCTGACCCCGGTCGGGGTCAACTTCCTGGCCCCGCTCCTGGTCCACACCCCGGATGTGATCCGTACCGTCGCGGTCACCATGGATCTGGAGCCCACCGACGTCGCGATCGAGCGCATGCTCACCGAGAAGACCAACGACGACGCGGACGCGGCCCGCGCGGCCAAGATGAACCGGGTGCTCGACCCGCGCGACATGGCCCACACCGGCCGGGTCGACCAGCGCGGCGAGGACCTGGCGGGCGGCGCGGCCGGGGTGAACATCGTCGGCTACATCACGGTGTCCTCGCGCAACCCGGACCAACTCTCCCGGGACAAACGCACGATCCGGGCGTCGGCGGGGAAGTGTTTCCTCAAGCTGGAGTGGTGCGACCGCGAGCAGCACCGCGCGTTCGTCAACACGCTGCCCTTCGCGACGGGTATCCGCAGGTGAGCGCCGGCGGCGGGACCGCCGGGCACCGGATGAAAGGGGTGATCGCATGGCGGGTCTGATGTCCACGCTGACCCAGGGCTTCTCCGGGATGATCTTCGGCCGGGGCGAGACCCAACGACTCCCGGTGCGCACCTCCACCGGCCAGGCCCAGGCGGTCTACCTGCCCACCGCCGCACCCGGGCTCGGCGACTCCGGGGTGATCATCGGGCGCGAGGTCTACTCCGGCAAGGGCTACATCTACGACCCCTTCCAGCTGTACGGCCAACAACTGCCCGCGCCGCACTGGCTGGTCCTGGGCGAGTCCGGGAACGGCAAGTCGGCGCTGGAGAAGACTTACGTACTGCGCCAGTTGCGCTTTCGCGACCGCCAGGTGGTGGTCCTGGACGCGCAGGGCGAGGACGGCGTCGGCGAGTGGAACCTGATCGCCGAGGCGCTGGGCGTCCGACCGGTCCGGCTCGACCCCAACGACCTCGCCAGCGACGCGGTGCGGCTCAATCCGCTGGACCCGGCGATCGCGGTCACCGGCCAACTGGCGCTGCTGCGCACCATCATCGAGGTGGCGATGGGCCACACACTCCAAGAGCGCGCCGGCTATGCGCTCAAAGCCGCGCACACGCACGTGATGCGCACGGTGCACGGCCGCCAGCCGATCCTGCCGGACATCGTCGAGGCGCTGCGCAATCCCACCCCGGAGTCGTGCGAACTGCTCAGCCTGGACGTCAAGGACGTCCGGATCTGGGGCCTGGACGTGGCACTGGTCCTGGACCGGCTCACCGACGGCGACCTCAAGGGCATGTTCGAGGGGCCGACCACCGACGGGATCGATCTCGACTCGCCGCTGATCATCTTCGACCTGTCGCACATCGACCGGAACTCGATCGCGATGCCGATCCTGATGGCGATCGTGGGGGTGTGGCTGGAGCACACCTGGATCCGGCCGGACCGGGTCAAGCGGATCTTCCTGGTCGAAGAGGCCTGGCACATCATCAACAGCCCGTTCGTGGCCCAACTCTTCCAGCGGCTGCTCAAGTTCGGCCGCCGGCTCGGCCTGTCCTTCGTCGCCGTGGTCCACCACCTCTCCGACGTGGTGGACGGCGCGGCGGCCAAGGAGGCGTCGGCGATCCTGAAGATGGCCTCGACCAGGACCGTGTACATGCAAAAGGCCGACGAGGCGCGCGCGACCGGGAAGGTGCTCGGGCTGCCGCGCTGGGCGGTGGAGATCATCCCGACCCTGACCCCGGGCATCGCGGTGTGGGACGTCAACGGCAACGTGCAGGTGGTCAAACACCTGATCACCGACACCGAACGACCGATGGTCTACACCGACCGGGCGATGACCGAGGACGCGGTGGAGGAACGGGTGCGCGCCGAGGCGGCGTTGGCCGGCGATCCGGCGGCGTAGCGATGGGCTGGTCGTCGGGGGAGCCACCGGTGCCGCGCGAGCCGATGCCGGGTCGAACGCCGTCGCGGGGGATCCCGGACGGGCTGCTGATCGCGGGGTTGATGCTGCTGGTCGCGGGCACTGCGGTGATCTGGGCGGCCACCGGGCTGGCCGCGTTGGCGAGCGGCAAGGACTGGCCGGACCGGGTCACCTATCACCGCTCGGCGCTGGCGATCCGGTCGATATTCGGTGAGCCGGGCAACCTGCCGCGCGCGTGGCCGGACACCCCGCCGGGGCAACTGCCCTCCCCCGCCGCGTTCTGGACCGCGTTCGGCTGCGTGGTGGCGTTCCTGCTGCTCCTGGCGTGGTGGGTGTTCCGCTGGTGGCTGCACCTGGTGGCGACCCGGACGGCGCGCGCCGCGGCCGGGAACACACCGGCAAATTCGCCGAATTCGGCTGCCCGGAACCGGAATCAGCGGCTTCCGGATGGGGAATGATGCCGGTGCGCTCCTTTGCCGAGGGCGCCCCTGATCGTGGCCGGGCCTGGTCGCCGCGTGGCCGTATGGCGACCCGGCGATCGGCCCGACCCACCATGTTCGTGGCCGCATGGCCCTGATGGGGCTTCGGGCTGCGGTGGGGCATTTGGTGCCGTGGGTTGGCCTCAAACGCCGGCCGGGCTGAACTGTGGCCTCAAACGCCGGCCGGGCTGGTGATTTGCCGGCCGGGCTGGGGATTTGCCGACCCGGCCGGTGATTTGCCGGCCCGGCCGGTGACTTGCTCGCCCGACTGGTGATTTGCCGACCCTGACGGTGATTTGCCGGCCCGGCCGGTGAGTTGCTCGCCCGACTGGTGATTTGCCGGCCCGGACGGTGATTTGCCGGCTCGGGGGATTGGTGGCGCTGGACGATTGGTGGCGCTGGACGATTGGTGGCGCTGGACGATTGGTGGTGCTCGGGCATCGGGGATCAATCCGTCCAGGTCATGCATTCTTCGCAACGGTAGGCTCGGGGGCCGGACTTGTATTCGACTCGGTCGGATTTGCGGTAGTACTTGCAGGCTCGGTTCTTGCAGACGATCGGGTGGCCGTCCACCGCTTCCAGGGGCAGTGGGGTCGTTTCGTAGGTGCACGGTGTGGGCGGGAGTTTTTTGTAGTAGCCGCCGGTGGCCGGCAGCGCAGTCGGGTCGAACGGCGAGTACGCGGCCCCGTCGGACGCGGTCATCCGTACCTCCTCTGTGTGCCGGCACGCTAGCCGAGACTCAGCGCTGCTGTACGGCGATCGCGGCCAGCACCAGCAGGCCGCCCAGGATTCGTTGCGGGCCGAGTACGTCGCCCTGGAGGGCGGCGCCGAGCACGGTCGCGGTCAGCGGTTCGAGGAGCACCGCCACGATGGCGCCGCGCGCGTGTGCCCGGGCGAGCGCGGTGAAGTAGGCGACGTACGCGGTGGCCGTGGGCACCAGGCCGAGGAAGACGACCGTGCCCAGGATGTCGGCGCGGATCGGTACGGCCATCCCGACGGCGAGCCCGGCGGGCAGCAACAGGCAGCCGCCGAACAGGAGTCCGAGCCCGGTACCGGCCACCCGGTCGAGCGTGTGCGGGGCCGGCCGTGGGTCCAGGGTGAGCGCGGCGAACCCGGCGGCGGCGAGCAGCGCGAACCCGGTGCCGGTGAGCACGTCGTGCGTACCGCCCGCAGGTGACCCGAGCAGCAGCACCAGGCCGAGGATCGCGACGGCGATACCGAGGCACGCGGACCGGCTCGGCCGGCGTCGGTCGCGCACGGCCTGGCCGGTGGTGACCAGGATCGGGACGCCGACCATGGTGGTGAGCGTGGCCGGGCCGACCGACATCGCGGCCACGGCCGCGAAGTAGGCGGTCTGGAACACCGCGAGCAGGGCACCCGTGGTCGCGATCCGCCCGAGTTCGGCTCGGCCGAGCGACCGCAACCGCCCCGAGCCGAGCGCGTAGCCGGTGATCAACAGGCCACCGACGAGCAGCCGATAGGCCGCCACGGCCACCGGGTGCAGCCCGGCCCGAGCGGCCAGCGCCGACCCGGCGATCCCCCCGGTCCCCCAGCAGATCCCGGTGAGGACGAACAGTTCGAGCCCGGAACGGGAGTCCCGGGCAGCATGCATGAAGGTACGAACAGACATGGGAATGCTCCGACTTCGACGCCAACAGGACAACGTCGGAGCGGGGCGGCACCGGTTCGGGCCAGGCCAAAAGGAGGTCGCGACCCGCGTACTACCGGATCGGACCCGGGCTCACCCCGCTCAGTGGCGGGGCGGCGGGGAAATCGGCCGGTGGCGATGCATGGGCGTCACCCTAATGCGCCGGCCCGGCCCGGGCGCAGGGGTTTGCGAACGAACAACCCGTCAGAGCCAGTCCAGGAGGCGGGCCGCGTGGGCTCGGGTCGGGCAGGGTTCGGGGGCGCCGCAGGTGCAGGATCCGGTGGGGGCGTAGCGGTGTCGGATCAGCGTGTGGGTGACCAGCAGGCGGTATTCGAGCAGTGTGTCCTCGGCCGGGGTCGGGCGGCGCGGGCGGGGCGCGCGGAGTACTCGTGGGGCCGGTTTGGGCAGGTCGGCCGGCAGCGGGCGGTCCAGGCGCTCGATGTCCGTACGTTGGCGCGGGATGCGTACTCGCATGTGTCCGGTGGTCCCCTTGTCGTCCGGTGGCTCGGCGGATCGGCGCGCCCGGGCGGGGGCGGCGCCCGGGTCACTCCGTGTCGAGGCGCCCGCCCGCGTCCGGCTGGGATTCCTCCACCCGCGCCAACATGCCGCGCAGCCCGGCGGCCAGCGCCTGCCGCTCGGCGGGACCCAGGTCCTGGAGCAGCGCGGCCTCGAAGACCGCCGCCTCGCGCACCACGCGCAGCCAGACGTCGCGCCCGGTGGTGGTCAGTTCGACGATCACCCGGACCCGGTTCTGCTCGTCGCGGGTCCGGGTGACCAGGTCCTCGGCGACCATCCGGTCGAGTCGGTGGGTCATCGCCGCCGGGGTCAGGCCGAGCCGGCGGGCCAGTTCGCCGGGGCTGAGCCGGTAGGGGCGGCCGACCAGGACCAGCGCCTTGAGCACCTCCCACTCGGCGTTGGTGATGCCCAGTGCGGTGAGTTGGCGGCCGTACGCGACGTTCATCCGACGGTTGAGCTTGGACAGCGCCGCCACGATCGTCTCGACCTGCGGGTCCACCTCGGGGAATTCGCGCTGGAAGACGGCGAGATATTCCTCGATGTCGCCTTCGTCCGCTGTTGCCTGCTCGGCCCCCTCTGTCATGCGGGGAAGTATCGCATCTCCCGACCGCCCGGCCGACGCCTCCGAACCCGGTCGGGCGTTAAGCGTTGGACGTAAACGCTATAGATCCGTATAGTTTAGGTCTGAAGTCTTCAGGCTTGAGGACTCGGACTCATCGGACCACCAGGCAGGGCGGCGTCGCCGGCGTGGGCCCGGGCTCAACCCCGGCCGCCCCCGGCACGCCCACCTCGACGCGAAAACAGGCGATCCCCCTTTCGCCGGACCCGGGCACGCCCCGTGCCGGCACCGGGCGGCTCGGCTGTTTCCTGCTGCCCACCGGTCCCGATCCCGAGCCCCGCCTGCGGACCGATCCCCGCGGGCCGGAGCGGCCGGCCCGCGCTACCGGTAGTCGGGAGGTGTGTGATGGCGACCCAGGGTGCCCTGCGGCGGATTCAGCTCGGGAACGCGCTCAGCGCGTTCGGCAGTGGTTTCACGGTGCCGTTCCTGTTCGTATACGTGACTCGGGTGCGAAACCTGTCGGCCGGTCAGGCCGGCCTGATGTTCAGCGTGCTCGCCATCGCGGCGCTGTGCGCCCTCCCGCTGGTCGGCCCGGCGATCGACCGGCGCGGGCCGCGGCCGGTCGTGGTGGTCGGCTCGGTGCTGGCCGCGTTCGGCGCGCTGACCCTGGGGTTGGCCCGGAACGAGGCATCGGTGCTGCTCGGCGCCGCGCTGCTCGGGGCCGGCGTGGCGGCGATCCAGCCCGCGCTGGCGACGATGATCGTGCGGTGTACGACGGCGCTGACCCGGGCGCGGGCGTTCGCGCTCCAGTTCACCTTCAACAACCTGGGCCTGGGCATCGGCGGGCTGATCGGCGGGCTGATCGTCGATCCGTCGCGGCCGGGCAGCTTCACGCTGCTGTTCGCCGTCGAGACCGCGATGTTCCTGGTCCTTGGCGCGGTGTGCGGCACGGTACGGCTGCCCGCGGTGCCGGTCACGCCGGCCGGGACGGTGCCGGGGGCGGGGTTCCGGCATCTGCTCCGAAACCGCGCGATGGTTCGGCTGTGCGTGGTCAGCGCGGTCATCTTCTTCACCTGCTACGGCCAGTTCGAATCGGGCCTGGCCGCGTTCGCGACCGAGGTCAGCCGGATCTCGCCGAGCATGCTGGGCGTGGCACTGGCGGCCAACACGGCGGTGATCGTGCTCGGTCAGCTCACCGTGCTGCGGATCACCCAGCGGCGGCGGCGCAGCACGGTGATCGCGGCGACCGGCGTGGTGTGGCTGCTGGCCTGGATCGTGACCGCGATCTCCGGTCTGGTACACGGCAACACCGCCGCGGCGGCGTTCACGATCATCACCACCTACGCCCTGCTGGGCGTCGGCGAATCCCTGCTGGCCCCGACCCTGGGCCCGATGGTCGCCGACCTGGCCCCCACACACCTGCTCGGCCAGTACAACGCGGCCCAGTCCCTGGTAAAGCAGTTGGCCATGGCCGCGGGCCCGGCGTTCGCGGGGGTAATGGTCGGCGCCAACCTGTACGCCCCGTACCTGGCCGCCCTGATGGCCGCCTCGATCCTGATCACCATCCTGGGCCTACGCATGCGCCACACCCTGAACCCAACCCAAAACGGCGCAATAATCGCCGAACACAGCCGCCCGACAGCCCAGGTCCTGACGGCGTAAGCCAAAATCCGCCGGCGAGGCAAGTCACGCCAGACAAAAATCAGCCCGGCCGGCGCTTGAGGCCACTCAGCCCGGCCGGCACGTGAGGCCAAATAGCCCGGCCGGCGTTTGAGGCCAACCAAGCGCAACCAACGCCCAAGGTCAGCCAAACTCATCCAGCCCGGCCGGCGCTTGAGGCCACTCAGCCCGGCCGGCGTTTGAGGCCAAATAGCCCGGCCGGCGCCTGAGGCCAAGCAGCCCGGCCGGCACGTGAGGCCAAAACCCGGCTCACCCCAACGGGAACTCGCACCAGACCGTCTTGCCCTCGTCCGTCAACCGACTCCCCCACGACTTCGCGATCGTCGCGACAATCGCCACCCCTCGCCCGCTCTCGTCGTCGGCCGCCGCCCGCCGCCGCCTCGGCACGTGGTCGTCCGCGTCCGACACTTCGACGATCAAGCGTTTGTCCGTGCGCCGCAGGCGCAACCGCATCGGCGCCGCCCCGTGCGTCAGCGCGTTCGCCACGAACTCGCTGACCGCGAGCACCCCCAGCTCGCGCAGCTCCTCACCCACCTGCCAACTCGCCAGCACCCCGGACGTGAACGCCCGCCCCCGCGCCGCCACCTCGCTCCCGCCCAGCAGGTCGAGCGACGCGGTCCGGAACAGCCGCGCCTGAGCCCCCTCGCGGCGCGGCAGCTGAAGCACCAGCATCGCCATGTCGTCGTCGTGCTCCTCGGGCAACTGCATGTGCGCGATCAAGTGGTCCCGAACCGCCTCGGGTTCGCCCACCGAGGACAACAACGCCGCGCCGAGCGTGTCGATCCCCTCGTCCAGGTCCTCACCCCGACGCTCCACCAGACCATCGGTATAGAGCACCACCGTCGACCCCGGATCCAGCGTGATCCGCCCCGACGTATGCGGCCAACTCGCCCCGGTCCCCAGCGGCGGCCCGTTGGCGTCGTCCAGCTTGTGGATCACGTCCTCGCCGTCGCGCACCAGCGGCGGCAGATGCCCCGCCGTCGAATAGGTGAGCACGCCCTCCCCCGGGTCGTATACGGCGTATGCGCACGTCGCGATCTGTGTCGCGTCGATCTCCATCGCGGTCTCGTCGAGCAGTTGCAGGATCTCGTGCGGCGGCAGGTCGAGCCGCGCGTACGCCCGTACCGCCGTGCGCAGTTGCCCCATCACCGCGGCGGCCCGCACTCCTCGGCCCATCACGTCGCCGATCACCAGCGCGGTGCGGCCCGCGCCCAGCGTGATCACGTCGTACCAGTCGCCGCCGACCGCCGCGTCCGTCCCGCCCGGCAGATACTTCGCCGCCACGATCAGGTCGTCGGGGTTCTCCAACCGCTGGGGCAGCAGGCTGCGTTGCAGGGTGACCGCGGCCTGCCGGTGCCGCCGCTCGCTCTCCCGCAGCCGGTCGGTGGCCTGTACCTGGTCGGTCACGTCGACCGCGAAGACCAGGACACCGCGCGCGTCGCCGCCGCGACCGGCCGCCTCGGGGCGTACCGGGGTGCAGACGAACGTGTAGTAGCCGTGCTTGCGCTCGCTCTCCGGCATGCCGGGATACGTCTCGCCGCGATGGTCCACCCGCCGGGCCCGGACCGTGCGCCCGCGCCCGGTCCGATAGACCTGGTCCATCAGCGCCAGCAGCCCGTGCTCGGCGAGTTCGGGCAGCGCGTCCCGGGCCGGCACCCCGGTCTTACGCGCGCCGAAGACCGCCCGGTAGGCGTCGTTGACGTAACACAGCTCGTGGTTCGACCCTCGCGTGACCGCGATCAGCGCGGGCGCGTGGGCCAACACGTCGCGCAGCGGGAAGGTGTCGTTCGATTCCTGGCTGCGTGCCGCCGGCACCGAGCGCCGCCGGTCACCGGCCAGTCGGGCGCCCCACCGAGTGATGTTCAACCGCTCGCTTCCTAGGGAGTTCTTCACGCTAAGCGCATGGATGTATACCGCAGGTGACATCACCAGTGTGGGCGAAAGTCGGCCGTGAGGGAATCACGTCCCGTGACCGGGCCCCCGTTCGGGGTACCACAGGACTGCGCTGTGGCAATGTACGGGACCCGGTCGCGACATGCTCGTCCCTCGGACACCACCGCAGCCTACGAGCCCGCCGCGCACCCGCGCCTACGCGGTGGGCCCGCGGTCGCCGCGGGTGGCGTACTCGAATTCGGCGCGCGGGTGTTCGATCGACCCCAACGAGACGATCTCGCGCCGGAACATCAGGGACAACGTCCACTCCGCCATGATGCGCATCTTGCGGTTCATCGTGGGCACCCGACTCAGGTGGTACGTACGGTGCATGAACCACGCGGGCAGCCCCTTGGTCTTGATCCCGTACACCTGTGCGACGCCCTTGTGCAGCCCGAGCGAGGCCACCGAACCCGCGTACTTGTGCCGGTATTGCCGTTGCGGCTGCCGGCGCAGCCGCGCGATCACGTTGTCCGCCAGGACGCGGGCCTGGCGCACCGCGTGTTGCGCGCTGGGACCGGTGAACTCCTCGCCCGGCTTGGTCAGATCGGGCACCGCCGCACAATCGCCCGCGGTCCACACCCCCGGGACCCCGTCCACCTCCAGCGTGGCGCGGGCCTTGAGCCGGCCCTTGGCGTCCAGCGGCAGGTCGGTGGCCAGCAACATCGGGCTGGGCTTGACGCCCGCCGTCCACACCAGCGTGCTCGCGTCCACCTCGGTGCCGTCGGAGAGCACCACGTGCCGGTTCGTCGCCGACTCCAGGCGGGTGTTCAGTCGTACGTCGATGCCGCGTCGGCGCAATTCGGCAACCGTGTACCGGCCCATGTCCTCGCCCACTTCGGGCAGGATCCGAGGGGATGCCTCGACCAGGATCCAGCGCATGTCGGCGGGGGTGATGTTGTGGTAGTAGCGGCACGCGTACCGTGCCATGTCCTCCAACTCGGCGAGCGCCTCGACACCCGCGTAGCCACCGCCGACGAAGACGAACGTCAGCGCGTGGTCGCGGATCGAGGGGTCGCGGGTGGAGGACGCGGTGTCCAACTGTTCGAGTACGTGGTTGCGCAGCGCGATGGCCTCCTCGACGGTCTTGAAGCCGATGCCCCACTCGGCCAGGCCGGGGATCGGCAGGGTGCGCGCGATCGAGCCGGGCGCGATCACCAGGAGGTCGTAGGGCGCGTCGTAGGTCTCACCGCCGAGCAGTTCGATCGTCGCGGTCTTCTTCGCGTGGTTCACCCGCTCCACGGTCCCGGTGACGATCCGGCACTTGGGCAGCACCGAGCGCAGCGGGACCACCACGTGCCGCGGCGAGATGGCGCCGGCCGCGGCCTCGGGGAGGAACGGCTGGTAGGTCATGTACGACTGCGGTTCGACGACGGTCACCGTCGCCTCACCCGCCTTGAGTTTCCGTTGCAGGCGAAGGGCCGTGTACAGGCCGACATAGCCGCCGCCGACGATCAGGATGCGCTCGGGCCGAGTCGAGGTCGTCATGCGTCCCACTCTGCCCCTTTCCGGGGGACGCATCCAGGTGTTCGACGGGTTTCCGTGCCCCGCACGGGTGGTGACGAGTCGTCAGCGGTCAGCGATATCTTCACAACCGTGCTGTCGGATTCCGCTTCTGGGGCGGGGTCGATTCGGGTAGTCTCGACGCCCTGGGCAAAGCGGGGTCTGGTGGGGGAATCGACACACTTGCCTTTCGGGGGAGACGCCATGAGCAGCGCTTCGCGTACGCGTACCACCAAGACGCAGGACGCCGGCGGGGACACCGTCGGAGGCCGGCACACGACGACGATTCCACCGGCTCGCAAGCCGCAACGAAGCAGGCCGGCCGAGCCGTCGCCGCAGTTGCGCACCGATGCCCGGCGCAATCTGGAGCAGGTGCTCCGCGCGGCCCGCGAGGTGTTCGGCGAGCTGGGCTACGACGCGCCGATGGAGGAGATAGCCCGGCGCGCCGGGGTGGGGGTGGGCACCATCTACCGCCGCTTCACCGGCAAGGAGGCGCTGGTCCAGCGGATCATGATCGCCGAGACCAACCGGCTGACCGCCGAGGCGGTCAACGCGCTGGACGAGGAGCCGGACGCGTGGTCCGCACTCGCCCGCTACTTACGCCGCGCGGTCGGCTCGGGTGCCGGCCGGTTGTTCCCGGCGCTCAGCGGCCGGGTCCCGGTGACCGAGGAGATGAGCTCCTCGCGTGCCGAACTCAACGACGCGGTAAGCATGTTGGTGGAACGGGCCAAGGCGGGCGGCCTGCTGCGGGCGGACGTCTCGGACGCCGACATCTCGCTGATGATGTCGTGCCTGCTGCCCCCGTCCGGGCTCCCGCACCCGCAGCGGCTGACCATCGCCGGACGATATCTGGAGATCCTGCTCGACGGTCTGCATGCGGGACATTCCTCGCCGCTGCCCGGAAAGCCGTTCACCCAGGACGAGTTGGACACGCTGTTCCTGAGCTGAGACCCGGGTCGCCGGTTCAGCCGCGCACCACCAGTACGGGACACGCGGCGTGGTGCACCACCGCCGTGCTGACCGAGCCGAGCAGCAGCCGGGAGAACCCGCCGGAGCCGCGTGAGCCCACCACGACCAGCTCGTGGCGTTCGGACAGGCCGAGCAATACCTCGGTCGCCGTCCCCGAATAGGCCTGGATCACCGTGTGTCCGCCGAACGGCCGGGCACGTTCGCCGTTGACCTCGGCGACCGTGGCCTCGGTCCGGATCCGCAGCTCGGCGAGCACCCGCTCCAGGTCCTCCTGGTAGTGCGGGCCGGGGGCGAGCACCACGTAGCCGGGGGTCGCGGGCTGCGCGGTGACCACGTAGAGCGGCAGTTCGCGCAACTCGGCCTCGGTCATCGCCCAGTCGAGCGCCCGCCGAGCGGGCTCCGACCCGTCCACGCCGACCACGACGCCCCTCGGCTCAGCGTCGGCCATGGGCCCTCCTCATACCGAATCCGGATGTGGAGGGCCCTTTACCACCCGAATGTCACGCGCTCACTTTTTGGCGGGGATGCCACCCGGACGGCGGGTCGGGGGCACGTGGGCGGGCGCGGCGAAGGCTGATCTGGCGCGGAGAGGTGGCGGGGCGCGGTACGCACAGGTGGCGGGCGCGGTCGGGCGGGTGGCGCGTAGGAGGCGCGGTTCGGGCGGATGGCTCGGCGGCGGACGCCGCCTGGCACTAGGCGAGGGAGAGGAGCTCCTGCGCGCGGTCCGCGAGCGCCCGCAGGCCCTCGCCGGTGAAGCGGCCGGTCGTGTCCTGATCGCCCATCGCGCCGGCGCGGTAACGATCGAGGACGCCGGCCAGGATGCAGGCCAGCCGCCAGCACGCGAACGCCTGGTACCAGCGGATCTGCGACAGATCCCGCCCGGTGGCCGCCGCGTAGCGCGCGGCGAACGCGGCCCGGTCGATGAACCCCTCGCTCGCGGTGCCGTCGGCCGGGAGCAGGCCGCCGTCCTCGTCTGCCTCGACCCAGTACATCAACGTGGTGCCCACGTCGGCGAGCGGATCGCCGAGTGTGCACAACTCCCAGTCCAGCACCGCCCGCACGGTGCCGTCCGGCCCCAGGATGACGTTGTCCAACCGGAAGTCGCCGTGCACGATCGTCGCGCTCTGCTGCGCCGGGATCGACGCCGCGAGCGCGCGATGCACGTCGTCGATCGCGTCGATCCCCGGCACCCGGGTGGCCTCCCACTGCCGATGCCAACGCCGCAGCTGCCGCCCGACGTAGTCCTCGCGCCGCCCCAACTCGCCCAGCCCCACCGCGTCCACGTCCACCGCGTGGATCGCCGCCAACACGTCCGCGAGCTGCTCGCCGGCGTGCTTTCGGGCCTGCGGGGTAAGCAGCTCGGTCGCATCCGCCGCGCTGCGGATCACCTGCCCGTCCACGAAGTCCATCACGAA
This sequence comes from Embleya sp. AB8, assembly GCF_049739465.1. Lineage (NCBI taxonomy): Bacteria > Bacillati > Actinomycetota > Actinomycetes > Kitasatosporales > Streptomycetaceae > Embleya > Embleya sp. AB8. Next base: position 291,907 of record NZ_JBMHHY010000012.1, read on the forward strand.
GAACGGCGCCCCGTTGACCGTCTCGTCCGCACAGAACCCGAGCACCGACGGCACCGGCACCTCGGTCCGCCCGGCCCCGAGCGCGGCCAGGATGCGATGCTCGCGACCCATGTCGTGCGCGGTCGCGAGCACATGCCCCAGCGGCGGCCGACGCAACACCCAGCGCCGCGCGTCGGCGTCCGAGACCACATAGGTCAGGTTCGACCGCCCGCCCAACACGAGTTCGAAGCCCAGCGGCGGTCGCACGGCCGTCCGCTCGGCGAGCCACGCGGTGATCGCCTCGGGGTGCAGGGCCTCGGCCATGGGACTGTCCGTCATCTTCTTCGCAACTCCGGTTCGGATTCGGCTGCCGCTGCCTTTGCGTCGGCCTCGGCCTTTGCATTGGCCTTTGCATCGGCCTCTGCCTCTGCCTCTGCCTCTGCCTCGATCTCGGCATCGGCCTCGGCTGATACGTCAGATGCCGAGGGAACGGCCGATGATCTCCTTCATGATCTCGTTCGTCCCGCCGTAGATCGCCTGGACACGCGTGTCGATGAACGCCTTCGCGACCGGGTATTCGAGCATGTAGCCATAACCGCCGTGCAGTTGCAGGCAGCGGTCGACCACCCGCTTCTGCAGATCCGTGGTCCACCACTTGGCCTTCGACGCGGCGACCGCGTCCAGCTCGCCGGCGACATGCTTCATGATGCAGTCGTCGACATAGGTGCGCGCGATGTCCAACTCGGTGTCCATCTCGGCCAGTTCGAACCGGGTGTTCTGGAACGAGCCGATCGGCCGGCCGAACGCGGTCCGGGTCTTGACGTACTCAAGGGTGTGCGCGAACACCGTCTCCGCGCCCGCGACCGCCGCACTGGCGATCCCCAGGCGCTCCTGCGGCAGGTTGTTCATCAGGTGATAGAACCCGCGGTTCTCCTCGCCGAGCAGATTGCCCACCGGCACCCGCACGTCGGCGAAGAACAGTTCGGCGGTGTCCTGCGCCTTCATCCCGATCTTGTCCAGATTGCGCCCACGCTCGAAGCCCGGCATCCCCCGCTCGACGGCGATCAGGCTGATCCCCTTGCTGCCCTTGGCCGAGGGGTCGGTCTTGGCGACCACGATCACCAGGTCGGCGTGGATCCCGTTGGTGATGAACGTCTTGGCGCCGTTGACCACGTAGTGGTCGCCGTCCCGGATCGCGGTGGTGCGTACCCCCTGCAGGTCGCTGCCCGCACCCGGCTCGGTCATCGCGATGGCGGTGATGATCTCCCCGGAGCAGAACCCGGGCAGCCAACGTTCCTTCTGCTCCTCGGTGCCCAGGTCGTTGAGGTACGGCGCGACCACCTCGTTGTGCAGCCCGAACCCCACCCCCGAGGCGGCCACCCGGATGAGCTCCTCGGAGAGGGTCGCCAGGTACCGAAAATCGGCCACCCCACCACCCCCGAACCGCTCGTCCACGTCGATCCCGAGCAGCCCCTGCTTGCCCGCCTTCAGCCAGACCGCCCGATCGACGATCCCGTCCTTCTCCCACTGATCGTGAAACGGGACCACCTCGCGCTGAAAGAACTCGCGGGCGGACTCCCGAAAGGCAATGTGCTCGGTTTCGAGATGCCGGTCCCTCATCTGAATGCTCCCCCTGCGGTAGCGCGGTGGATCGAGCCGAACAACATTCCTACCGGTCGGTAGGTACGTCCACGCATGCTAGATCCGCACCGAAGCCGGATCAACCCCTCCGACGGGGCGCTGGGTCGGGGTCCCCCGAACGGGCAACGCGCAAAAGACCCGGCCACGGGCCACCAAGCAACCACCCGGAGCGCAGCCGGGCGGGTGGCGGGGACGGGGACGGGGAGGCAACGCAGCCATGCCGCCCGTCTGCTCCGCGATCGGCATCGGCCCATTGCTTCGTGCCGGGTTCCGCGTCCGCTCCGCTCCCGGGTCGCCCGGCCCGGCCCGGCCCACCCAACTCACGCCCCGGCAGCCTCGTCCACCGGCCTGCACATACGCCCCGCGCCCAGGGTTCCGGCCGGCGCCCCGTATCCGAACGCCCGTCCGCCAGGCGCCCGACCCCGCTCGTTCGGAGCGCCCGCCCGAATCGGGCTCGGCCGCCCTTACGACCGACCCGGCCGACGTCACCGGGCGCCGCCCCTCCACCCGAGGAGCACAAAACCCGCACCCGCCGGCCTGTATCCGGCCGGGCACCGGGCATAACCGCAGGTCAAGCCCCACCCCGAGCCTCACGGGCTCCATCCCGAACCGGGTTCGGACCGAGCGCGAAGCGTCCCGGAACGCCCCGCGCAGGGACGGCCCCCTACCCCGGCCACCCGGCCACCCGGCCACCCGGCCACCCGGCCACGGAGCTGACGAACGACCAGGCACGAAGCACCGCCCGAACATCGCGAGCCTTGTCACTGAAGGCCCGCCGCCGAGCTCACGGATCCCCGCATCGGCTCCCGATCAAGCCGGCCGCGATGCGATCCTCGGACGAGAAGGAAGGGCGTGACCAGAGGAGAGCACCACCATGTCGAACACCGCCGACGAGTCCGAGCGCCCCTACCGCTACACCACTCACGCCGGCCAGGAGATCGAACTGCCGCGCACGCTGGGCGAGATCCGCGCGTCGCTACCGGAAGACCAACGCGAGGCGTTCGACGAGGAAATGTACTCCACGCCTTTGATGGGCATCGCCGCCCGCGCGATCTTCGGTTGGGCCACTCCCGAGGAGGACCGGCAGGCAGCCGAGGACGAGTTGGACCGCATCCGCCAGGGCCACCTGAACCTGGTCCGCAGCGCCAACGGCCGGCCAGGACGGCACATCGTGTAATACGGCCGCCCGCCGACATCGACCGGCGCAAGAAGCGGCGCGCGGCTCTGCCCCGCACACTCCGCGGTCACACGCACACCGCTACCGATCCCCCGTTCATCGGTGCCACGCTGAACCACATGACCGACAGCAACAACGACCCAGGCCCGGTATACACCCACGTCAGCATCTCGGGTGGTGTGCGGGTCTTGCCGAACACCCTCGGCGCCATTCGGGCCGCGCTCCCCGAGGACCGGCGCGCGGAGTTCGACGCGGAGATGTACTCCACGCCCTTGGAGCACATCATGCGGCGGGCGATTCTCGGATGGGCCATCCCACCTGAGGAGCAGGAGCAAGCCGAGGCGGCGATGGAGCGGGTTCGGCAGGGCGACCTGTCCGGCGTGCGCGGCGCCGACGGAGAGCCGGGGAGGCCGGTCACATGACCTATCACGTGCAGTTCACCGACTACGCCGAAGAGAACATCGCGAAACTGACCTCGTCTCGCCGCCAGGAGATCAAGGACGCGGCCAAGCGAGCACTCGGTCGTGACCCCTACGGCTGGGGATCCACCCAGATCCGCAACGACCGGGACAGGCGCGAAGTCACCCTGGCGAACGTCTTCCTGTCCTACGACGTCAGCCCGAACGTCGTCGTGGTGAGCGTCGTGAAGATCTCCGCCCCCTTCGACTGAGACACCGAGACCGGGCGAAGACACTTGCGCACGACCGTCAAATCAGGTGGTCGAACTCGCCCGCCTTGGCGCCTGCGATGAAGGCCGCGAGTTCCTCACGGGTGTAGCGCAGCGCGGGACGATCCGGGTTCTTGGAGTCACGCACCGCAACACCGACGGACAGGCTTGCGAGTTCGACGCAAGCACCGTTCTGATTCGAAGCGCTTGCCTTGATCCAGACCGCGTCCGTCAGATCGGCTTCGTACAGCTTGCTCGTGTCCATCACAGACTCTCTGCTCGTTCCCGTAGTACCGCGGCGGTCTCATCCGGCGACAGCGCTGCTGACGCAATCTCGTCGAACAGCCTGTTGTACAGGCGGATTTCGCGTCCCGAGTCACGTGGAATCATACCGCCGACACCTTCCATTCCACTCTCCTCCGCTCCCCGCCGGCCCGAACATCGTCGTGGTGAGCGTCGTAATGATCTCCCCGTCTTTCGACTGAGACCCCGACCGGGCCGATCCACTGCGGCGGCTCCGTGCGGCCGGTGGCGTCCGAGGTACGAACTCGACGGTCATCCAATGCACTTGGGAACGAACCCCCGCTGATCGCGTCACGAACACCGACACCACCGGAAGGTCACGAACGACTACCGTCCGATGCCGGCACACACGTTGTGTGCCCCTTGTACACATCGCCGTCGTACGCTGCCGAGGACACCGATCTCGGGAGTGCACATGCCCATCGAAGACAGCGTCGGCCGACGTATCACCGATGCGCGCAATGCTCGGCATCTCACTCTTCAGGGCCTCGCCGACGCGTCGAAGCTCTCACGGAGCTACGTGGAGAAGATCGAGCGCGGCGATCGGCCCGCGACCGCGACGGCCCTGAGTGCGATCGCGCGTGCGCTCCGCGTCGACGTCACTCGCCTCACCGGTCAGCCGTACGACGAGGACACCGGGCCGGAGGACCGGGCGGTGCACGCGGTCATCCCGGCAATCCGTCGGGTACTGCTGTGCTACCGCACGCCGGAGGCGTCCCTCCTGCCGCCCCGAGAGTTCGAGGAGATGGCTGCTCAAGTCGAGCTCGTCAATCGGCATCGCCGGGCGGCCGATTATGCGACAACGGCCTCGGCGCTGCCCGTGCTGCTGACCGAGCTGACCACATACGCCTTGTCGGCACCCGCCGACTCGCAGGCGGCGCAGGAGGGGTATGCCCTGCTCGCCCAGGTCTACCGGGCAACGAACAGCCTGGCGCACAAGCTGGGTTACTACGATCTGAGCACCTCGGCGTTGGAGCGCGTCGCATGGGCGGCGAACATGTCGGAGGACCCCGTCCTGGTTGCGACATCGCGGTATCTCCTGGCCGGCGCGATGACCCGGGAAGGCGCCTACGGCGCGGCGCGGCAGATTCTGCGGGACGTCGAGCACGATCTCCGCGACGTGAACACGGCCGAGGCGGAGGGCATGCTCGGGGCGGCACTGCTCAAGCGGGCCGTGGCCGCCGCTGCGGCAAAGCTGCCGTCGGAGATGGACGCGTGCCTGGACGAGGCCGCCGAGATCGGTGCCCGCATCGGTCGTGAGGGGATCTACTCGGACACGCCGTTCGGGCCGGCCCAGGTGGAGATCTACCGGGCGTCGACCGCGATCATCACCGACGACTACGACACGGCCGTACGCGACGGCGGCGCACTCGTGATGCCCGCCGACATGCCGGCCGAGCGGTCGTCGCACCACTACATCGACCTGGCACACGCGCGGGTCGTGACGGGTGACCGGCCGGGGGCATGGGCGGCGCTTCGGACAGCCCGGAAACTCGCGCCCCTGCATACACGCAAGCACCCCAGGGTCCGGGACAGCGTGGCGACCCTGCTCCGGTTGGAACGTGCCGACGACCAGACCCGGCTCGGGTTTGGGCGATGGGTGGGCGTGACTCTCTGATCGGACGTGATCACGGGCGGTGCACACAAACTGTGTGCACCGCCCTTTGTCGTGCGCGCCACGCTGAGTACTCCCGGTACTACGAAGACCGCCAAGGGAGATCGCGTGAGCCTGCCCCAGAACCGGCGCACGGCCCTGATCGTCGACTGCGACCCGCACACGGACCACCCCGTCATCCTGCGCCCCTTGGACCCGGAGGCCCCGGTGATAGCCCTGACCCGCGACCAGGCGCAGCACTTGGTGGACGACACCGCGCACGTGCTGGATCTGCTCGACGCCACCGACGCGATCACCGGCGCCGCCGAGAACTAGACCCACGGCAACTGCTCGGCGTCGACACCGCACCTGAGGTCGAGCGGCCACGACCCCGGTCCGGTGGTGTTCACCGCGCCAGTCCCCGGACCGGGCCACCTGCGTGGCGGGGTCGGCAGGGGCCCGACTGGAGGTCTGCCCCGTGCCGTCCCGACGGCGGCACCGACCCCGCCCCGCAGCCACCAACCACCTTTGCCCACATAGCTGTTGGAGCCCACATGACCGAGACCAAGGCGGTCGCCCAGACCGTGACCATGCCCGCTTGGGCCATCCACCTGAACCCGACCGACCACCCTCGACCGTGGCGTCTGGCGGTCTCGTCCTCGTCGTTCACCGACCCGGAGGCACTCCAGCGGGCCGCGTTCCACCTCACCGAAGCCGATGTGGCCATCCTCGCCGCCACGTTGTTGTACCCGCCGCGACCTCAGGACCGGCCGCCGGGTCGGGCGGTGTTGATCCGGGACGGATTCGGGTTGCGGCTACGGCTGTTCGTCGACTCCGTCGACGGCGATCGGCCCGAGCCTCGTGGGCTGATCCACCTCCAGGAACACCACCGTCAAGTACTCGTGGACGACATCGGCCGCCATCGCCCGGATCTGATCCCCACCGGCGCGCCGCCCGAGCCGCGGCTGTGCCTTGACCCGATGCCGGTGACGGGGCTGACCATCGACCAGGTCGCCGAGTTGCACAGCCGCCTCGGTTGGTGGCTCGACAGCGAGGGCGTCCGGGCGGCGGTCTGCGACCGGGCCATCCTCCGGCGCGTGCTCGCACCGGAGGGTGGCCGATGACCGAGTACGAACAGGCCGCCCTCACACGGCTCGCCGCAGCCGCCGCCGAACGCAACCGGCTCGAGGGCCGGCACCCGGATCCCCGGACGACATCGCACCGTGAGTGGTACGCCTACCAACTACGGTGCCGCGCCGCCGGTGCCGCGATCCGCGCGGCGGTCGCCGTCGCCCACCGCGACGGTGTATCCGTCGACACCATCGCCCGCACGGTCGGCTTCTCTCCCGGCTACGTCCGGATGATCCTGCAACGCGACGAAGTCCCCATGCCAAGCCGTCGCCTGGCCCGGCTCACCCCCGCAGGCCACGCGTCCCCGACACACCACGCCGCGAGCGGCGCCACCGAGGTCCCGCCGACCCACACCGGCCCGATCGTGTGGACCACGCACCCCGCCGACCCGACGCGTTGACGGCGCGGGGCCGGGAGGCGGAGCGCAGACCCGAGTCCCGGGTCGCCGCGTTGCGCATGAGAACCCCATTCCGGAACGGCCAAGCAACCAGCCCGACGCGGACAAGCGCGTGGCACGACCCGGCCGCGGGAGGGCCTGTCACTCGTCCGCCCGGTGGCCGTTACCGCCGGGTCGGCTTTGCTGGTTCGGGGGCGGGGGCGGTTGGGCGCTCGGCGTCGGGGTGATGGGCTGGTGTGGCGTGGCCCCGGGTCCGTTCGGCGGGGCCGACTCGTGACGGCTGCCACCGTCTCGTCGTTGCACGTCCCCTCCGGGGCCAGGGTCTTTGCTTGGTGCTCCGCATCCGTTGTTGCCCGTCCACTACGTGGCCGTTGCCGCCCGGGTCGGCTTCCTCCGACTCGCGGTCGGGAGCCGTTGTCCCTTGGGCGTCGTGGGGTTGGGCTGGTGCCGTGGTGGCCCTGGGCCCGTTCGGCGGGGCCGGGTCGTGGGGGTGGCCACCGTCTCGTCGTTGCTCGTCCCCTCCGGGGCCGGGGTCTTTGCTTGGTGCTTCGCATCCGTTGTTGCCCGTCCACTACGTGGCCGTCACTGCCCGGGACGGCATCCCCTGACTCGTGGTCGGGGGCCGTTGTCCGTGGGGCGTCGGGGGGTTCGGCCGCTGCGCAGGCGTTCCGGGGTCGCTGGGGTTGGGTGGCGGGTGTTGCGGTGTGCATGTGGAGCGCCGGCTCGGGGTCTTGGGCCGGGTGTGTGTCCGGTGCTTGAGTTTTCGGCGTGGTGCGCGGCCTTTTCTGCCTTGTCGTGCCTCGGTTTCGGCTCGGGGAGCACGAAACCCGCACTCGCTGGCCCGTGCGGGCCCGGGTGCCGGGTAAAGCCGCAGGTCAGGCTTCGTCTCGAGCCTTGGGAGTCTCGTCGGGATCCGGTTTCGGTCCCGAGGAGAGGGCGGGAGCCGTGCTGGGCTGCGAGACGCGACCTGGCGACCGGTCGCCGGGGGCCGCCGCCGGGACAACGGCTCCCGACCGCGAGTCGGGGGATGCCGACCCGGGTGGTAACGGCCACGTAGTGGACGGGCAACAACGGATGCGAAGCACCAAAAAAAACCCCGGCCCCGGAGGGGACGAGCAACGACGAGACGGTGGCACCCGCCACGAGACGGCCCCGCCGACCAGACCCAGGACCAACCACGCACCAGCCCAACCCCACGACGCCCAAGGGACAACGGCCCCCGACCGCGAGTCAGAGGAAGCCGACCAGGGTGGTAACGGCCACGTAGTGGACGGGCAACAACGGATGCGGAGCACCAAGCAAAAACCCCGGCCCCGGAGGGGACGAGCAACGACGAGACGGTGGCAGCCGCCACGACCCGGCCCCGCCGAACCGACCCAGGGCCACCACGGCACCAGCCCAACCCCACGACGCCCAAGGGACAACGGCCCCCGACCGCGAGTCAGAGGAAGCCGACCCGGGCGGCAACGGCCACGTAGTGGACGGGCAACAACGGATGCGAAGCACCAAGCAAAAACCCCGGCCCCGGAGGGGACGAGCAACGACGAGACGGCGGCCACCCGCCACGACCCGGCCCCGCCGAACCGACCCAGGACCAACCACACACCACCCCAACACCACGACGCCCAACCCGCCAACCGCCCCCCACCGCGAAGCAGCCAAGCCAAGCCAAGCCGACCCCCGCAGCAACCGCCGCGCAACGCGGCCCGGAACGACCGCCGCTGCCCAAACGCCCCGCATCCAGAGCGCCGCGCCCACCCCCACACCAGGCCGCAACGCCCCACGCCGCCAAGGGATTCGGGCCGGCGCTTCCGCCCCCTTCCCTCCCCTCCCTCCCCCCTACGCCACCGCCTCCGCCAAGCGGACTCCCGCTGCCGAGCTCGGTGTTGCGTCCCACCTCATGACTCGGCCCTCCCACACACCCCGCAGCCACAGCTCCGCCGAGACGATGTCGGCCAGGGCGCCCAAGGGGACGTCGGGGCGGGTCTCCGGCTCGTTCTTGGACAGGTTCGCGCCGCCGATCGCGTGGTTCAGGGTGTGGCGCATCTCGTTCGGGTCGAGCACGCCCAGTTCGGCCAGCAGGGGGTCGGCGAACAGGTCGCGGAGTACGCGGGCGTTGATCCGTAGGCCCCGTCGTTCCGCCTCCGTGTAGTCGGCCCGGTGTGCCTCGACCAGCACCTGCCTGGGGATCAGGCCGTGCATCGCGGCGGTGAGCAGCGCCCTCGGGCCGTCGTCGCGGTCTCGGGCCCAGGCCGGCAGCGCCATGCCGGCGCGGACCACGGCGGTGTCCAGATACGGCGCCTGGACCCGTACGCCGGTGCGTTCGGCGAGTTGTTGGTAGGCGCGTTGTCGTTCGGCCGCCCGGCGGACCGCGACCCATGCGGCGCGGTCCCCCGGACGGCCATGGACCGCCGGGTCCGCGGCGACGACGGATCCGGCGGAGATCACCGACTCGCCCGCGAGGCGGCGCAGCGACACGGCGAGCCGACGGCGCATCTCCGGCGTCGTCCACGCCGCCGTCGGCGCCGCCGTGCACCAAGCCATCGCGGCGGCCGGCCCCGCGTCCGCCCGGCCCGAACCGGCGAAGACCTCGGCGAGTTGGTCGAGGGCCTGGGGGAAAGTGGTCCGGGCCACTCGCTTCGCGCTGCCCGCCAGGTCGTAGGCGCTCATCCCGAGGTTACGCGCCCAGGTGCGGGCGTGTCGGGCGATGGTCATCCGGCGGTGGTCCATCGCCAGGTCGGCCAGATAGGCCAGTGGCGTGCCGAGCACCGCGTCACCGCCGTACCCGGTCACGTGCATGTCGATGCCCGCGTCCCGAATGGCCGCCAGGGTCTTCGTGATTCGGGCCATCCCGATCAGCGAGAAGCCCGGCTCGTCGGGCATCACCGAGCCGTCCAGGACCTCTTCGAGGCCGGTGTACGGGAGGTGTTCGACGCCGCCGGGGATCACCAGGTGCCGCAGCCGGGCCGAGCCGGCCACGATATCGGCCGCGGAGCGCGGGTCATCGGGGGCGCAGGGCTCGGCCCAGGTGACCGCGATCAGGTCGCGGGACTTGCCCTGGGACACCGAACGCGCGCCGAGCAGCGCGAGCACCGCCGAGTCCCGCCCACCGGACAGATCCGCGCCGGGCCGATCGGATCCGGCCACCCGCCGACCGACCGCGTCGGTCAGCGCCCGGCCCAACGCGTCGGCCGCGCCGGGGAAGTCCAGGGGTGAGCGGTGTTGTTCGTAGAGCCGGACCCGAGCCACGCCGTGCGTCAACTCCAGCGCGTGGCCCGGTTCGAGCCGCTTCACGCCGGTGAACATCGAGCGCCCGGATACCAGTTCGGGTACGTCGGGGCAGGCGAGGCGAGCCGCGAGCGCCTCCGTGTCCAACCCGGCCCGGGTCAGATCGGCGAGCGGCAGTGCGTGCGAGGCGTAGACCACGCCGTCCTCCGGCGCGGCGTGGAACACCTGCCGGACACCCGCGAGATCGCCGAGGACCACCGTGCGCCGCCCGTTGCGCAGCACCACGTGGTAGCTGCCGGCCCACCCGCTCAGGTGCCGCAGCGCACCGCCGCGGGCCACCGCGAGCCCGACCTCCAGCTCCGCGTCGGTGGCGCCGCAGATGCCGAGGACCGCCATCCGCAGCCCACCCCGGCTGACCACACGAACCTCGTCGGCGGGCCAATTGCCCACCAGCCACAGCGGATCGGAGCCGTCCCACAGCGTCCTGGCCCCGGTCGGCCGGGCCACGCTCCGGCTCTCGGACGTCCCTGCGAACCAGCGCATCTCGACCCCCTTCGGGTTACGGCTCCGCACAAACCACCATGGATGCCGGCCGTACCTGCTCCGACGCTTCCATGGAAACAAGGTTAGGCAAGCCTGAGTAGAGCGCATTCGACGGCGCACGGGAACACATGCCCGGCGCATGGTGCCTTTTGACCGTGCCTGCGTACTGACGTGCCGTCAAGTACGTTCTGTCAATGATTGCGGGCGCCCCTTGGCGCCGACTTGGCCAACCGTTGCCCCGGTATCGGCGCCGGCTGCGCGGGGTCCGGAATCGGGTCGGGCAACAGTGCCGATTGGCGAATATCTCTCTTACCCGGGATGGCCGGTCCGGTTACGCTGAGGCGGACGGAGGGTTGCCTTTGGGGGCAAACTATGCGCGGCAGTCCCAAGCAGGATCAGTCGGGGCGTTCGAGCCCCGACCACGGGGATCGCGAGGTCCCCGATCCGGGGGTGGTGAACGGAGGCGTCGGGGCCGGGACCGACGACTCCTTCGGCGATTCCCCGGCGAGCCCGGCGAACGCCCGGCATCAACGCCCCGGACCGCAACTCGTCCCGCACCCCGGTTCGCACGGAACGCACCCCGACCCGCACCCCGGTTCGCACGGAACACACCCCGACCCGCGCCTCGGACCGCAACTCGTGCCGCACCCCGGTTCGCACCCCGGTGCACACTCCGGTCCGCCGGAACCGCACCCCCCACTCGTCGACCCCGCCGACCCCCGCCCCCGCCTCACGCGCGAGCGCGGGCGCAACGGCCGGCTCGGCGAACTGCTCGGCGTCGCCGGGGTCAGCAACGCCGGCCTCGCCCGTCGGGTCAACGATCTGGGCGCCCGGCGCGGTCTGTCCCTCCGCTACGACAAGACCTCCGTGGCCCGCTGGGTCGGCAAGGGGATGACGCCACAGGGCCCCGTGCCGCACCTGATCGCGGCGGTGCTCGCGGAGCGGCTCGGCCGTCCGGTGCCGCTGGAGGAGATCGGCCTGGACGACAGTCGGCCGGTGGATCCCGATCTCGGTCTGGCCTTCCCACGCGATGTCGGGGAGGCAGTTCGCACCGCCACCGACCTGTGGAGGCACGACCACGTGAATCGACGCGAGTTGCTCGCCGGGACGTTCGCCGTCACCGCGTACGGCACCCCGATGGCCCGTTGGTTGATCACCCCGGCGGACGCCCGCGCCGAGCATCGTGGGGCCGGACCACACGTCGGACACAGCGACGTGACCAAACTGCGCGAGGCGGCCGAGGAAGCGCGCCGCTGGGACAGCAAATACGGCGGCGGCGACTGGCGGGCCTCGATGGTGCCCGAGTGTCTGCGCTGCGACGCGACCCCGCTGCTTCGCGGCAGCTACCACGACGACGTGGGCCGCCGGTTGTTCGGCGCCACCGCCGAACTCTCCCGGCTGGCCGGGTGGATGGCCTTCGACACCGGGCAGCACGAGGTGGCGCAGCGCTACTACATCCAGGCCCTGCGGCTGGCCCGCGCGGCGGCGGACGTACCGCTGGGCGGCTACGTACTCGCGTCGATGAGCCTCCAGGCCACCTATCGCGGCAACCCGGACATCGCGGTCGACCTGGCCCAGGCCGCGATCGAGCGCAACAAGGGCATCGCCACCGCGCGGGTGACCGGCTTCCTGCACCTGGTCGAGGCCCGCGCGCAGGCCCGGGCGGGCGACGCGGCGGGCTGCGGGCGGGCGCTGAACGCGGCCGAGGCGCACCTGGAGCGGGCCCGCCCGGGCGACGCCGACCCCGAGTGGATCGACTTCTTCACGTGGGACCGGCTGTGCGCGGACGGCGCCGAGTGCTACCGCGATCTGGGCGTCCCGGAGCGCACCCGGCACTTCACCGTGCAGGCGCTCGCCGGCCTCCGTGGCGAGGCGTACCAGCGCTCACACGGTCTGCGGCTGGCCGTCGGCGCGCAGGCCGAGCTGCGCGCGGGCGAGATCGAGGCGGCCTGCGCGGGCGGCCGACAGGCCCTGGAGATCGCCGACCGGGTGCACTCGTCGCGCAACGCGGCCTACCTGAACGACCTGCTGGTCGGCCTCAAGCCCTACGCCGACGTCCGCGCGGTCAAGGACTTCACCGAACGCGCCCGGCTGGTCGGCGGAATCACCGTCTGAGAACGACACCGGAAAACCGCCCAACCGCCCAACCGCCCAACCGGCGAACCGCGCCGAAAAATGCCGTAGGCCCGACATCCATCCGGATGTCGGGCCTACGGTCCAAGTAGCGGGGACAGGATTTGAACCTGCGACCTCTGGGTTATGAGCCCAGCGAGCTACCGAGCTGCTCCACCCCGCGTCGGTAAACCCAACTGTACGCCATCGCGGCGGCGCCCACGACCAATTCCGTCGGGTCTTCGCCGGCCGGCCCGGAGCGGAGATCAACTCCCCTGCCGGAAAAGGCCGTTCCGACCCGTTGCGGCTAGCGGCGGGCACGATATCGTTCCGGGCCGTAGAGCAGGCCCTCGCCCACCGGGGCGGGCCCAGGTGCGTCGGCGACGGCCGTGGCAGCGGCAGAGCGGGATGTGTCCGAGATGACCGAGCGATCCGGCTGCCCGTACGCGGCCCTGTCCGGCCCACGCTTCGAGGCCGACCCGGCCGGGCTGTACCGGGAACTGCGCGAACTGCACGGTCCGATCGCCCCCGTCGTACTGGAGGGCGGGGTACGGGCCTGGCTGGTGCTCGGCTACGCCGAAGTGTTGGCCGTGCTGCGCGATCCGGACCTGTTCTCGCACGACTCGCGGTTGTGGCTGGACCGGATCAAGGGCCTGGTCCCGGCCGACTGGCCGCTCGCGCCGATGGTCGAATATCGCCCGTCGCTGCTGTGCACCGACGGATCCGAGCACCAACGGCACAGCACGGCCGTCGCGCAGAGCCTGGCCCGGTTCGATCGGCGGGTGCTGCGCGGCGAGATCGAGCACATGGCCGACTCGCTGATCGACACGTTCGTCACCCGGGGCGAGGCCGACCTGCTCACCGAGTACGCGCAGCGGCTCCCGCTGCTCGCGATGGGCCGGATCGTCGGCCTGCCCGCCCCCGAGGGACCGCACCTGGTCCGGACCATCAACGGGCTGTTCGACGGCGGCCCGGACGCACTCGCGCATCAGGTGGTCTTCCAGCGGATGATCACCGACCTGGTCGCGGCCAAGCGGAGCACGCCCGGCGCGGACCTCGCCTCCTGGCTGCTCGCACACCCCGTCGGGCTGACCGAGACCGAGGTGATCGAGGACCTGCTCGTGATCACCCCGACCGAGCCGCTCACCAACTGGATCGGCAACGCGCTGCGCATCCTGCTGACCGACCACGCCCTGCACGCCTCCCTGACCGGCGGCCGGCACACCACCGACGAGGCGCTGGACGAGGTGTTGTGGCAGGACCCGCCGATGCAGAACGTGGCCGGCCGCTGGGCCACCGAGGACACCGTGCTCGGCGGCACCGTGATCCGCGCCGGCGATTTCCTGGTCCTGGGCATCGCCGCCGCCAACGCCGACCCCTCGGTCCGTACCCCCGGCACCGAACTGACCGGCAATCGGGCGCACTTGGCCTGGGGCAACGGGTCGCACACGTGTCCTGCGCAGAGCCCCGCCCGGCTGATCGCGCAGACCGCCGTGAACACGCTGCTCGACCGGCTGCCCGACCTGCGCCTGGCCGTCCCCTCGGCCGCGCTCACCTGGCAGTCCACGCCCTGGATCCGCGGCCTCACCGCACTGCCGGTCGAGTTCACCCCGGATCGACCGGTATACGGCGGCAGCCCCTGGCCGGACCCCGCCGCGCCGCCGGAGCCGACCCCGCCGCCCGCGGCCGAACCCGCCGCACCGACGCCCGAGCCGCAGCCGCAGCCGCAGCCGGACGCGCAACGAGAGCCGGAGCCCACCCCCGCCGACCCGCCGACCGGTCCGGGTCCGTGGTGGTCCCCCGCCAGGTGGCTGCGCGGCCGGTGACCGGGACTCCCGAAATCCGTCCCGACACCGCTCCGCCGACCGCCGGACAGGGCCTAGGGTCGAAGTCCGGAGGTGGTGGGCTCATGACGTTGACCTACGACGTGGTGGTGATCGGCGGCGGCATCGTCGGTCTGGCCACCGCGTACGCGATCACCGAACGCGACCCCCGGTGCACCGTCGCCGTGGTCGAGAAGGAGACCTCGTGGGCGGTCCACCAGACCGGCCGCAACTCGGGGGTGATCCACTCCGGCCTCTACTACCGCCCGGGCAGCCTCAAGGCCCGATTCGCGGTCGAGGGCGCCCGCCGGATGGTCGACTTCTGCGCCCGGCACGACCTCCCGCACCAGGTCACGGGCAAGCTTGTGGTGGCCACCAGTGTGCATGAACTCCCGCGCCTGCACGCCCTGTTCGAGCGCGGCACGGCAAACGGCGTACCGGTCACCGAACTGACCACCGAGCAGGTGCGCGAGCGCGAGCCGCACGTACTCTCGGTCGGCGGGCTGCATGTGGCCTCCACCGGCGTCGTCGACTACGCCGACGTCTGCCGAGCCCTGGTCGCGCTGCTGTACGAGCGCGGCGTCTCGCTGCGCACCGGCGCGGGTGTGGTCGACCTGCGAGTGCACCCCGGCGAGGTGGTCGTGCAGACCCGGCTCGGCGAGCTGCGCGGGCGCGTCCTGGTCAACTGCGCGGGCCTGTACAGCGACCGGATCGCCGCCCTCGCGGGCGATCCGCCGCCGGTGCGGATCGTGCCGTTCCGCGGCGAGTACCACGAACTGGTGCCCTCCCGGCGCGGGTTGGTCAACGGCCTGGTCTACCCGGTGCCCGATCCGGCCTTCCCGTTCCTGGGCGTACATCTGACCCGAGGCATCCACGGCGATGTGCACGTCGGCCCGAACGCGGTCCTGGCGCTGCGCCGCGAGGGCTACTCGTGGGCCCGGATCGCGCCCGGCGAGCTGGCCGGGACGCTGGCCTATCGGGGCATGTGGCACGTCGCCCGACGGCACTGGCGCTACGGCGCAGGCGAGTTGTTGCGCTCGGTGGCCAAGCCCGCGATGCTCCGCGAGGTGCAGCGGCTCCTGCCCGAGGTGACCTCGGCCGACCTGGTCCGGGCCCCGGCCGGGGTACGCGCACAGGCGGTCCGCCCCGACGGCGAACTCGTCGACGACTTCCTGATCACCGGCGGCCCGCGGACGATCCACGTGCTCAACGCGCCGTCCCCGGCCGCCACCGCGGCGTTCCCGATCGGCGAGGAGATCGCCCGTCGGGTCGCCGAACGACTGGGGTCCCTCGCCGCGCGCTGAGCCGACCGGGCATCATGTCCGCCGGGCCAGCCGATCGGGGGAGGTGTCGTGGCCGTGAGATCCGCCGTGCTCCGGGCGTTCGCCGCAGCAGCCGCAGTGGCCGCAGTAGCCGCGGTCCTGCTCGGCACGCTGCTCGGCGCCGCCGGCCCCGCCCGCGCCGAAACCCCGGGGGCCCGCCTGGTGGTCTCCCCCGGCGGACCGCTGCATCCCGGCGACGTGGTGACCGTCCGCGGCACCGGGCACACCGGCTGTCCGACCGGCCGGGTCGACCTGCTCGCCTACGACTCGCGGCTGCGCACGAACGTGCTCGGCGCGGACCGGTTGATCGCCGCCGACGTACCGATCGACGCCGCGCAGGACCACGGTTTCGCCGTCCGCTTCACCATGGACCCACCGCTGTATGTCGGCACCCAGGGTTTCCGCACGCTATGCACGGACCGGGCCGGGAACACCTTCTCCACCGCGATGGCCCAGACCCCCTTCTCCTACGAGCCGACCGAGCCCGGCAACCCGAACGGCTTCCCGGCACCGGGCCCGCCGCCCGCGAACCTGGCCGCCCGCCGCCTGGTGGTGGAGCCCGCCGACGCGGCGCCCGACCGCCTGGTCACCGTCTGGACGAACCTGCGCTGCGGCCCCGCCAATGCCACCCACAACGGCGCGCTCTACTGGGACGGCCGCTTCGTCACCACGTTCTACGCCCCGGCCGAACCACAGGGCGGACAGGGCGGCCCGCAGGCACTGCGGGTCCACCTCCCGCAGACCCCCACGCGCGGCACGCACCGGCTCACCGCGTCCTGCTACGCCGGGGCGAGCGGGTTCGGCGTGGTCGACGGCGACACCGTACTGAGCGCCGAACTCACCTTCGCCCCACCCACCTTCGCGCTGTCCAGCACCGACGCCGCCGGCGGCGACCGGGTCCGGGCGACCGGGGCCGGCTTCACCGGATGTGCGGCACCGATCGAGGCCGGCCCGGCCGAACTGGCGATCCGGCGCGGCGAGCAGATCCTGGCCCGGCTGCCGGTCCGCCCCGACGGCCGGATCGACGCCGAGCTGACCCTGCCCGACGGGCTCGCCGACGGGCCGGCCGAGCTGACCGCCGCGTGTGCGAGCGAGCGGCTGGACGGCAGCGTGCGCTTCGCGCTCACCGTGCGGCCGGCCGCGCATCCGACGCAGGCCCTGGCCCGGCGGGCCGCCGACCGCGCCGAGTCCGCCCTCGCCCTGCCCTCCCCCGGCAACCTGCTCGACCACCCCGCGCCACTGGCCGCGGCCGGCGCCGGCACCGTGCTGGCCCTGCCGCTGGTGGGCTTCGCCGCCGAACTGTTCAACAAGACGGTGGAGGAGAACCGCGGCCGGATCCGTCGCCGACTGCGCCCGGGCGCCGGTCGCCCGAGGTCGCTGCCGCGCGCACCGCGCCTGCAGGTGGTGGCGTTCCTGGTGTTGTCGGTGTTGTGCACGGTCGCGGTCGAGCCGGAACTCGGCCTCGACTCGGCCACGTACGCGCTCGCCCTGTCGCTGCTGATCGCGGTCCCACTCACCGTGCTTGTCTACTCCGGACCGGCCGAGGCGTACCGCCGCCGGCTCTCCCGGATCCGCGCCTTCCCGCACCTGATCCCCGGCGCCCTGGTGGTCGCGCTGCTGCTCGGCGTACTGTCCCGGGCCGCGCATCTTGTGCCGGGTTACGTATACGGCCTGTTCCTCGCCTTCACGCACGCCGGGTTGCGGCAGTTGTCCCCGCGCGAGGAGGGGCGGGCCACCGCGCTGGGCGCGTGGGCGCTGGCCGGGCTCGGGGCGAGTGCGTGGGTGTGGCGGATCCCGGTCGAGCGGGTGTTGGCCGATCAGGATTCGCCAGCCTTCGGGTGGGTCCTGGCCGAGAACGTACTCACCCAGACCTACGTCGGCGCGGTGATCGGGCTGGTCTTCGGGCTGTTGCCGATCCGCTTCCTGGACGGACATCTGCTCTGGCGCTGGAGCAGGTGGGGCTGGGCCGCGGTGTACGCGGTCGCGGTGTTCCTGTTCCTGCTCACCCTGGTCGACCCGACCGGGGTCGCCGTCGGTGCGACCCGGCGGATGTGCGTCGACGCGGCGTGGTGGTTCGGCGCGTTCCTCCTCGCGTCGGTCGCGTTCTGGGCGGTGTTCCGACTGCGCTCGGCCACGCCGCCGGCTCCGCCGCCGCCACCGGGGCGGTGGGGGCCGCCAATCGGCCCGAGCGCACCCGCGCCACCGATCGGGCCGCCGCAGCGGCCGAGCGTTCCCCCGACGATCGGTAGCTCGCGACCACCGACGTAAAATCCTGGTCCTATGTCCCCTCTTCCCGTGACCCCTCTTCCCGTGACCCCACTGCCCGGCGCGACCACCGCCGGCGACGCCGCGCCGGTCCGCCATCTCGCCACCGTGCGCAGCTTCACCCCGCGCCGGGGCCGGGTCACCCTGGCGCAGCGCGACGCGCTGGACCGGTTGTGGCAGCGGTGGGGATTCGACGTGGCGGACCGCCGGCTGGACCTGGGCGAGTTGTTCGGCGACGACCGGCCGGTGGTCCTGGAGGTGGGCTTCGGGATGGGTGAGGCCACCGCGATCATGGCCGAGGCCGATCCGGGCACCAACGTACTCGCGATCGATGTGCACACCCCGGGTCAGGGCAGCCTGCTGCACGACGCCGAGCACCGCGGGCTGACCAACATACGCGTGGCCAACGGGGACGCGATCGAGTTGCTCCGGGACATGTTGCCGCCCACGTGCCTGGCGGGCATCCGGGTCTACTTCTCCGACCCGTGGCCCAAGACCCGCCACCACAAGCGACGGTTGATCCAGCCGGCCTTCGCGGCGCTCGCCGCGTCGCGCCTGATCCCGGGCGGCACGCTGCACTGCGCGACCGACTGGGCGCCCTACGCGGAGTGGATGCTGGAGGTGCTCTCCGCCGAGCCCGCGCTGGTCAACACCGTCGACGGCTATGCCCCCAGACCGAGTTGGCGACCGGTCACCCGGTTCGAGCGACAGGGCCTGGCCAAGGGCCACGAGGTCGCGGATCTGCTCTTCCGCCGCCGCTGAGCCGTCGCCCCCGGGCGAACACCCATACCGACCGCGTCACAGCCGACCAGGAGAGGGGCGCCGCGGCAGCACGCGGCGTTATCGTCACCCCATATGGACGCATCGCAAGAACCCGACGCGCCGACCGGTCCCATCCCTCCGGACCAAGCCGCGTACGAGTTCGCCCTGTACCGGCCGGAGCCCGCGGGGAAGTCGCGGGTGCGCCGCGTCGTGGAGAACCAGACCGCGCGAATAACCGTGCTCGTCACCGCGCTGCTCGCCTGCGCGGTCACCATCGCGGTCATGCTCGGCGACTCGATCGGTGCCCAGGGCCTGCTCGTCGGCGCGTTGTTGGCGCTGGTGCCGACGCCGCTGGTGGTGAGCGCGATCGTCTGGCTGGGCCGGGTCCGGCCGTTGCCGTGGAAGAGCCTGCTGTTCGCGTTCGGGTGGGGTTCGTGCGCGGGCGCGTTGGTCGCGCTGCTCGCGAACAGCTGGTCGTTCGACAAGCTGATGGACCTCAAGGGCAAGGAGGACGCCGAGCTGCTCGGTTTGACCATCGTGGCGCCGGTGGTCGAGGAGTGCGTCAAGGGACTCGCGGTATTGCTGCTGTTCCTGACCGTGCGCGGCAACTTCAAGGGGGTCCTGGACGGGCTGATCCCGGCCGCGGTCAGCGCGGCGGGCTTCGCGTTCACCGAGAACATCCTCTACTTCGGCCGCGAGTTCGCGGCGAGCGAGGACAACGGCGACGGGCTGGGCACCACGTGGGGCACGTTCATCGCCCGCGGCATCATGTCGCCGTTCGCGCATCCCCTGTTCACCTCGATGATCGGGCTGGGGTTCGGCCTGTCCATCCTGGCCCGGACCAAGGCCGCGCGGATCCTGCTGCCGCTCGGCGGGTACGTGTGCGCGATCGGGCTGCACGCGTCCTGGAACGGCTCGGCCACCCAGGGCCTGGCCTTCCTCGGCGTGTACTTCCTGGTGATGATGCCGATCCTGGGCGGACTGATCTGGTACGCGGTGGTGGTCCGCCGCGACCAGTTGCGCGCGGTCGAGGACGAGTTGCCGGGCTATGTCGCGGCGGGCTGGTTCCGGCCGCACGAGCCGCTGCTGCTGTCCTCGATGGCCGACCGCTCGCGCGCGCTGCGCACCGCCCGGAGCACCCTCGGCCCGACGGGGGTGGCCCGACTGCGCGCCTACCAGGCCGATGCCACGCTGCTCGCCGAACTGCGCCGGCGCGCGACCCGGTCGCGCTCCGGCCCGATGCCGGAGTATCCGCAGCGGGAACGGGAGTTGCTGGACCGGATGTGGGCCGCCAAGCCGGCCCTCGGGCAGGTCATCGACCACACGATGCCGTCCCCGAGGTGGCGGTACGTCAAGCCGCCGCCCGGCTGGGCGCCGCCGGGGATGGTGCCGTACGGAGCGCCGGCCGGCTGGGGGCCGCCGCCCGGACCGGGGGCGTTCGGACCGGGCGCGTTCGGCCCGCCGCCGCCCGGATGGGTGCCGCCGGGTTGGCAGCCCGCCGCGCATCCCGCGTGGGGTCCGGTCCCGGCCCAGGGCCCGCCGCTGCCCTGGGGCGCACCGCCGCCGTGGGGTCCGCCCCGGCACGCGGCCAACGGCGCGTGGTCCGGACCGCCCGCCGGCCCGTGGGGCCCGCCGCCGGCTCAGGGTGCGCCCGGTGTCCCGCCCCAGAGCGGCCCGCCGGGCCCACCGGCCTGGTACGCCCGCCCCGGCGATTCCCCGCAACCCCCGCCCGCCGAGACCGCGCCGCCCAAGGAGCCATGGGAGTCCTGGGAGTCATAGGCGTCGTAGGAGTCGTGGAAGTCGTGGGAGTCGTGGGAGTCGTGGCCGGGACACCGCGATACTCGCGGCCCCGACCGGCCCCCACCGGCTCGCGTGCGACCATGGCCGGGTGCATATCTCGACCACCTACGTCCCGACCGAGGCCGATATCGCGGACGGTGTCCTGGCCTTCCGGCGCGGCCTCTTCCGCGGCCTGCTCGGCCTCGGCGCGGTGCTCTCGGTGCTCGGCGTCGTGCTGGTGACCAAGGCCCTGCTCGCCGGCGAAACGGTGTTGTGGCCGCTGGCCTTCGTCGGCTTCGGCCTCGCGATGCTCGCGCTGCGGTTCTGGGCACCGATCCAGGCCGCCCGGCAGAACAAGCACATGCACGGAGTGCCGTGCGAGGTCACGCTGACCGACGAGGAGTTCGTCACCACACTCGGCGGCAGTCGCAGCGAGACCCCGTGGGACACCTTCCGCAAGGTCCGCCGAGTGGACACCCAATGGATCTTCGAGTTCGGTCCCACCCAGGCGATGACGATTCCCGACCGGGTCTTTTCCACTGCGGAAAACCTCGAACTGGAGACGTTTATCCACAGCCGGAGCCGGGCAGCGCGCTGATCTTCCACAAGGAAGATCCACATCCTGTGGAAAACCTGTGGGCAAAGGGCTTTCCCGGCGACTCGACATCTGCTCGAAATGATGAGAATCAATCCTGATTCGACCCGACCGTGGACATTTATCCGGTTGCGTGCGCATCATTGGCTTTCATTCATTCGGCATTTCCCGCATTGACCACAAATCCGTCATCGGGCACGAATCGGCACAGGCTCGACAATCATGGCCGAGGCATCGACCTCGACGTCCGCGTGCACGTCCGCGTGCATGTCCGCCTCGACATCCGCGTCGACCTCGGTCTCGACCTCGGCGCCGATCTCTTCCTCGCCCGGCGCGGCCACCGGCACCCCACGCAGCAGCCACGTCGCGACCGCCGCCGCCAGCGCCAGGACCACCGCGCCGCCGAGGGTGGCGTACTCCATGCCATGCGTGAACGCATCCCGAGCGGTGTCGAGGAGGTGCTCACCACCCACCCCGGGGAACCGCTCGGCGGTCGCACTCGCCGCCGCCAGCGTGTCGTTCGCGGCGTGTACCGCGTCCGCCGGCACCCCGTCGAAGCTCGCCGCCCGCATGTCGCGGCCGTACACCGCGTCCGCGACGCTACCCAGGATCGCGATACCCAGCGCCCCGCCCAACTCGCTGCCGGTCTCCGACGTGGCCCCCGCCGCACCGGCCCGCTCCGGCGGCGCCGAGGTCAGGATCAGCTCGGCGGTCAGCGTGGTCGCGATCAGCACGCCCGCCGCCACCAGCCCGGCGCCGATCAGGACCAGCGCGAGCGGTGAACCCGGTCGGGCCCGGCTCATCACCACGAAGCCGACCGTGGCCAGGAACAACCCGCCGCAGATCAGGAAACCGGGCCGGACCTTCTTGGCCAGCACACCCGACACGGTGAGCGCGACGGTGATCCCGGGCAGCACCGCGAGCGACCACAACGCCGCCGTCAACGGCCGCATGCCGAGCACCAGTTGCATGTACTGCGTGTTGAACAGCGCGGACCCCATCAGCGCGATGCTCGCGATCACATTGACCACGATCGACGCGCTGTACGCCCGGATGCGGAACAACGCCAGGTCGATCAGCGGATCCACCAACATCCGCTGACGCCGCACGAAGAGGTATCCGACCGCCAAGCCGACCACGACGCTGACCACATACAGCGGCGCGAAGCCCTCGGCCGCGATCTCCTTGATCCCGTAGATCACCGCGAGCACCGACACCAGGGACAACGCGGCGCTGATCAGGTCGAGCCGGCCGGCCGCCGCGTCCTTGAACTCCGGGAGCAGGAACGGCCCGACCGCGAGCAGCAGCACCATCGCGGGCACGTTGAGCAGGAACGCCGAGCCCCACCAGAAGTGGTTCAGCAGCAGCCCGCCGGCCACCGGGCCGAGCGTGGCACCTGCGGTCAGCGCGGCGGTCCACACCCCGATCGCGATCCGCCGCTGGGCCGGATCGTGGAACATGTTCCGGACCAGCGCCAGCGTCGAGGGCATCAGCGTCGCGCCGGCCACGCCGAGCAGCGCCCGGGTGGCGATCAGCATCTCCGCGCTGGTCGAGAACGCCGCGGCCACCGACGCCGCGCCGAACGCGGCGGCGCCGATCAGCAGCAGCCGGCGCCGACCGATCCGGTCGCCGAGCGCGCCCATCGTGATCAGCAGGCCGGCCAGCAGGAAGCCGTAGATGTCCATCATCCACAGCTGCTGCGGCGCGGTCGGTTCGAGTTCCGTGCTGATGAACGGGAGGGCGAAGTACAACACGCCCATGTCCATGGACACGAGCAGGAGCGGGAGGAGCAGGACCGTCAGCGCGATCCATTCCTTGCGGCCGGCCTTGGCCGTGGAAGAGGTCATGACAGGACTGTACAAGCGTATAAGACGATCGTCTATGACACTTGTCTAAAAACTTGCCGCCGGGTTCCCGCCATCACCGCAACGGGTAGTCGCAGGGGGTCGGGGGCATCGATTCCACCTCCGAACGAAGGACGACCACATGAGTGACGAGCGGATTCCCGTGGGCGAGATCCCCGAGGGTGACCGGCCGCGGATGGACCTGCGCAGCGGCGCCGAGACACCGGTCGACCCCGAGGACCTGGTACTCGCCGAGGGCAAGGACCTGACCCGGAAGAACGTCGAGGAGGCCCGCCGCAAGCTGGAGGAGTTCGGTCCGGCCGCCGTGGAGCGCGTCGTCCCCTGAGCTCGGACACCTCGGATATCTCGAACACACACGGTCGGGGGGGGGGGCCCCCCCCGGGGGGGGCGCCCCCCCCGGCGGGGGCGCCGAACCCACACAACCCCCCCCCCCCCCCCCGGCGCCCCACGCACCCGCGGCGCGCGG